>JADFYY010000028.1 GCA_015232825.1 Magnetococcales bacterium
TTATTTGTCCGTGCGTTTGACATTCCTGGGGAGGCGGTGAACCGCCTCCCCAGACCCCTCCACCCTTTTTTTTTAATAATTTTTGGGGGGGAAGCCCCCAAGATTGCCGATCCCCCAGGCCGCATGTTCGCGAACCAATGGGCTTTCATGGTGTAACAGTCCTTCTAGGGCGGATAATGCCTGTGGGTGATGCCAGTTACCCAAGGCGATGGCGACATTACGCAAAAAACGGATCACCCCTAAACGCTGGATCGGGGTTTGATCAAAAAGTCTCGCAAATTCATCGGCGTCCAGCCTCGCCCAATCCACCATCGAAGAGAAAAGTAACTCCCCTCGAGGCAAAAAGTTTCTCTCTTGAGTGACCGGGGCAAATCGATTCCACGGACAGGCCGTGATGCAGGCATCACAACCGAAAATCCGCAGACCCATGGCCTTCCGGTATTCAAGCGGAATGGGGTCATGACTCTCGACGGTAAAATAAGCCAAACAGCGTGAGGCATCGAGTTGATACGGCGTTTTTAAGGCGTCGGTTGGACAGGCGCGTAGGCATCGGTCACAAGTGGCACAATGGTTGGTCTCTGGTGAATCCGGTGGCAGAGGCAATGCGAGAAAAAGTTCTGCCAACAACAGCCAACAACCAAAATGACGGGATACCAACAGGGCGTTCTTGCCTTGCCAACCCAACCCGGCTGCCACGGCCAATGGTTTTTCCAGCACCGGGGCACTATCCACAAAAGCGCGGTGCGCAATGGGCGAGCCCACTTTTTCCTCTAACCAGCGACCGAGCTCCTGGACCCGTTTTTTTAACAGGGTATGATAATCATCGTGACAGGCATAGGCGGCAAAAGGGGAGTGGGTTTTCGTGGGTGGAGGGCGATAGTTGATGCCAACCACCAGAACCACCCCTGTTCCCGGCAGAAGCTGTTGGGGATTCATCCGGCGTTCGGGTTGGCGTGCAATCCAGGCCATCCCACCATGACACCCTTGTTTGAGCCATTCTGGCAAATGATCGCTGTAGGGTGGGGGGTGGGGAGGGGCGAATCCGGCCACGTCAAATCCGCTCGCTAAGGCTTGATGTCGCAAAGCCTCTTTCAGTTCTTCCCAAGGATTGATAGACTCTTGCATCGTTTTGGTTTTGCTCATGGTTAAAGGAAAACGCTGATGATCCCTTTGGAGCCTTATTATGAACTCTCCGATGACGTATTGGATACCCGTATTCGTATTGCCAAGGAGACCTTGGGAGCCGAGTGTGTGATTCTGGGTCATCATTATCAACGGGAGGAGGTGTATAAGTTTGCCGATCTGACCGGTGATTCACTCAAGCTCTCCCGGTTGGCCTCGCAACGATCCGATGCCCGGTATATCGTCTTTTGCGGGGTTCATTTCATGGCTGAGGTGGCCGATATCCTCTCCGCGCCCCATCAAACGGTGATTTTACCAGATATGGCGGCTGGATGCTCGATGGCCGACATGGCCGATCTGCCCCGTGTACAAGAGGCTTGGCGTGCCTTGGGCGAAATCATGGATGTGGAACGTGAAGTGACTCCAATCACTTACGTCAACTCCATGGCAGACCTCAAAGGGTTTTGCGGGGAGCATGGTGGGGTGGTCTGTACCTCGTCCAATGCGGTCAAAATTTTGCAATGGGCCTTTTCGCAACGGGAGAAGGTGTTGTTTTTTCCCGATCAACACTTGGGCCGCATTAGCGCGTTCTCCTTGGGCATCCCGTTGGAAGAGATGGTGGTGTGGGATCCAACCCAGAACAATGGTGGCATTGACCCCGATACCCTGCGACGGGCCAAGGTGATTCTTTGGGACGGCTTTTGTTCGGTCCATCAGATGTTTCAAACGGCCCATATTGATCTGTTTCGCGCTCGGATTCCTGGCATTCAGGTCATTGTTCACCCTGAGTGTAGCTTTGATGTATGCCGCATGGCGGACTATCGCGGCTCGACTGAATTGATTCAGACAACCGTAAGGGAGGCCCCGGCTGGATCTCAATGGGCCATTGGTACGGAATTGAATCTGGTCAACCGGCTTAAAAACGAAATGCCTGACAAAGGGATTTATTTTCTTTGTCCGACCATTTGTATGTGTTCTACTATGTTTCGCATCGATGCCCAACATTTATGTTGGACGTTGGAGAATTTGGTGGCCGGTGAGGTCGTCAATGTCATCTCCGTGCCAACGAATGTGGCGATTTCAGCCGGAAAAGCTCTCTCGCGGATGCTGGCAGTGGTTTAACCAACTAAAGAGACAAACATGGCCACTTTGGAGCAAGCGATTGCCTTGGCAGTGCAGGTCCATATGGGACAGAAAGATAAGGCTGGTGTACCTTATATCCTCCATCCTTTGCGCTTGATGCTCCGGTTGGAGCGGGAGGAGGAGCGTATTGTGGCGGTGCTGCATGACGTGGTGGAGGATACGAGTATTACCTTTGAGGATCTGCGGGCCATGGGGTTTTCGGAGACGATTCTGGATGCCTTGAATCATCTGACCCATCGGGAGGAGGTCTCTTATGAGGAGTATATCCAAAAAATTCATGGACATCCCATGGCGCGTCGCATCAAGCTTTTGGACCTGGAGGACAACATGGATATCCGGCGTTTGAATCATCAGTGCCAGGAGAAGGATTGGGTGCGTTTGAAAAAATATCGGCGGGCCTGGGGAATTTTGCAAGGTTTGCCCCTAGTATGACACGTAAGGTTTTTCGTGACGCAGTACACAACATGATCTCCTTGCATCGGGAGCGTGACGGACCCGCTTCGGCTCCAGCCGACTGGGGGGATGCTTTGGTGCTGGAGTTGATCGATGTCCCGGAAATGCAGCGTTTGCGTCGTATTCGTCAACTGGGGCCTGCCGCGCGAATTTATCCTTCTGCTGAACACTCTCGTTTTTCCCACGCCTTGGGTGTGATGCATTTGGCCAAGCGCATCCTGGCCAATCTGGAGGGTCACTCCGATACTCAGGCACCTCCCTTGTTGCAACGTGCGGAGATGTTGCAAGTCAAGGTGGCGGCGTTGTTTCACGACATTGGCCATGGTCCCTATTCCCATGTTTTTGATTATCTTCATCCTGGCCTAGAAAGTCATGAGGCGCGGGGATGGCGCATTGTCACCCATTCGGATTCGATTCGAGCGGTCATTCGTCGCCACTGTGATCGTTTGGGATTGGATGAGGCCCGTTTTATTCATGGACTCGGTGCGGTTTGGGGGTTGGCTGGGATGCGGGAGCCTCCCCGTTTTGGGCGTCAGGTGATCTCTAGTCAGTTAGACGCCGACCGGATGGATTATCTCTTGCGTGATGCCCATTTTACCGGGGTATCGTATGGTCGTTATGATCTGGAATGGTTGCTGCACAGCTTGCAGGTCCGGGAGATGGATGGTGTGGTGCGGCTGTGTGTGGATCTTTCCAAGGGGCCTGCCGCCTTGGAGAGTTATGTGGCGGCACGCGATGACATGTATCGACAGGTTTATGATCATAAAACAGTTCGGGCTTTTGAGGCGTTATTGATCCATCTGTTTGGTTTGCTTGGCTGGTTGTGGCGTTTGGAAAAAGGTCCACCACCTGGAACACCACCCGTGCTGGTTCGTTTTTTGGAGTCCATGAGTTTGGCTTTAGAACCTGCATTGGCGGATTTCTTGCGGCTGGATGACACGGTGGTCGATTATGCCATTGGCCATTGGGCAGAGATGGATCCTGTCACCCCTGCGCAGGCCGAATTGCGTTGGAAGTGTCGCATGTTTCGGGATCGTGTTCCGATCTATCGGCGGATTGTGTGGCATTTACCCTCTGAAGAAGAGTCTGGGCGGCGAATCAAGACAGAAATCATTCATGATGAAGCGATTGCTGAGGCGATAGAGCAATTTTTTCAACAACATGGGGATACTCTTTTGACGGTACGAGATGGGGATTCGGGCTGGATGCGAGAGGTTCCTTTGCGGCTGTTGGTGCAAGTGGATCGTTTGGATCGCGCCCCTTATGCCCATTTGCAATATGCTGCAGGTCGGTCTGATCCGGTGTATGTGATCGACGGGATGGGACATGTATTGCCAGCCGAGGCGGTCTCAACGCGGATTCATTTTTTGGGCGTCAGTCGGCGGCGTTTGGTGCGGGTGTTTGTGGATCCTAGGGTGAAGGGTCAAGTGATGGCGTTGTTGCAGGGTGAATTTAGGCAATGGATGTAAATAAAGAATGATTATTGTGCCGTTATTGTTGAGTGTGATTTTATTGCAATGGAGTTTCATGGCCATGATTCCGATTGACGAAGATGTCATTCTGCGTTTGTCCGACCGCGCCCCCGTGACGGTGGAGCAGATGGCGGATCAATTGGCCATGCATCGAATTGTGCTGGTGGGGGAGTCACATGACAACCCGGCCCATCATGCCATTCAATTGAATGTGATTCGTCAATTGCAGGCCCGTGCGCTTAAGTTGGCGGTGGCCATGGAGATGTTTCCGCGTCATTTGCAGCCTCAACTGGACCGCTGGGTGGCCGGAGAGTTGACCGAAGAGGCCTTTTTGGACGCAGTGGAGTGGTACTTTACTTGGGGATTTGATGCGGAACTGTACTTGCCAATCTTGCGATATGCCCGTGATCAAAAAATTCCTCTGCTGGCCATGAATATTCGTCGTGAGACGGTCAGCGCGGTGCGCAAGAAGGGTTTGGCTGGCTTGGAGATCGAAACCCGCGATACCTTGCCTCCTATGTGTCCCGCTCCTTTGGGTCATCGCATCCGATTGGAGGAGGTGTTTCAATCCCATCCCATGATGTCAGCGACAGGTAATTTTGATTATTTTGTTGAGGCGCATAGCGTTTGGGACGGGGTCATGGCCGATGCTCTCAAAAAGTGGAGCGATGCCCATCCTGGCGGATTGGTGGTCGGTTTGGCAGGAGCGGGTCATATTATGATGGGGTATGGCATTCCGCATCAATTGCGTCAGCGTGGGGTAGAGGATTGGGTCACGTTGCTCCCTTGGAGTGTGGGGGATTCTTGGATCGATCCGCAAGCCGCTGATTTTGCTTGGGGAACCCCAGAGACTAAAGAGTCCTCCCCGCCCATGCAACTGGGTATCACCATGGACGATAAACGGCAAGATGGGGTTTGGGTGCTGACGGTGGTGGAGGATTCATTGGCTGCCAAAGGGGGGATTCGCGCCAAGGATCGTGTGTTGAGATTTAATGATCGAGAGGTTACTTCCCGTCATGCCTTGGTGAGAATGGTTCGGGGTTTGCCCCATCATGAGCGCGAGGTTCGGGTGGTGCTGGAACGCGATGGTAAGGAAGAGGAGGTTTTACTCGCTATCTATTGAAAAACCGTTTGCAATGAGTCGGCATCAAAAATTCTATCGGTCCAGCTTGGCGGAGATCACTTTGGCTCGAATCTATGGCGTCAGATGTAAAGTCGTAATAGCACAGCTTGGGATATCAATAGATCCCCACGGATTCTGGACGGATCAATCCGTGATTGGATAGTTGGCTTCTGATTGTTAGGGGAGAGACGCCAAAATGGATCCCTGCGTCAATAACGCGCTCCTCATCGGTGAGGTTATCACCGAGAAATTCTTTCAGCCCTTCAATGGGTGCGAGCAATTCGGCGGCAAAGGATCTTTGTATTTTCTGACGGGCCATCTTTGTCCCAGTTACAGGCAACCACCGGTCACATGCCGGTGCCGACAAGAGATCAACCAACCATCGGGCCGCTTCAAATCGCCGTCCTTCGCGACGTTTGCCCCGAAACAAAAAATAGATCTGATGGCCATCCGCTTCCCGAATCGCTAAACTCCACGGCATCCCGTTCAAGGGTGAGACACCCTCCGTCAAATCTTGTTTTGTCATACCCAAGATATCACCCAGATCTTGATCCGAAAGTGGAGCCATTGTTTTGATGCCAAGCGTAGCACGAGTCGCTCGTGCTAAAGACCAGCCTCGCTTCCAAGGCGGATGATCTTGTTGATCAGGCCGGTTGATGTCTATCTTTGGAACACTGGCGAGATTGCCTGAAACACCAGAGCAATGGATGCTTTGATCAATATTTTCCAATATTAAGGATAAATCTCGACCGATGCGAGTTGCCGCGATTTCCGCCACAGCAGCCACGCCAACATCGTTTGACAAGTGGAAGAGATCAGAGATAATGGATTCGGGTGCGTCATCCGGGTCAAAGCCCAATAGTGCTTCCAGTGTACGATAGGCCGTGGTCCGTGAGTCACTGCGTTCCAAGGTGACTTCCCGCCAAAGGGTATGCAATTGAGTGTTTTGAATTCCGACTATCTCCAAACGGGCTAAAACAGTCTGAATAAACGATTCAATTGCCTTTGTGAATACACCGATGGGTACGGATTCACGACAAAAGGTCAAATATCGAATGGGTTCGCTACTTTCCGCCACAGAGGGCGTGCAGAGGAGAGTGACCGTCTCACCATCGGATTCAAACCGCAGGGGAGGCCATAAAAATCCGTGACCAGAACCGTGCATCTCATGGGATAAACGCCAATTAGTGTCGGGTTTCTCTGGGGTCGGCTCTCGGCACAAACGCCACCAGGAAGAGGCCAGCCAAACCGCCAAAGGATAACTAGAGACTCGTATTGTGTCACGAACCGATTTTGCCCGATCATCGTATACGCGCGACACAATTTGATTCTTGATTGCAATACACAAAGAACCAGAAGTTTGTCGTATCTCCTCTGGACCATACTCTGTAGGCTCCCAATGAGGGCTAAGGGAGAGGAATTCATTCATGATTGTGACCACCGATTCAGCACATCTTGCCGAAAAGGATCTGCCTGCGGCATGGGATATCCGTGGTAAACACCCCGTTCAGCATTCTCTAACTGGGCCTCCAATGGTCCCCCCTGTACGCTTACAGCCCAGATATTTTGGGGCCAGCCATTTTTCTCCCGAATACTGATCAATCCTTTTCTCACCCCTTTTTGGAGCAACGCTACAGCCTCAGACCGGGAAAAAATGGCGGCATCATCGCACAACGTCTTATCGGGTCTCGGACTGCTTGATGGTGTGAGAGCAAAATCACCTGGATTGCGTTTGTGTTCCGGGTTGCCTCCATAACCAACCCGTCCAGCCAAATCATTTAGCAACTCTTCTTCATTATTGTTGCGCGGTGCTTGGCGTATCTGTCTTTTTAAGTTAAAGGAATTTAGTTTTGATATCATTATAAGATTCCGTGTCTGTAGTTGCCGGAAATTGATCACTGGCCGCTATTGAAAAACCGTTTGCAATGAGTCGGCGTCAAAAATTCTATCGGTCCAGGTTGTCAGATCCTCCAGCTTGGCAGAGGTCACTTTTTTTGAAAGCAAAGTCAATGCGTGGATCGATGAATTTCATGGCTGGACCTATGATCTATAAGCTTTTGTTTGTAAGATTAATTTTATTTCATTTGGGGGGTTGTTTTCAGTATACATCACATTTGCAAAATCGGTGCAATTCTTTTTTTATTGACAAGTCGATCCATTATCGAGATGGTATCAGGCCAACAAGGGGAGCCACATTAGATCGCTTAGGATATTATGAATCACACTTCATCACCCAAAATTCTCGGACTGACTCTGGCTCGCGGGGGGTCCAAAAGCGTGGAGCGCAAGAATATCTTGCCTATTCACGGTTTGCCCTTGATTGCTTACACCATCCGCGAGGCTCGGCGCAGTCGGTACATCACTCGTTATCTGGTTTCAACAGATGATCCAGAGATTCAAGAGGTTGCGATTCGGCATGGGGCTGAAGCTCCTTTTTTGCGTCCAGCTCATCTCTCCACCGACGCGGCCAGTTCTGTCTCCGCCATGCAGCATGCTGTGGCTTGGGCCGAAGCCGATGAAGGGGTGACTTATGATTATGTCATTGAACTGATGTGTACCAATCCCATGAAAACCGTTGAGGATATCGATGGGGCATTGGAGAAATTGATTGCAACTGGGGCTGATTCCGTTATTGGAGTCCACCATCTAGAGGATCACCATCCCATTCGCATTAAAAAAATCGTCGAGGATCACATTGTGGATTTCTGTCTCCCAGAAACCCCAGAAACGCGACGTCAGGATCTCAAACCGGATGCTTATATTCGAAGCGGCGCGCTCTATGCATTGCGACGGGATCATCTCATGGTCGAAGGTCGCCGTTATGGATCTGCCAACAGTCGTCCATGGATTTTGTCACCGGAAAAGGGGATCAACATTGACTCCAGGGTCGATTTTGCCATTGCGCAGATTTTATTGGCTAAACCGTCGCAGGATTAATTTTTTTAGCATTAAAAGGAACCATGTTTTATGAAACCCCGTATTTTGGTCATCACGCCGGTTCGTCACATTGCCGGGGTGCAAGCCATTTTAGAATCCATTGGCGAAGTAACCTATCGGGATGATCCGACTTTGGAGGAGGTGGTCAAGCTCATTCCTGGATATCATGTTTTATTCACCAATCCCAACAAGTCCAATGTTTTCATTGGTCGTGAGGTGTTGGATGCGGGTGTTGATTTAAAGGTGATTTGCACGGCTTCCACTGGCACCAATCACATAGACAAACCTTTGGTCAAGGAGCGGGGTTTGCCTATTTTGGCTCTTACTGAGGAACGGGCTTTTATCAATCGGATCTCCTCCACGGCGGAACATGCGTTTGCTTTGATGATGTCTGCTTTGCGGCATATACCGGCTTCATTTGACTCGGTCAAGGCTGGCGAGTGGGATTACACGCGCTTTATTGGCAGGCAGATGGATCATCTTACCATTGGCGTTATTGGTTATGGACGGTTGGGGGGGATGTTTTCTCGGTATTGTCGGGCCTTTGGTGCTAGGGTATTGGTGGTTGATCCTTTTAAGCAGGTCGAGGATTCCTCTCTGGAGCAAACCGATTTGGATACGTTGTTGAGTGCATCCGATGTGATTGCTTTGCATGTTCATGCCACGGAGCAAACTCAGAACATGGTGAATGCGGATTGGTTTGCACGTATGAAGCCAGAGGTTCTTTTGGTTAACACGGCGCGGGGGGATGTGGTGGCTGAAGGGGATTTATTAGCTTTTCTCAAGGCCAATCCTTTGGCTCGTTTGGCTACGGATGTGGTGGCTGATGAGGTACGCAACAAGGCCAACTCTCCATTGATTGATTTTGCCAGGGAGGGAAGTCAGGTGATCATCACGCCTCATGTGGGTGGTATGACCAGGGAGGGTCAAGAGATTGCCTATGGTCATGCGGCTGGAATGTTGCGCAATTTTTTCGCCACTAATTTTCTTAACTAAAAAGTCAAAAGCAAAACCTTGGGAGATGAATCTCCCAAACCCTCTCTTTTTTTTTAATAGTTTAAAGGAGTGTCTTTTATGTCTAGCACCCGTTTTTTTAATTCCAACCAGGAAACAGGCAGGGTATATGTCATCGCCGAAGCGGGTCTGAATCACAACGGCTCCCTGGAACTGGCCAAAGAGATGGTAGATATCGCCGCCAAAGCCGGAGCCGATGCCGTCAAATTCCAAAAACGTACCGTGGATATTCTCGCCATCGGCACGGTTCTCGATGCCCAGGATGGTCGTTTTCCCACATTCGGCTCCACCTATCGGCAAATCCGCGAACATATCGAATTGGATCGAGCCGCCTATCAAGCCATCATGAACCAATGCCGTGATCAAGGCATCGAATTCTTATGTACCGCCTTTGATCTGCCAGCTATGGCCTTTCTGGAGGATCTGGGTCTGACAACCTACAAACTGGCCAGTCACTCCTTGGGCAATCTACCACTGCTGAATGGCGTGGCCCAATTGCAAAAACCAACCATTCTCTCCACAGGCATGGCCGAATGGGACGAAATCGATCGGGCTGTGGAGATTTTTCAATCTTATCACGCCCCCTTGGCCTTGCTCCATTGCGTCTCCATCTATCCCACACCACCAGAAGCCTCTAATCTGGCCATGATCGAAGTATTGCGAAATCGCTATAATCTTCCGGTGGGCTATTCCGGCCACGAAATCGGCTTTTTGCCAACCCTGGCAGCAGTGGCTATGGGGGCCACCATTGTCGAACGTCACTTTACGAAAGATGCCACACTCCCTGGTTTTGATCACAAAATCTCCCTAGAACCGCAAGCCCTCACCGATATGATCTCAGCCATTCGTACCATCGAGACCATGCGCGGCAGTGGCCTCAAGTCGGTCTCCCCCCAAGAGATGGTGACGCGACACAAATATCATGTCTCCATGGTGTCGGCCATTCCCTTAGCCAAAAATGAAATCTTGACAACAGACCACATTGTCTACCGCAACCCAGGCACAGGCATTCCTCCCAAAGATGCAATAAAATATCTCGGTCGTCGTCTGGCTCAAGCGGTCGAAGCGGATGTCCTAATCACGCCAGAGATGTTTGATGCCTGAAATCTCGATCATCATCCGTACCCGCAACGAGGAACGGTGGATCCGGCACTGTCTACAGGGAGTTTTTGAACAGGATTTCAAAGATTTTGAAGTCATCCTAGTAGACAATCAAAGCGACGATCACACCGTAGAAGTGGCACAACGGTTTCCTCTGACCCATGTGGTCACCATTGAGGATTATCTGCCAGGACGCGCCTTGAACTTAGGCATCGAAAAAGCGTGCGGGGCGTTTATTGTCTGCCTGTCTGCCCATTGTGTGCCGCACGATAATCAATGGCTGTCAGCCTTGCGACGCAATTTTACCGATCCACAGGTCGCCGGGGTGTATGGTCGTCAAATTCCAGTCGCCTTCAGTGACGATGTAGATAAACGTGACCTGATGATTGTCTTTGGGTTAGATCGTCGCGTTCAGATCAAGGATACGTTTTTCCACAACGCCAATAGTATGTTACGACGGTCATTGTGGGAAATAACCCCTTTTGATGCCACGGTGACCAATATCGAAGACCGAGTGTGGGGCAAGGCGATGATCGAGGCCGGGTATCAATTGATCTACGAACCAGATGCCATGGTCTATCATCATCATGGCCTGCACCAAGGCAACGATGCCAGACGGGCCCGTGGCGTAATCTCCATTATCGAAAAGGTCGAAGGGGCAAAAGTTCTACAAGGCTTGCCCAACTCCATGCGCCCAGAACAGTGTCATGTGGTCGCTGTGTTGCCGGTTTTGGGTGAGGTGCAAACCCTAGCAGGTCGCAATCTGCTGACCGATCTGATTCGTGGATTGCAAACGGCCAAATATGTCAAAACGATTTATGTTTGTTCAGAAAACCCCCAAGCCGCCCAAATCGCCCAAACCTGTGGGGTCCGGTTCATCGCGCGTCCAGAGGCCTTGATCTCCCCTGACAAAACCATTGAAGATGTCTTGCAGTTCGCCCTGGAAGCCATTGAAGCAGGCGGAGAGTTCCCGGATTCACTGTTATATGCCAATTACCTCTACCCCTTTCGACCGCCTAGCTTATGGGATGAACTGGTACAAGATGCCCAATTCAAGGGATTGGATACGATTTTTCCCAGCTATCCCGATTATAGCAACACCTGGTGGCGTCAGGGAGGAGACCGTTTTACCCAGGTTGGGGAAGGATTGCTGCCCCGTATTCGTAAAGAACCCCTGTACCGGGCCCTGTATGGTTTGGGGTGTTTAACGGGTGTTCCCATCATTCGTACAAAGAAATTGATTGGAGGCCGAATCGGTATTTTGCCTGTGGAAGAGCTGTTGTATACGCTACGGTATACAGAACGTTCAGCAACCATTCTTGACGTTTTAGAGCGGCACTTCCAAGGAGGCGTTGGCACGTAGTTCCTGGATGATGGCCGTATAGTCAGGTTGTGAAAATACGGCAGAACCGGCCACAAAGACATCCGCACCCGCTTGAGCTGCGGCATGGATGTTGTCGGGTTTAATTCCGCCATCAACTTCCAGTTCCACCTGCAAGCCACGGTCGTTGATCATGCGCCGAATGGTTTTGAGTTTATGCAAGGCATGATCGATAAAAAACTGTCCGCCAAAGCCAGGATTGACGCTCATCACCACCACCATGTCCACCAGATGCAAAACCGAGGAGAGGTTGCAAATGGGCGTGGCGGGATTCAAGGCCACCCCAGCCTTGCAACCCAACTCCCGGATCAGACGCAAGGTGCGATCCAGATGGAGTGTGGCCTCTGCATGGACCGAAATAATCGCGGCCCCAGCTTTGACAAAGTCAGGGATAAAGGGGTCCACAGGAGAGATCATCAGGTGGACATCCAGGGGTTTGGTAGCGATTTTGGCAACCGCCCCGACCACCAGAGGTCCGATGGTGAGGTTTGGAACAAAATGTCCATCCATGACATCGACATGGACATAATCTGCGCCAGCTTGTTCCACAGCGCGTACCTCTTCTCCGAGACGGGAGAAATCGGCGGAAAGGATGGAGGGAGCAATTTTGATCATCGGTGATGAGCCAGCCATGTGTAAACGCGCTCCTTATTTTTTGTATAATTGTGCTAAAGATTGGTGATAATCTGCAGGCAGACAATCCTTCATCAATTTTTTATAAAAGTCGCAACTAGAGCAGTGATTGGTAAACTTTTCTAAGCTAGAACTGTATTTTCCTGAGGCACACTCCGTTCCATCGATAAAGGCACAAAACCTTCCGCCATTTTTGCCACCGAAGTAGCCGTCAAACTTGGCGGAGATCCCGGCCACGCAGGTGTTTTCTTTACCGCATTTTTTGAACTCCCAGCAGTTCATTTGCAAGAGGCTCTTGCGGACTTTCTTCGCGGTCGTGGATGATTTTTTGGACATATATTCTTACCGCCTCCACATCCATTTTTTGGCCAGTCCAAATCTCGAACGCTTTGGCCCCTTGATGAATCAACATACCCAAACCGTTTTCTACCATCAGACCGCGCACCTTGGCGGCCATTAAGAGTGGTGTCATGGGATAGACAATGTCATAAACCAATGCCGTTTCCGGTAAACGCGCCAGCTCCAGGGTGTGGCTGGCCGTCCCCTCTAAACCCAAACTGGTGGTATTGATCAACAGTTGACAGCCATGCAAAAAAGAGTTGACGGCAGACCACTCTTGTGGCGAGATGAGTGCGTTGGGATAGTCGGTCGTGAACTGCTCGGCCAAAGCGACTGCCCGTGCATAAGTCCGGTTGACTAGGACAATGCGTTTGGCTCCCGCTTCAAGTAAACCCGCCAATACCGCCCGTGTCGCTCCACCGGCTCCTAGCACGACAATTTCTAGGGAGTCCAAAGGGTTATCAAAGCGTTCCCGCAAAGCTGTCATGAATCCATAGGCATCCGTGTTGAACCCTTTCAGACGACCATCGGGCAGAATGGTGACGGTGTTTACCGCACCAATCATCCGCGCCATGGGATCCAATTCGTCCATCAAAGGCACCAACGCCTCCTTGTGCGGAATCGTGGCGTTGAATCCCATCACCCCCAATGCCCTCAATCCCTGAACCCCAACCTCCAGCTCTTTTTGAGCGAGATGAAAGGGGAGATAACGGATATTCAATCCCAACTGGGCGCATGCCAAATTGTGCATCACCGGTGAGAGCGAATGGTGAATGGGATCACCAATCACCCCCAATAATCGGGTGTGGCCATCAATGGTGTCCTTGAAGGGGTCAGAAATCCGGGCCATTTACACTGTGACATCCTGTTGTTGCGTGGCGTTGACAATCTGATTGGCTTCATCCGACAAAAACACTTGATCCAGCAGATGAAACATCTGGGCGCGTAAGGTCTGGAATGTTTCCATTTCTTGCAGTGCCCCGTCTTTGTTGTTGTTGGCCATCTTGCTGACCACAGAACGGGCCGTTTCGTGAACCTGCATGTGAACCCGTCCAACCTCCTGAAATAAAGACATGGCCCCAAATCGGGAGGTTCCCTCGGTATCATACCACTTGCCAAAGACGCATTCATGACCGCTGGCCACCTCTTCGGGTTTGAGCTTGGCGCGACCACGAATGACGTGTTCAAGTTTGCCAAGCCATTTGAGGTGGGCATTTTTTACGGCTTGTACATCAAAAGCAGGCACACCACAAGAAAAGCCTTGCTCATGCTTTTTGAGGGAGTCACTGATTTCCTGGATCACGCTGGTGAGCATGCCAGCGTGATGGATGGATCCGTTAAGGAAATCAAGACGATCCAAAGATTCCAACAGCTCTTTTTGGACATTGACTGAGGCGAGATAAATCTCTTCAGTACTGAGTTCCAATTTCAGGGTGTGTTCCTGGGCAATGTTGATTTCATGGGCCACATTGGCGGCCCCGACAGCTACATTGGATGCGGATCGGGCGATTTCTGTTGTGCCAGCCGCAGCCTCAATCGCGGCTCGCGCCACTTCCTGGGAGGCTAGACCCAGTTCCGAGGCATTGCGTGTCACCTCGTCGGCGGCGTAAGTCACATTTTGCATGGATTGGGCAATGTTGCTAACGGCTCGCGACTGATCATCCACAGCACGGGTGATGTCGCGGTTGGTTTCCGTGATCTGTTGAATCAGTGCCGTGACGTCTCGCGTGACACCGGCGGCTTCACGGGTTTTGTTTTGAATCTCGCGGGTTTTCTCGTTGATCATTTTGGTGGCGTCAGCCGTCTGTCTGGCCAGATCCTTGACTTCGTTGGCCACCACGGCAAAACCTCTGCCAGCCTCTCCAGCACCGGCGGCCTCGATGGAGGCGTTTAACGCCAGCATGTTGGTTTGGTCTGCAATGCTTTTGATCATGCCCACCACCTTGCCAATCTCACCAGCGGCGGTGGCCAGTTTGTTCATGACATCAAGGCTTGTACGGGCATTGATATTGGCTTTTTCTGACCGTTGATCCGCCAGTTGACACCGTTCACGAATCGCACCAAGTGAAGCGGTCATTTGGGTCATGGCCGTAGAAACTGTACTCACAGAGTGATTGACCTGCACAAGGTTGGAGTTGACGTTGTCAATGTTGGCGGTCATCTGCTCAGCGGCGGCGGCCATGGTGGAGACGTTGACACTGGCCTGCTCGGACGCGGCGGCAATCGAGGTGACGTTGCTCGATAGCTCTTGAGCCACGGAGCTGACCGACAGGACGTTGTTTTTGACCTCGTCGATGGAGATTTTGAGGTTTTGGGTTTCCCGATCCAGTTCATCGTTGAGTTGCAGGCCATGCATGGCCAGCGAGACCGTACCGGCTGAATCTTCGGCTAGAAGATCCTTGAGAGGAATCAGTTCATTGATCACAGCCAATACGCTGGCCGCCTGGAGTCTTTGTTGTCGCATGGAGGCGATGAGATGTTGGGTGATCAGGGTAATCCGCTCACCGATAAGATCCAATTCCGTGACATATTGGCCAGAGAAAGGGGTATCCAGGTTGCCTTGAGAAAACTCTTCCAACTGATAGGAAAATTGGTTGACCTGATGCATCAGAGCCCAAGTACGCCACCCCAAAAAGAGCAATCCGGTCATGATAATAAAGAAAGAAATGCCCATCAGGGTCTTGTTTGTGCTGGCTGTTTGAATGCGGTTCTGTTGGGAGTGGTTGGCTATGAGTTGTACGGCCTTCTCCATGGCGTCTAGTAGGGTGACGCTCTCTTGGATAAGTTTTTTCTTGATCATCTCCAGATCGCCAGAGCCAGCCAGACCAGAACGGATGTTGCGTTGAAAAGATTCCCATTGGGTTGCAACGGCTTGCAGTTGGGTCAAGGTTTCAGGGGAGGGGTGTTGGACCGCATCGAAGGTGGTCTGTTCCCGGTCGAGAAGGTTGGGGGCATTGCCGCCTGTCATCAGAGCCTTCAGGGTGAGATCAAAGGTCGAGAGGGTCTCTTCCGCAAGTTTTTTGATGGCTCGGTCGCCGGTTACCAAATAAATGAAAAACTCCTTGCCCGCTTTTTGAATCAACATATTCTGCCGACTCGCCAGTTGGAGTGTGGCAGTATCCTCGCTTTTTATGCGGGAACTGGTGTACAGATGACCCATCGACAGCAAAGCCAAAATGAACAGGATCCCGGCCAAAATGAACAGAGTCAGCTTGATGCCGATTTTTTGATCCCAAGCCTGGAGGTTGATTTTTGACGTCATGAGGATTTCCTGGTAAATAAAGAGGTGTCAGACTTTGTGTTTGGCCCTAACATGAACCATCCTATATTATAAGATGCAGATCAACTCGGTGTCAAATGGGCGTCAAATGGAATGCCAGCATTGTCTAAGAATTCATCGGACCTCATGAATGCCCTGGTGGCTTGTCATGACTGTGATGCCTTGTATCGCCTGCCAGAATTGCCTGTGGGCGGAGTGGTCCGTTGTGAGCGGTGTGGAGCCGAATTGTTGCGACGGCGTGCCAGCACTTTAGACAGTACGTTGGCGTTTTCTCTTACTGGATTGATTTTGTTTTTGATTGCCAACTTAAACCCGTTGCTGATCTTGAAACTGGGGGGCCGGGTGCAGGGCAATACTTTGTTTGCAGGGGTTGAGGCGTTGGCTAAGGCGGGAATGTGGGAGTTGGCGGTGCTGGTCTTTGGCACCAGTATGTTGTTTCCCCTGGTGACATTGGTGGGTATGCTCTATTTATTGTTACCGTTGAAATTCGGACAGTTGCCTAAAGGGGCGCATCTTGTGCTACGTCTGGTGAATGCGGTGACCCCTTGGGCCATGGTGGGTGTTTACATGTTGGGAATCTTTGTGGCGTATGTCAAACTCATCTCCATGGCCACGGTGGTGCCGGGAATGGCCCTGTATGCCTTTTTGGGTCTGCTTTTGGTTACCGCCGCCGCTCGTGCCACCTTGGATCCTTGGATGATTTGGAACCGGATTTCGGGGTCAACATGAACAAAAAAATCCTGACCGCTGCCCAAGCCGGATGGATCGGCTGTCACGTGTGCGGCCTGACTATACCCAAACAGGCGGTTGACTTAAGAAGCTGTCCGCGCTGTCAGGCTGCCATGCATTCGCGTAAGCCAAAAAGCCTCTCTCGAACGTGGGCTTTGCTTTTGACTGCCGTGATTTTGTATATTCCAGCCAATGTCTATCCGGTGATGACGGTGATCAAAATGGGACGCGGAGAACCGGATACCATTTTAAGCGGGGTGAAGCATCTCATTGAAAGCGGCATGTGGCCGTTGGCTTTACTGGTGTTTGTCGCCAGCATTGTGGTTCCGGTTATGAAGATTGGGGTGTTGAGCTATCTTGTGCTTTCGGTGCAGCGGCGTTCCAAATGGCGGGCCTTAGATCGCACCATGCTCTATCGCTTATTGGAAGCCTTTGGCCATTGGTCCATGGTGGATATTTTTTTGGTATCGATTCTGATTGCCTTGGTCGATTTTGGCTCCATTGCCACCATCAAGCCGGGGATTGGTGCCTCTTTTTTTGCGGCTGTTGTGGTCTTGACCCTGTTGGCCGCCCATAGTTTTGACCCAAGGTTGATCTGGGATGTCATGGACGAGGAGTAAAAAAGGCACATGAGTACTGAATTGCACGAGACACCTGAGGAGAATACCCTCTCCATCCCAGAGGCCAAGGTTGAACAGGTTGGCAAACATGGGGGGGTGCAATTGGTCTGGTTTATTCCTTTGGTGGCTTTGTTGCTGGGTGGTTGGTTGGTTTTTACCACTTGGGCGGAACAAGGCCCCAAAATTGTGTTGACCTTCAAGACCGCAGAGGGAATCGAAGCCGGCAAAACCCGGATTAAACACAAGGCCGTGGATGTGGGGGTGGTGGACTCGGTGGTCTTGAGTCCTGATTTTTCTACCGTCTTGATTCATGCCTCGTTGGTCAATGGAACCGAAGGGTTTGTGACCAGTGGCACCAAGTTTTGGGTCGTGCGACCGCAGATGAGTTTGCGGGGAATTTCAGGACTCGGAACTTTGGTATCCGGGGCGCATATCGAAATGGAACCCGGCAAAGGGACAC
Source organism: Magnetococcales bacterium (assembly GCA_015232825.1). Classification (GTDB taxonomy): domain Bacteria; phylum Pseudomonadota; class Magnetococcia; order Magnetococcales; family Magnetaquicoccaceae; genus Magnetaquiglobus. The sequence goes on from JADFYY010000028.1 coordinate 17,808, forward strand.
CACAGAGAAATTTTAAAGGTCTGGAGACGCCCCCTTCGGTACGGGTGGGGGCTTTAGGCACCCGTTACATGTTAGAGGCCACCACATTGGGTTCATTGGATGTGGGATCCCCGATCTATTACCGAGATATTCCGGTTGGGCAGGTGCTTGGTTACGAGTTGACCCAGGACAAAAAAGGGGTGGAGCTGCCAATTTTCATTCAGGAGCCGTACAATGCCCTGATTCGGGAGAATACCCGTTTTTGGGAAACGAGCGGTGTGGATCTGGTGGTGGATGCGAGTGGCTTCCGGCTGCACTCCAGTTCCATGACCCGGCTGTTGATGGGAGGGATCACCTTCAACACCCCTGACACCTTTGAATCGAGTCAGGTTGCAGCGGAAAATAAGCGGTTCACCTTGTTTAAGAGCGAGGTGGCGGTTGCTGAGGATTCCTATACTCAAAAGTTGCTTTTTGTCTTGTATTTCAAAGGCTCGGTGCGAGGCTTGGGTGTGGGGAATTCGGTGGAGTTTCGGGGCATTCAGGTAGGCAAGGTCACGGATATTCGTTTGGAGTATGATTTCCAGGAGTCCACCTTCCGCATTCCGGTTTTGGTCCAGATCGAACCGGAACGTTTCAGCGAAATCTCCACCAGCGGCGTGAAGTCGGTGCGTGGGGACTCTCCTTATGAGTTTTTGCAAATCCTGGTCAAACAGGGGTTGCGGGCCCAATTGAAAACTGGGAGCTATTTGACCGGTCAGTTGTTTGTGGAGTTGGATTTTCATCCGGGTACGCCGCTCACTCTGGTGGGTGGCTCTCAAACGGTGTTTCAGGAGTTGCCCACCATTCCCACCAGTCTGGATGAAATCACCGCCTCAGTGACAGAGTTCTTGAAGAAAATTCATGCGTTGCCCCTGGAGGGGATTGGTCAGGAGTTGCAAGGGACTCTCAAAGGTGCCAATCGTGCAATCAACGCGCCTGAAACCTTGGAGATGATCCGTGCGGCGGCTGCAGCCTTGTCTGAGGTGCGGGTTTTGTTGAAAACGCTCAATCAACAGGTAGATCCCATGGCTTCTGGGGTTGTGGGGGCGAGCGGGGCCGCGACGGCCACCTTGCGTCAATTAGAGGAGACCTTGGTTAAGGTGGATGGCCTGATTGGTCCCAAGGCTCCATTGCAATATGGCATGGTGGAAGCGGTGCGGGAGTTGGCTGCTGCGGCTCGTTCTGTGCGCAGTTTCATTGATCTGCTCGAACGCAAGCCGGAATCCTTGCTGTTTGGCAAAGACAAGGAGTTAAGCCGATGATGTTACGGCATGGTTTGTTGGCACTATTTTGGATGGTATCCTCTTTGCTGTTGAATGGTTGTTTGGCTCCGGCCTCCTCTCCCACGCGGTTTTTTTTGTTGACGGCACTCCCGATGTCGGGAAAAACCGAGGTAAAACAGGGGTTGGTGGTGGAGTTGGAGCCTGTAGAGATTCCCCAGTATCTCAAGCGACCTGAAATGGTGACCCGTACTGGAGGCAATCGGTTGCAACTGGAGCGGTTGTATCAATGGGCCGGGGATCTCAAGGAGGATATCGGTCGGGTGTTGATGGAAAATCTTTCACAGATTTTGGTTTCGGATCGTGTTGTCAATTTACCCAATCGGAGCGACTCGCCGCCCAATTTTCGCGTTTTAGTGAGTTTGAACCGTTTTGAGCCAGATGAAACGGGTCAGGTGTTGTTGGATGCCCGCTGGAGTCTGTTCGATGGCAAGGATCTGCTGATTGTGACTCGTCACTCCCGCATCACGGCACAGGCCTCGGACAGCACGGATTATGAAGCCTTGGCTGCGGCCATGAGCAAGGCTTTGGGAGTGTTGAGTCAGGAGATGGGAGAGGGGATTCGTTTTGCGGCAGGTCAGAAATAATTCTATCGCAACATCTCTTCTATTTCAGGTGGCCTCGGCTGACAAAGCGGACAATAAAAAGTGGAACGCTGGCCTGAAACATAGCTCTGAATCGGCGTGGCACAGGTCAGGCAGGGTTTTTGGGCGCGACCATAGACCTGGAGTTCAATGGCAAAATAGCCGGGTTGTCCATTGCTTTGACGATAATCTCGCAGGGTGGTGCCTCCTTGGGCAATGGCGGCGTTGAGTACCTGCTTGACTGCCACAACCAGTGCGGCGCATTGGGTTTTGGAGAGTTCTTTGGCCAAAAGCGCGGGATGTACCTTGGCCAGAAAGAGGGCTTCGGACGCATAGATGTTGCCAACCCCAACCACCACTGCACCATTCATGAGTAGATGCTTGATGGCTATCCGTCGGTTTCTGGTTTGTTGATGGAGATATTCGGCGTGAAAATCGGTCTCTAAGGGTTCCGGTCCCAATTTGGCAAGCAGGAAATGGTCCCGCCACTCCCCCTCCACCCATAAAACAGCACCAAAGCGACGCGGATCATTCAATCGCAGTTGATAGCCATCATCCAACAGCCAGACCACATGGTCATGGGGCGCGTTGGGAGCGTTCGCCACCACTCTTTGTAGTCGCCCCGACATGCCTAGATGAATCAGAATGTGTCCAGAGCCGCAGGCCAGCAGCAGATATTTTCCCCGGCGTTTAATGGCGCGAATGGTTTGACCGACGGTTTCTTTCGTCAGTTGTTCCGCCGGGATAACCCAGCGCAACCGGGGGTGATGGATATGCAACTCCCGGATCTCCCGTCCGACCACGAGCGGGGTAAGCCCCGCCCGGATGGTTTCGACTTCAGGGAGTTCCGGCACGACTCATCCGGTCGAGATCGGCCAACACCGTGGCCGCATGCTCTTTGGTCTTAACGTTGGAATAAACCGCTATAATCGTGCCGGTGTTGTCAACGATAAACGTGGATCGTACAATCCCCATGCTGGTTTTGCCGCACATGGTTTTCTCTTTCCAAACACCAAAGGCTTCACAAATGGCACCATCCTGGTCACTTAATAACGTGAACTCCAGCCCATGTTTGCTGCAAAAGCCAGCATGGGACTTGACCGAATCCTTGGATATGCCGATGACGGTAAAGCCACGCTCCTGGAACTCTTTGCTCAGGGTTTGAAAGTCGTTGGCTTCCAGCGTACACCCTGGGGTGTTGTCCTTGGGATAGAAATAGACAATGCTACCCTTTGAGCCTAATAGGCTTTTTAAAGTGTGGAGTTGGCCATGTTGATTTGGGGCCGATAAGTCAGGAATAAGTTCACCGAGTGATCCCATGATGGGTTTAATCCTTTTTGTGTGAACCGTCGCAGAAGGGGGCGTTATTGGATTGATTGCAGGAACAGACCGCCACAGTACCGGGTTCGGTCATGACAACGTGGCGTGGAGTGCGTCCGCTTCCCTTGTGGGAGCCATCGCAGTAGGGGGCGTTGCCAGATTTGCCACAAACGCAGATGTAATGATCGCCTGCGGGTAGGTCTAAAACGATTGGGGTTCCCATGGTTGAGTGATTCTCCTTCGATTGAGTTTAAGATGGGTACAGTTTAATGACCCTTTTGCCACTTTACAATGGGGGATTTTGTAATATTATTGATCACGTTTTGTTGACAATTGTAGGAGGCTTGCGGCATGGATCGTTTGATCTTGATGGAGACGTTTATTCGGGTGGTGGATGGGGGGAGTTTTTCGGCGGCGGCTCGTAAGGGGGGGATATCACGGGCGGCTGTTAGCAAGTATATGGTGGCCTTGGAGGAACATTTAGGTGTTCGTTTGATCAATCGAACCACACGGCAGTTGCATCTGACGGAGGAGGGGGAGATGTATTATCAGCGATGCCGACGGATTCTTGAGGATCTTTTGGAGGCTGAGCAGATCGTAACCCATCAGCATGCGGCACCACGGGGTTTGTTGCGGGTGACGGCTCCTATTTCTTTTGGGAGGTTGCATTTGGTGGGTGTGGCAGCGGATTTTTTGTTGAAATTTTCTGGCATTGAAATGGATTTGGTACTCAATGATCGTTTTGTCGATTTGGTGGAAGAGGGATTTGATGTGGGAGTACGCATTGGCACTTTGCGGGACTCTTCGTTGATGGCGCGTCGGTTGGCTTCGTCTGGGTTGGTGTTGTGCGCCTCGCCAGAGTATGTGGCGCGATTTGGTCAACCCATGGTTCCTGAAGATTTGGTTGGGCATGCGTGTCTTTTGTACAGTTATGCGGCCTCGCCCAATGTTTGGCGGTTTGGGTTCAAGGGAGAGGAGCGGGTGGTTCGGGTTAAGGGTTCGTTGCGTTGCAACAATGGGGAGGCTTTGCAGGCGGCGGTGCGAGCGGGTTTGGGAATAGCGATTTTGCCCTCATTTTTAATTGAAGGGGATTTGCGCACCCGGACACTGTTGCCATTATTGTCTGATTTTCTTTTGCCGCAACTTGGCATTTATGCGGTGTATCCTTCCAATCGGCATTTGTCGGTCAAGGTGCGCACGTTTATTGATTTTCTGGTTGTTCAATTGGGTGCCTGTGCCGATTGGTCAGGAGGTGACAAAGGTGTCCACACGAGCCGGGGGGAGATTGCGCAGGACAATTTGTGAGGTCAGTTTACGCAGTCCGATGTTGTGAAAATAGGGTGTATCTGAAGTGCGCAGGTCGTAGGTGAATTGAATATAGCGGGTATTGGCATTCATGACCAACCCCAAGGCGCGACCAATTCGTTCCACCATGCCGGTTGGCAGGGAGCGTAGCGGCAAGCCAGAGACCACGGCGGCCACTGGACGTCCGCGCACATGGTGTGGCAATCGTTCCGCGCTATCGTGGATGACCCGTATTCGGGGAAATTTTTTTTTCAACATAGGAATGAACTCGCCCAGTAATTCCACCAAAAGCAGGCGTTTTGGGTCGGGTGTTGCTTTAAGTAGACATTGGGTGACCGCTCCTTTGCCCGGTCCCAATTCCACGATCAATCCTGGTACGGAAAAGTCGATTTGTTGGACCATGCATCGGGCCAAATGACGCGAACTATCGGTGATGGAGCCGATCACACAGGCCTTTTGCCACAGGTAGCGCAGTCGTCGTGTGGCCATTTTGAGCAATCGAAAAGAGGGATCGTTTTTGCGTAGCGGTCGTCCCTTGATTGTTTTGGTTTGCAACATGTTTGTATCGTCCCCTCGTTTTTTATTCTTTATCGTTTTCAATTGCGACCATTTTGGGATGTGTTATTTTTAAATTATTAAAAAAAAAGAGAGGGTTTGGGAGATTCATCTCCCAAGGTTTTGCCTTTGCCTTTGATTTTGCCTTTTATGCTTTTGCGCGCTTTAAAACAAGCTTTTTTTTCGCGTCTTTTGC
>JADFYY010000029.1 GCA_015232825.1 Magnetococcales bacterium
TATCTGGAGGCCTTGACCCAATTCCATGCCGGTCTCATGCACCGATACCAAGGGGCAATCCGAGCCATCACTTTTCAACAAGCTTGGGAGTTGATCGAAAATAAATACCGACTGGATCAATGATTGGGTTGTGATGCAACAGTCGTGGCAACAGGACGCATCTCCCGCGTCAAAATGATCTCGACCCGCCGATTGTTCGTGCGTCCTTCTGCGGTTTGGTTGCTGTCACGAGGGAGATGGTGACCCATCCCCCGCACCACCAACCGACTTGGATCCACCCCGCCTTCGGTAGCCAAAAAATCGGCCACCATCGCAGCAGCAGCCGCCGAATAGGCCCAATTTCCTGGAACCGGCAAAGCGGCCTCCGGGGATTGTTCACTGGTATGACCTTCAATACGAATCACATTGGATGTCTTGGCAATCAACGCCGCAATTTGTTTAAGCAATGGCTTGATATCCTGACGAAAGGTCAACTTGCCGGGGGCAAACAGCCCTTCAAAACTCAAACGCATCAAGAACCCCTCATCCACAGCCACAGCCTCCAATGACTTGGCATCGCGCATATCCTTGATCCGAACCAGTTCAATGGCTTGTTGAAACTCCATGGTCTCTTGGCTCTGACGCGCAGCGGAAAAACGTTCCGGTTGTACACCCATGCCAAAGGTAGCCCGGATGGACGCCGAAGCGGCGGCCAACCGGGAGGGGTCAAATTGCGATACGGAGAGCAACAAAATGCAAATGGCCAGCATCAAGGCAAGCACACTCGAAAAAGGCATCAGCCAAGAAGATGCCCAGGATTTATTGGTATAACAGTCGTCGCTGATTTCATCCATGGGGTGTCAACTATTCAAAATTTCTCTGCGCGGGAGGCAAGGCCGCGACCAGTGAATCCATAAGCATGTTGGGACGAATCCCTTTTAAAATCCCAATCATACCATCAATAATCACCTGACGGACCATCTGCTCATCTTTGCTGAAACTCATCAGCTTGTAGGAAATGGGAAGTGCCACCAAATTGGCGATGAGAATGCCATAAAAGATGCTGATCAAAGCCATGGCCAATCCCGGCCCGATGGTTGAAGGATCCTCCAAATGAACCAGCATCTGCACCAAACCGATGATGGTGCCAAGCATACCAAAAGCAGGTGCGGATTCGGCGATCCCCTCGAAGATACCAACCCCATTTCTGTGACGGTCCTTTTGGTAACTCAACTCCTTGACAAGAATATCTTCGAGATAAGCCGGATCTACCCCATCGACACAATGATTGATGGCCTTTTGCATAAAAACATCTTCAGATTTGACCTTTTCCAGAGCCAGCACACCAGCCTTACGAGCAAGAGTTGCCATCTCCACAATCTGGATAATGACCTGCTGGACATCATTGGGCTTGAAGAAAAAAGCCTTCATCAGGATGCCAAAGGCACCAAACACATCTTTCATTCTGTGTCGAATAAACAAAGTTGCAATGGTCCCGCCAAACACGATCAGGATACTGGGAATATCCACGAACATAGTCAATTGGCCGCCCAATAGAATGGCGGCGACCATCAAAACAAGTCCAAAAACAAAGCCGATTACCGTTGCGAAATCCATGCACGCATTTCCCTGACGAGTCGTTTTTATTCCGTGCGCATCACCGACCATCCTGACATGGTGGTTCTATGTCAACACGCCAAATAAAAACTATGCAAGATTCGCTCCATATTTCAACAACCAAACAATCCGCGAATCTTTTCCGTATTCGGGGCATGGACTACCCCCTGCTCTGTAATCAGGGCCGACACCAACTCTGCCGGGGTCACATCAAAAGCGGGATTGAACACCTTCACCCCCAAGGCGGCAGAACGGTGTCCTAGACAGTGGGTCACCTCCTCTGGGGCGCGCTCCTCAATGGGAATCTGTGCTCCTGACACTGCGTTGCGATCAATGGTGGACAAGGGACAGGCCACCATAAATGGAATGGCATGACGACGCGCCAAAACCGCATGGACATAAGTGCCGATCTTGTTGGCCGCATCCCCATTGGCTGCCACGCGATCCGCTCCCACCACCACCACATCGATCAAACCCCGACTCATGGCATGGCCAGCCATACTGTCCGTCATCAAGGTGACATCGATACCATCCCGCAAAAGCTCCCAGGCCGTCAAACGCGCCCCTTGCAAATAGGGTCTAGTCTCCGTAGCAAAAACCACGACATCTTTGTATAACTCAACCGCAGCCCGAATAACCCCCAAGGCCGTCCCATACCCGGCAGTGGCCAGGGCTCCAGCATTGCAATGGGTCATGATGGCCAAAGGACGCCCTTGAGGACGTGGCAAAATGGCAGCCCCCAATCTTCCCATAACGCGACACGAGGCAATATCCTCCTGCCGGATCTGTTCGGCCTCAGCCAGCAACCGTTCTGGAACCAAAGCAGGCTCTCCCTCCAACAACGGACGCATCCGCTCCAAAGCCCAAACCAGATTCACCGCCGTAGGACGAGCCAAACGCAACCGCTCCATACCCGGTGCCATGGCCAATGACCAAGAGACCGGAATCCCGTCGCGCGCCAACCGAAACGCCTCCACCGCCACACCAAAGGCCGCCGCACACCCAATGGCTGGAGCCCCACGCACCACCATATCCCGGATGGCCTCTGCCACCTCAGAGGCCGAGGCAAACTCCAAATAACTCTCCTCCTGTGGCAATAGCCGTTGATCCAACATGCGCACCACACCGTTGTTCCAGACAGCCACATCGAAAATACTCATGACATCTCCTTATCCAGTACCAAGACAACCCACTCTTCACCCATCAAACGCATCTCCACCAACTTGACCCCCTCCCCCTCAAACGCCATCTGCACCTCACGCGCTTGCTCCTTTAAGATTCCAGACAAAATCAACCGCCCAGACCCTGCCAAGGCAGAGACCAAAGCGCAAGCCGACTCCATCAAGATCCTGGCCAATATGTTGGCCACAATCGTCTGAAAAGGTCCAGGAGGCACCTCACTGGCTTCCACAACTTTCACCCGATCACCCATCCCGTTCAGTTGACAATTGCGGCCTGTAGTCTCCACAGCAATCGGATCTAAGTCCGTGGCCATCACCCCCTCTGCCCCCAACAAAACCGCCCCAATGGACAATATGCCTGACCCACTCCCCATATCCAAAACCTGTCCCAAAGGGCGCGTCTCTGCTGTTTCTTCCAAAAGTTCCAAACACCCCTGCGTGGTGGCATGGGTTCCACTCCCAAAAGCCATCTCAGGATCCATGCGAATGACAAGCCGTCCATGTCCCAACGGTGGATCCTGCCATGAAGGGAGAATCAACAACCGCCTCCCCACCGGCACAGGTTGATAATAGGCCTTCCAAGCCTCCCCCCAATCACAATCCGGCAATAACTTCCAAGTCAAATCACCAGACTCCAACTCTACCCCGGCCGCCGCCAAAATCAGACGAAAACGAATTTCCAACCCACTTCGATCCACATCCTCGGCAAAAAATCCCGTCACAATCGCCGATGTTCCATCCACAGCCATGGAAACTCCCATAGAACCTTCACCAGAGAGAAAATCTTCCACAATTTCCTCATAAGTCCGCTCCAATTTCAAACGCAATTCCCAAATCATCTAGTCAATATCTCCATGAAGTTTCATCGGAACCCAAGGCGATGGGTTGACAGAACATATTCTATTATTTTATAAAAACACAATCAAATAATCGTCTGAATTACCAAAATTGAAACATAGATGCGTTCTCACTCGTGAAACACCCTTTAATTGCCCCCCTGATCCCACTGCTGGAACGACGCTCACCACCGTTTCCGGTTCTGGGTAACACCCCTGGTAGTTCCCTCGCATGGATGGCCGTGGAAACCGCGCGCCAGATCAAAGGACCGCTTGTACTCGTCACCAGCACCACTAGCCGGGCTGAAAGCCTGTATCGGGAAATGCTTTTTTTTGCCGATCACCTCAACCCGCCTTTGACCTTGCTGCCCTTTCCATCCTGGGAAACCCTCCCCTTTGAACGACTCTCTCCCTATGGCCCCATCATGGGAGAGAGGATCCGCGCACTGTTTCGCATCACCCAAACCTTAGGCAATGGACCTGTAACCGCTGGGGATAGCACTGGGCATGCCCAAACCATCCTCATCACCACCCCTTCTGCCCTGATGCGTCGAACCGTACCTCATCGCTATCTGGCGACCCACGGTTTTTCGGTCTCCAAAGGGGATCAGCTCAATATCGCGGTCTTACGCAACTTTTTTTCCTCTGCTGGCTACCGCATCGCAACCCAAGTTGAAGAGTCCGGTGAATACGCCATTCGCGGCGGCATTGTCGATTTCTTTCCGCCAGGCCACGAAGACCCCGTGCGTCTGGAACTCTTTGGCGACGAGGTGGAGACCTTACGTCTCTTCGACCCGATCACCCAACGCTCTACCGACCGCATCCAATCGGTTCAAGCACTGCCGGTCAGCGAGGTAATTCTGACGGATGAGACCATCCGCAACTTTCGGGGTAGCTTCCGGGAGGCCTTTGGCATCGGGGCCGCCGAAGATGAACTCTACAAGCAGGTCTCCAAAGGGGAAAAATCGCCCAGCATGGAGCAATATCTGCCCTTTTTTTATACCCCAGCCGAAACCTTTTTCGACTACCTCCCTGCCGCAACCCTGTTTCTGCTCGATACCGGCGCGCTCGATGAGGTGCAACGCTTTGATACGGAAATTCAAGAACGTCGCACCAACCTCCTACTAGACGTGCAACACAGCCAATCCCGACGCCCACCGCCCACAGAACTCTATCTCTCGGCAGAGACCTTCAATCAAAACCTGAACCGCTTTGCCGTCTTTATCGCCGGAACGCAAGCCTCCCATGGTGGCATTTCCATGGGTTTCGATCCAGTACCCAATTTCATCGAAACCGCCGCCACCAAGGCCCCCCTGGATCTGGCTACCCTCTACATCCAGGATATGCAAGCCCAAGGTTTCAAAATCATCATTACCGCAGCCTCCATGGGCCAGCGGGAACGGTTGCGGGAACTCCTGGAAGACCATAAAATCCCAACAACCAATTTCTCGCAGTGGAACAATTTCCTCAACCAATCGTCAACACCCACCATTCAGTTGGCCGTAGGCGATCTGGAACAGGGCTTTATCCATGGCCGGTTAGGGATTGTCCTCTTGACCGAAAGTGCCATTTTCGGCATCAAAACCAAACGTCGCAAAACCGATCCGCGCTATCTGGACCAACTCCTAGCCGGATTCGCCGATCTCAAGGAAAACGATCCCGTTGTCCATGCCGACCATGGCGTCGGTCGCTACGGGGGACTCCTCTCTCTGGAAGTAGGCGGCATCAAAAACGACTTTTTATTGATCCACTATGCTGGCTCAGACAAGCTCTACGCCCCGGTGGAAAACTTGGATCGGGTGACCAAGTACGCCGCTGGCGATGATGTCCCGCTTGACAAACTTGGCGGGGTTAAATGGGAAAAAACCAAAGAAAAAGCCAGAAAAAAAATCCTCGAAATGGCCGAAGAACTGGTCCGTTTGCAGGCCATGCGTCAAAGTGCCAAAGGGTTCGCTTTTTCCCAACCCGACCCCTTGTTGCAGGAGTTTGCAAGCGGATTCCCCTTTGAAGAGACCCCAGATCAGACCACCGCCATCGAGGCGGTTCTGGCAGACATGGCCAGTGACAAACCCATGGATCGTCTGGTCTGTGGCGATGTGGGCTTTGGCAAAACCGAAGTGGCCTTGCGGGCGACCTTTCGAGCGATCATGGATGGCAAACAGGTGGCCATTCTAACCCCGACGACCATTCTGACCCAACAACACTACGAAACCCTGGTGCGCCGCCTAGCCAATTACCCGGTTACCGTGGAGATTCTCTCCCGCTTTCGCACCCCGCTTGAACAGAAAAAAACCGTGGAGATGATTGCCAAGGGTACGGCGGATGTCGTGGTCGGCACCCATCGACTGCTCCAAAAGGATGTGCAGTTCAAGGATCTCGGACTGCTGGTGGTGGATGAAGAACAGCGATTTGGCGTGGTTCACAAAGAACGTATCAAACAGATGCGGGCCACAGTAGACATTCTCACCCTCACCGCCACCCCCATTCCGCGCACCATGCACATGGCCATGAGTGGTATCCGTGACATCTCCATCATTGCCACGCCGCCGATCAATCGCTTGGCCATCCGCACCTTTGTTCTCCAATATGACCGGCAACGGGTGCGCGAGGCGGTGTTACGCGAGATCTACCGGGGCGGACAGGTCTTTTTTGTTCACAATCGAGTACAAGATATCGAAAAAATGGCAGCTGACCTCGCCGAATTGGTGCCAGAAGCCAAAATTGGCGTGGCTCATGGCCAGATGCGTGAAGGACGTCTTGAAAAAATCATGCTCTCTTTCTACCGACAAGAGTTCAATCTACTCCTCTGTACTACCATCATCGAAAACGGCGTGGACATCCCCACTGCCAACACCATCATCATCCACCGGGCAGACAAATTCGGCCTTGCTCAACTGCATCAGCTTCGGGGTCGGGTTGGACGATCTAAACACCGCGCCTATGCCTATCTATTTATCCCCCATGAGCAAACCCTTTCCGAAGACGCCCTCAAACGTCTGGAAGCCATTGAATCCATGGGAGAGTTGGGGGCTGGATTTACCCTGGCCACCCATGATCTTGAGATCCGAGGGGCTGGCAATATTTTGGGTGATGAACAATCCGGGCAGATCCGCGAAGTCGGCTTTGAACTCTACAATCAAATGCTTAAAGAAGCCGTTGAATCTTTAAACGCAGGGGGTGGCACGCTAGAAAATCAAGCCAAACCAGAACCGGAAGCGTTTTCACCGGTCATCAACCTCCATCTCTCTACGCACATTCCAGAGGATTACGTCCCAGACGTGCGCCAACGCCTGACCCTTTACAAGCGCATTGCCACACTAGAAACCGCCAACGACATCCGCGAAATGCACACGGAACTCACGGATCGTTTTGGTCTGTTGCCAGATTCAGCCTCCAACCTGTTGCGGGTCATGGGTCTCAAGCAGGCCTGCCGTCGCATCAAGATCGTCAAAATCGATGCCGGTCCCAAAGGAGCCACCATCCAGTTTCACCCGGAACCGCATGTCAATCCAGACGGGATCATCGCTTTGCTCAAAGAGGGGAATGGTTCTGTCCGTTTAAACCATGAAACGCACACCCTAGGGATCAAGGAGAAGGCTTGGGAAGATCCGAATGTACGCATCACGGAAATCAATGCCATTTTGCAAAAATTGTAAAATTTCCTCAGCATCAAACACAAAAAAAACCGATGGGAGTCAACCCATCGGTTTTTTTTATCCAAGTTCAAGCAAACTCAAACCGCAACAGCTTCCCGTTCCACCAACTCCAGAAAGGCCATCGGGGCACAGTCACCAAAGCGATTGCGGGTTTTAATAATACGAGTATAACCACCATTCCGGGTCCGATTGCGTTCTGCAATGTCCGAAAAAATCTTGTGGGCTACTTCCTTGTCCGTAATGATCTCCATGGCACGCCGACGAGCATGCAAAGAACCATCCTTTCCCATGGTCACCATCCGATCGGCCATCATACGCAACTCTTTGGCGCGTGGCACAGTAATTTCAATTCGTTCGTAACGAAACAGGCTGGTCAACATGTTACGCAGCATAGCGTTACGAATATCTGGTCTGCGATTCAGCTTGCGACCCTGTTTAAGATGTCTCATGATGCAACGTCCTTTTTATCAAAAATTCTCTTCATCAAATTGCTTGGCAAGTTCCTCGATATTATCGGGTGGCCAAGCCTCAAGATGCATGCCGAGACAAAGTTCCATTTCATCCAAAACTTCCTTGATTTCATTCAAGGATTTTCGTCCAAAATTGGGAGTCTTAAGCATTTCGGATTCCGTTTTCTGTACCAAATCGCCGATATAGACAATATCGTCATTCTTCAGACAATTTGCGGAACGAACAGAAAGCTCCAACTCATCCACTTTGCGGAACAGATTTGGATTCCACTTCGGTAAGGCATTATCATCCCGTCCATCATGGATGGGCACATCATCAAAGTTAATAAACAAACTCAACTGATCCTGCAAAATCTTGGCAGCCAAAGCCAAAGCATCTTCAGGACTGACCACGCCATTGGTTTCAATATCAATGACCAGTCTGTCATAGTCGGTTTGTTGACCAACACGCGCATTGGAAACTTTATAAGAGACTCTTTTGACGGGATTATAGCTACAATCCAGCGGAATATCACCAATATTGGTAGGGGTATCCTCGGCTCCAGTACTAGCCCGAACATATCCCTTGCCAGTGGTCACAGTCATCGTCATATCCAGCTTGCCGCTCTTATTAAGGGTAGCAATATGGTGACCAGGATTCAAAATCTCGACATCATGTCCGCAATCAATATCTCCAGCAGTCACAACACCTTCTTTGTCAGAAACCAAGGTCATGGTGCGCGTTGCACCACTTTTCAAACGAATCGCCACTCCCTTGAGGTTGAGAATGATGTCCGTCACATCTTCCAACACACCAGGAATACTGGAAAACTCGTGCAAAACACCTTCGATTCTAACCGACGAGATGGCCGCTCCCTGCAAGGAAGAAAGCAAAACTCGACGCAAGGCATTACCCAAAGTGGTGCCGAAACCTCTTTCCAAGGGTTCAGCGACCAAGCTTGCCTTATATAATGAATCGCCATCCCCGACAAGTTCAACCTTGCGTGGCTTGATCAGTTCAGTCCAATTCCTGTACATCACAATCCCCCATCCAGGTATGCAATCTATTTGGAATACAGTTCGACGATGAGGTTTTCGTTATAATCAGCCGGCAAATCTGCACGATCTGGATAAGACAGAAATGTTCCAGACATGGCTACTGCATCCACTTCAAGCCAAGTGGGAAAACTGCGTCGCATGGCACTATCCATAGAGCCTTTAATACGGATATGATTCCGGCACTGTTCATCCACCGTAATCTTGTCACCGATCTTGACTAGGTAAGAGCCGACATTGACATGCTTACCATTCACTAGGATCTGCTTATGACTGACCACCTGTCTGGCTTCGCTTCTTGAAGCCGAGAAACCGAGACGATAAACGACGTTATCGAGTCTGCGCTCCAAGAGAATCAACAAGTTTTCACCTGTAACTCCTGGCATGCGGGCGGCCTTTTCAAAATAGCTATGAAACTGTTTTTCCAAGACGCAATAGGTGCGCTTGATTTTCTGCTTTTCACGCAGATGAAGACCATAATCCGAAACTTTTCGGCGTCGCTGACCATGCAGGCCAGGACCATAGTTTCGACGCTCAATGGCGCATTTGTCGGAGAAACACTTTTCCCCTTTCAGGAAAAGCTTGGCAGCCTCACGACGGCACAATCTGCATTTAGAACCAAAATAACGGGCCATGTTCTCCCTGAGTCCCTTTTCAACCGAGTCGAATCAGACGCGACGCCGCTTGGGCGGACGACAGCCATTGTGTGGAATTGGCGTGACATCCTGCACGTAGGCAATATTAAAGCCGACATTGGCCAACGCCCGGAGGGCAGATTCTCTCCCGGATCCGGGCCCCTTCAAGCGCACTTCCAGGTTTCTCATACCATGTTCCATGGCTTTCCGTCCCGCATCTTCGGCAGCCATTTGCGCTGCAAACGGGGTGGATTTTCGAGACCCTTTGAAACCCTGCGCTCCAGCCGAACCCCAGGAAATAACATTTCCAACGGTATCGGTTATGGTAACGATAGTATTGTTGAAGGTGGATCGAATATGAGCGATCCCGCTGGCGATATTCTTCCGCTCCTTCTTTTTGATACGAGTAGCGGTCTTTGAGGCCTTCGTCGCCATATCTACTCCTTCATTTCCGGCTTGGTCGAGCAACCAAAGCTAAACAATAAGTGATTCATGATCATTTTCCAACGACAGCCCGACGTGGACCTTTCCTCGTGCGGGCATTGGTATGAGTACGTTGTCCTCTTGTTGGCAATCCACGACGATGGCGCAATCCGCGATAAGAACCTAGGTCCATAAGGCGTTTGGTATTCATTGCGACCTGCCGCCGTAAATCTCCTTCCACCACATATTCTTTGTCAATGATGACACGAATTCGTGCCGTCTCAGCTTCTGACAATTCACGCGCTCTGACCTCAGTGGAGACACCGGCTTCTTTTAGAATCAATTTGGCCCTTTCAGGTCCGATTCCATAAATATAGGTCAAAGCCACTTCCATCCGCTTATTGATCGGGATGTTTACACCTGCGATACGGGCCACCTTTCGTACCTCCTAAACCGGTTTAACCGATTGTTTACTGTCTAAGGACATTGGAAATCCACTTCCCAATGCAGTCATCCTTGCCGTTGTTTATGCTTTGGATGGGCTGGGCAAATCACCCGTGTCACCCCTCTACGTTTAACAATCTTGCATAGTTTGCAAAGAGTTTTGACTGATGCACGAACCTTCATAAAACCAATCTCCTGTGTGAACCGTTAGCGACGGCCCCTAATTTTTGCCCTCTGCATCAAACCCTCATACTGACGACTGATCAGAAAGGACTGAATCTGTGCAGTGGTATCCATGGTCACACCAACAACGATCAACATGGAAGTTCCACCAAAATAAAACGGCACATTATAGCTTGAAATGAGAATCTCTGGCAAGAGACAAACTGCGGTCACATAAACAGCACCTACCAATGTCAACCGTGTTAATATCTTATCCAAATACTCTGCTGTTCTAATACCAGGCCTGATCCCTGGCACAAAACCACCATACTTTTGCAAATTATCCGCAGTCTCCTGAGGATTAAAGACAATCGCGGTATAGAAAAAACAAAAGAATATAATCGCGACTGAATAAACCACCATATAAGCAACATTACCGGGAGAAAGCGCACTGGCAACACTTTTTAGCCCTTCCCAAGGAGCAAAATTGGCAATGGTCACCGGAAAAAGAATAATGGAGCTGGCAAAGATCGGCGGGATAACTCCTGCAGTATTCACCTTCAGTGGCAAATGGGTACTCTCGCCACCCACCATCCGCCGTCCACTAATTTGCCGCTTGGCATATTGCACAGTAATCCGTCGTTGGGCCCGTTCCATAAAAATAATAAACGCAGTAACCGCAACGGACATGACCATCAAAAACAACACAAACAAAGGCTGCAAATCTCCAGTTCTGGCCAATTCCAAAGTATGTAACAAGGCAATAGGCAGATTGGCGACAATTCCTGCAAAAATTATCAAAGAGATCCCGTTTCCAATACCCCGTGATGTGATCTGCTCACCCACCCACATAATAAAGGCCGTGCCCGATGTGAGTGTAATCACTGTCATCATCCGAAAGGACCAACCCGGATCGACCACCACATTCAAACCACCTGCCTGCATGGACTCCATACCATAAGCAATACCAAAACCCTGAAAAATCGCCAAAACCACCGTTCCATAACGGGTGTATTGATTGATTTTTCTGCGGCCCAACTCCCCTTCCTTCTTGATGGCCTCCAGTTTAGGAAAGACGGCTGTCATCAATTGCAAAATAATGGAAGAAGAGATATATGGCATAATTCCCAGTGCAAAAACGGTCAACCGGGACAAAGCTCCACCAGAAAACATATTAAACATGCCCAGCAAAGTACCCTGCTGCTGATCAAAAAAAGCCGCCAATGCCGTAGGGTCGATTCCTGGCGTAGGGACGTGGGCACCTATTCGATAAACAATCAGCATCCCAAAGGTGAACACCAACCGTTTACGCAGTTCAGGAATCCGACCCATATTGGCCAGTCCAGCAAACGGTGATTGTCCTTCAACAGAAGATGCCATGCTTTATTTCACTCGTCTGACGCTGGTTGGGCTTCTTGTGATACCACCACTTCACCGCCTGCAGCCCGTACTTTTTCAATGGCCGACTGCGAAGCGCGATCTACATGAATTGTCAAAGATTTTGTCAATTCACCTTCACCAAGCAACTTGATACCATCATACAAACGACCGACCAATCCTTTGGACTGCAAGTCAGCCAAATAAATTTCGGCTCCATTTGCAAAGATTTCCATATCCTTGACGTTAATCACCGCATAGGTCTTGCGAAACCTATTCTTGAAGCCACGCTTGGGAAGACGTCTTTGCAGCGGCATCTGACCGCCCTCAAATCCGATCTTATGATAGCCACCAGAACGGGCTTTCTGACCCTTTTGGCCGCGTCCACTGGTCTTGCCAAGTCCAGAACCAATCCCGCGTCCCACCCGTTTGCCGCCACGGCGACCAGCGGGATTTTTTGGCAGTTCGTTCAGTTTCATATTATAAAAAACCTTCCCTTTTCGGATTGGTTTTCCCAATCTCTAGGCAAATCTTAAGGCGATCAAACCGTAACATTCCATGTGAAGCAAGGTTCACTCCACAACACGTACCAAATGCGGAACCTTAGCAATCATGCCGCGAATCGATTCATTATCCATCAATTCGCGAGTATGGCGGATTCTCTTCAACCCCAATCCACGAACAATCAAACGATGTTCTTGTGGCCGACCAATTAACGAACGGACTTGCTGAACTTTCAGTGTCTTAGACATTCTTATCGCCTCACACCAGACCAAAACGGGCTACGGGCAGATCCCGCTTCACGGCCACTTCTCTTGGAGACCGAATGGATTTCAATGCTGCAAAGGTCGCCTTGATCAAATTATGCGGATTAGAGGTTCCGGTTGATTTGGCCAAAACATCCCGAATGCCCAAGGCTTCAAAGATTGGACGCATCGATCCACCGGCAATAATCCCGGTTCCTTCTGCGGCTGGACGCAAGATGACACCACCGGCCCCATAATTACCAATCATTTGATGGAAAATTGTTCTTCCATCCTTGATGGCGATATCCATCATATTTTTGCGTGCCTTTTCCGTGGCCTTGCGAATACTTTCAGGAACTTCCTTGGCCTTGCCCAATCCGTATCCCACACGCCCCTTGCCATCTCCCACCACCACAATGGCTGAGAAATTGAATCGACTTCCACCCTTGACCACCTTGGCAGTACGTTTGATGGTTACCAATTTCTCGATAAGATCATCCGACAACCACGCACCCACTTTTTCTTCTGGGGCGTTTTTGCTATCGTTGTTGTTAGGGGTGTTGTTACTGCTGCGTCGCTTTGCCATCGCCGCTCCTGCTAATGAGTCACTGCCCAATCCGGGCTTCATCAAAATTCCAAACCGCCTTCACGAGCGGCATCAGCCAATGTCTTCACCCTACCATGGTACAAATAGCCACTACGATCAAAAACAACCTTGCCTACATTGGCTGTTTTGGCTTTGGCTGCCAAAATCTTACCCACTTCAGCAGCGGCCTCTTTATTGCCCCCACTTTTCAGTTGCTCGCGTACTTCCTTCTCCATGGTTGAAGCGGAAACTACGGTGCGACCTTGAACATCATCAATGATCTGTGCATAGATGTGTTTTGCACTGCGAAAAACGGAAAGGCGCATCCGTTTATCGGCCACTTGACGGATTCTATACCGAATACGTGCGCTCCGAACCTCTCTTGCTTTGTGCCGATCCTGTGACATCCGTACATCCCCATCCCAATATTGTCAAAACCAGTGATGATTTCAGAGCCTACTTCTTTTTACCGACTTTACGCAGAATCTTCTCTCCCACGTAAGTTATCCCCTTTCCCTTATAGGGTTCTGGGAGGCGATACGCCCGAATCTCTGCACAGGTTTGACCCACACGTTCGACATCAATACCCTTGATGGTAAGAAACGTATTTTTGTCAACCAAAGCCTCAATACCCTCTGGTAAAACAAAATTAACCGGGTGTGAAAAGCCAAGATTCAACTTTAATATACGCTCTTCCACTGCGGCGCGATAACCGACGCCGATGATTTCCATGGTCTTGGAGAATCCTTCTGAAACGCCCTTGACCATATTCGCCAACAAAGCACGGGATAATCCCCAAAGGGCCCCACTGCTATCTTTGGAGGCTTGCCGTGGGAGAACGGTCAGCAGATCTCCTTCACGAGTCACCTGAATTTGAGCAGGAAATTCTCTGGTCAGACTACCCAGTTTCCCTGAGACCTTAATGGTCTGGTTCTCAATGGTTACCTCCACCCCATTCGGGATAGAGACCGGTTTCTTGCCAATTCTGGACACGAGCAAATTCCTCGAACGTTAGAAAACCGTACACAAGAGTTCACCACCAACACCCAACTTACGGGCTTGGCGATTAGAAATCACACCCTTGCTGGTGGAAAGAATAGCTATTCCTAAGCCTTGGTAGACGCGAGGAATTTCATCTTTAGCCACATATTCACGACGACCAGGTCGTGAACGCCGTTTGATCTCTTCGATCACTGGACGCCCACTGCGATATTTTAAATCAAGACGCAGGACAGGCCAAGTCTCGGTTGCAACCACCTCAGCCTTGTCAACAAACCCCTCAGCCTTAAGGATCTCTGCAATCTGTATCTTCATTTTGGATACAGGCATGTCCACTTGATCCTTGCGCACCATCTGTGCGTTACGGATTCTCGACAACATGTCACTGATCGGGTCAGTCATTCCCATGGAAACCAAGCTCCAGTTTTAATATAAACCGTTTCTACCACGACGCTTTCACAATACCGGGTATCTCTCCCCGCAATGCCAATTGCCGTACACAAATTCGACACATGGTGAACTTTCTGATGTACCCTCTGGGTCGAGAACAACGTGCACAGCGATTATACGTCCGAACACCAAATTTCGGCTTACGCTTACACTTTACAATTAACGATGTTTTAGCCATGACTTCTCAACATCCTTGCAAATCAGTTCTTGAAGGGCATTTTAAATGCCCTCAACAGGGCCTTTGCTTCTTTATCAGTGGTGGCCGTTGTCACGATCACGATATCCATGCCACGAACAGCATCCACCTTGTCATAATCGATTTCAGGAAAGATGATCTGTTCCTTGAGGCCCAAGCAATAGTTGCCCCGACCATCAAAAGAGTTTCCTTTGATGCCTTGAAAGTCACGAACACGCGGCAATGCCACATGAATGAGACGATCCAAAAACTCATACATTCGCACACGGCGCAAGGTGACACAACATCCAATTGGCTGTCCCTGACGCAGTTTGAAACCTGCAACAGATTTCTTGGCCTTCGTGATCAACGGCTTTTGTCCAGAAATAGCCGTCATATCAGACACAGCACCCGTCAACAAATTCTTATCTGCCGCTGCCTTACCTACACCCATATTGATGACGATCTTTACGATCTTCGGAATCTGCATAACATTGCCGTATCCGAATTCCTTCATCAAAGCGGGCCCGATTTCCTTGTCATAAAGCTCTTTCAATCTGGCCATCGTTCAATTCCTATAAGGGCTTGCTGTCAAGAGGGGAGCTTATGTCAGAGACATAAACTAAATCACCCCTATCGGTCCAGCGTTTCTCCCGAACTCCGGGCAACGCGAACCTTGCGCCCGTCTGTCAATATTTTTTTCCCTATACGGGTGCCTTTACCAGAAGATACATCAAAATACATGATGTTGGAAAGGTGAATCGGTGATTCTCGCTCAACAATTCCAGCTTCTTTGTCTTTGCTTGCCTTGGTGTGACGTTTAATCATATTAACACGTTCAACCAAAGCTCTCTGCTCATCGGACACAATTTGCAGAATCCGCCCCCGCTTGCCCTTATCCTTCCCGGCGATAACAATCACCTGGTCACCCTTTTTCAGGGAAGTTTTCAACGGAGTCTTCATGATGCCTTCACCCGTAATCGTAAATACCAGTTCAATCAGCCTAAAGAACTTCTGGAGCCAATGAAATGATTTTCATGTAATTTCTTGCCCGCAATTCCCGTGTTACCGGGCCAAAGATACGGGTACCCACCGGATCACCGGTCTTTGTGATCAAAACAGCCGCATTGCGATCAAAGCGAATGTATGTGCCATCATCACGCACCACCTGCTTTTTAGTACGCACGACAACAGCTCTAGCCACTTCGCCCTTTTTCACCTTGCCCCGTGGAATGGCAGCTTTGATTGCCACAGCAATCACATCACCGACACGGGCATAGCGACGCTTGGATCCACCCAGAACCTTGATGCATTGCACCTTTTTGGCCCCGGAATTATCCGCCACCTCAAGAGTCGTCAATACTTGAATCATGAGGTTTCCTCCGTAATCACCACCCAACATTTATCTTTACTGACCGGGGGACATTCACGAATACGTGCGATATCGCCGATCTTAAGGAGATTGTCCGGGTCATGAGCCTTATACTTCTTGGAACGACGCATGATTTTTCCATAAAGGGCGTGACGCACATTGCGTTCGACCTTAATCACCACGGTCTTATCCATTTTGTCGCTCACCACGACGCCCTGCATGATGCGTTGCGCCATGACTAGGTCTCCTTATCTGCAACTGCAGTGGTCAAAGAACGTGCGCCAATGATCGTCTTGATCCGGGCAATATCCTTGCGCACCATACGAATCCGAGCTGTATTTTCAAGCTGGGATGTCGCTTGCTGAAAACGCAAATTAAATGATTCCTGATAGAGGGACTTCATTTTTTCAGCAATTTTCTCGTCAGAAAGCTCCCGTATTTCCGCGGCCTTCATTACGCCTTCCTCCAGTTATGCACAAACTTGGTTGGAATGGGGAGTTTTGCCCCGGCCAAATTCATGGCCTCACGGGCAACTTCTTCTGAGACCCCTTCCATTTCATACAGAATACGTCCAGGTTTCACCCGACCCATCCAAAATTCTGGATTTCCTTTGCCCTTACCCTGACGTACTTCCGCCGGTTTCTTAGACACAGGAATATTTGGAAATATACGTATCCAAATACGACCGCCACGTTTAATGTGACGAGTCATGGCACGTCGAGCCGCTTCAATCTGACGGGATGTTATACGTCCCGCTTCCATAGCTTTCAAGCCATATTGGCCGTAATTTAACTCGGCGCAAGTGCCTGCTATACCATGAACACGCCCTTTATGGGCTTTACGGAACTTGGTCTTTTTGGGTTGCAAAAGCATGACAAAGGACCCTTACGGCCTCCTGATTTCCCTGTCGATTATCTCGCCTTTAAACACCCATACTTTGACGCCGATCACGCCATATGTGGTGTTGGCATCCGCGAATCCATATTCAATATCTGCTCTCAGAGTGTGTAATGGAACACGACCTTCACGATACCACTCGGTACGTGCAATCTCTCCACCACCCAGACGACCAGCACAATTGATCCGAATTCCCAACGCTCCCAAACGCATGGCGGAGGTAACCGCTCTCTTCATGGCACGACGAAATGCCACACGACGCACCAACTGTTGCGAAACATTCTCTGCAATCAGTTGAGCTTCGGCCTCCGGCTTGCGCACTTCAACGATATTGATCGCCACTTCTGTATTGGCAACTTTGGCGATATCGTTTTTCAATTTCTCAATATCCGCCCCTTTCTTGCCAATAATAATACCTGGCCGGGCTGAATGGATATTGATGCGCGCCTTCTTTGCAGGACGCTCAATGATAATCTTCGATACACTTGCATGTTCCAAACGCTTCTTGATCCATTCACGCAGCTTGATATCTTCAAGAAGCAAAGAGGCATACGCCTTATCCGCATACCAGCGCGTATCCCATGTCTTGGTTATGCCAAGACGAAAACCAGTTGGATGTACCTTTTGACCCATTGAGTCGCTCTCCAGCAATATCTTTAAAGGATCCTTCGACCCCGTTTTGCTACGGCCTGATTAACTCTCAGCCCGCACCGTTATGGTGACATGACTGGTACGCTTAATGACTCGACTGGCCCTGCCCCTGGCTCGTGGCCGGAATCGTTTCATGACCGTCCCTTTGTCCACACTGGCTTGAGACACAATCAAGGTATCGACATCCATACCAAAATTATTCTCTGCATTCGCAATGGCAGATTTCAAAGTCTTCTGCACCGAATGAGCCACTCGCTTAGTTGAGAACTCAAGAGTTCTCAAAGCGTTATCAACACGAAGTCCACGTATTTGATCTATTACCAGTCGCACCTTAGTGGGTGAAACGGGAAGATTCATTAGTTTTGCTACAGCTTCCATCTTCCAGACCTCGCATTATTTCCGAACGGCTTTCTTGTCCCCGCCATGACCATGAAAGGTACGGGTGGAAGAAAATTCTCCAAGTTTATGGCCCACCATATTTTCCGTCACCAACACCGGAATAAATTTGCGCCCATTATGCACGCCAAAGGTGTAACCCACAAACTCAGGAATGATGGTCGATCTTCGCGACCAAGTTTTAATCAATTCCTTGCGTCCGATCACTCGAAGCTTCTCCACCTTATGCAGGAGATAGTCATCGAAGAATGGACCTTTTTTTATTGATCGTCCCATGCTTGTCCTCTGGTACCTATTCTGGCGTCAGTTAAGGGTGACTGCATATAAAAAAAACAGGGTCAAATTCAACCTCGTCACTTTTTATCCTTGTTCACTCGTCTTCTCATGATCAAACGATTCGATGATTTGACCGGATCCCTAGTTTTCTTACCCTTAGTCGGCACACCCCATGGTGAAACCGGATGACGTCCACCGGATGTCCGTCCTTCACCACCACCATGTGGATGATCAACCGGGTTCATTGCAACGCCTCGAACCGAAGGCCGTACACCCATCCAGCGAGTACGTCCCGCTTTACCCAATTTGGTATTGCCGTGATCTGAGTTGGAAACCTGTCCAATCGTGGCAATACAATCCAAAAGAACCATACGCATTTCGCCGGAAGGCAACTTCAGTTGGGCATATTTCCCTTCCTTACCCATCAGTTGCACATAATTCCCAGCAGAACGGGCCATTTGACCACCCTTAGATGGCTTCAACTCCACGTTATGTACAACTGAACCAAGCGGTATCACACGCAACGGCATGGCATTACCGGGCTTGATTTCAACTGAGCTACCAGAGATCACCTGATCGCCAGCGGCTAGACGATGCGGTGCCAAAATATACCGTTTTTCGCCATCGGCATAATGCAAAAGTGCGATAAAAGCGGTCCGGTTTGGATCATATTCGATCCGTTCCACACGAGCGGGAACATCATGCTTGTCCCGTTTGAAATCAACAATACGGTATAGTTGTTTATGACCGCCACCTTGATGGCGTATTGTCATTCTACCGTAATTGTTACGTCCACCCTTGGAACTTAATCCCTTGGTCAGACTCCCTTCAGGGTCACCCCGATGAAGTCCTGACCGATCCACACTTACCTGCGTCCGTTTTCCATTGGAAGTAGGATTATAATGTTTCAGTGCCATGTTTCCGCTCCATGCATGATCATCTCACTTCGTCAGGACTTGGCATATAAATCAATGGTTTGACCATGTTCCAAACGAACGATCGCCTTTTTCCAATTGCTTCTCTGGCCCTGAAAACGTCCAACTCGCTTGGTCTTTCCAACAACCATCAACGTTTGTACGGCTTCAACCTTCACCTTGAAGAGATTTTCAACCGCTGCCTTGATCTGTGGCTTATTGGCCCACGATGCTACACGAAAAACCATTTGATTGGCTTTTTCCATGCACATTGTGGATTTTTCCGTCACACGTGGGACATCTAGCACCTTAAACAAAGTATATTGGTCGCTCATGCTTGGCTTCCTTCCGACTTCGCGGATGCTGTCAATGCCAGTCTCGCTTCCAACTTCTCCAAAGCGGACTCGGTCAGGATAAATTTTTCATGGACCAGAAGGTCATACACATTCACACCTTCAACACGCATGACCGTGACACCGGGTAAATTGCGTGCTGAAATTTCGACCACAGAATCTGATTCTGCCAATACAACCAGTACAGATCGTGCTGCATTCAACTGTGTCAAAACATTCAGCATGGCCTTGGTCTTGATTTCTGTCAAGCCAAATTCTTTCAAAATGATCAATTCACCCGCTTCTCTCTTGGCGGATAGAGCCGTGCGTAAACCAAGGGCACGTTCTTTTTTGGTCATCTTGACAGAATAATCTTTTGGATGCGGTCCAAAAACCACACCACCTGTCCGATATTGCGGGGCACGAATGGTACCTTGCCGGGCATTACCTGTCCCTTTCTGGCGATAGGGTTTATGTCCACCACCCCGTACTTCAGAACGTCTTTTGGTAGAGGCCGTTCCCAAACGGCGTTTAGCCAGTTGGTAATGAACAACCCGCGTCAGCAGGTCTCCTCTCACCTTGCAACCAAATGCATAGTTGCTCAGTGTAACCATGTGCGACGTCTGATTGGTCGCATCTAATACAGGAACCTCAATCATCATTTCAGAACTCAAAAGGGTCATTTCCTGTCAGCCTTTACAGCATCTCGGATGTAGACAACAGTTCCCTTGGAACCGGGAACGCTCCCTTTAAGCACAATTAAATTGCGCTCATGATCCACAGAGGCCACTGTCAAACTCAAGACTGTCACTGTGGCATCACCCATATGACCAGCCATTTTCTTATTTCTAAACACTCTACCTGGCGTTTGACACTGTCCAATAGAACCAGGTGAACGATGAGTTAAATGGGCACCATGAGAAGCACGTCCACCTTTAAAACCCCACCGCTTCATGACACCCGCAAAACCTTTACCAATGCTGCGAGCTGTCACATCCACTCGTCCACCCGCTTCAAAGCAATCCAGAGTCATCGTATCACCAGTCTTGTACTCACCTGGATCAGTCACCCGGAACTCTTTAAGCACCCTTTGTGGGGCCACATTCGCCTTAGCATAGATGCCACGAACTGGTTTCGATATGCGAGATGGTTTCGCATCCTCGAAGCCTAGTTGAACGGCATTATATCCATTCGACTCGGTGGTCTTTACTCCAACTATCGGACAAGGACCAACCTTCAGCAAAGTAACGGCAACACTTTTACCGTCCTCCATGAAGATTCTGCTCATCCCTAGTTTGCGTCCAATCAATCCCGCGCGCATGTTAACTTATCCTTATCCTTGCGCCCACGCCACTAAAGTTTGATCTCGACATTAACGCCAGCGGCAAGATCTAACTTCATCAAAGCGTCAACCGTCTGCGGCGTCGGGTTGATGATATCGATAACCCTTTTATGGGTACGAATCTCAAACTGCTCACGGGATTTTTTATCCACATGAGGCGAGCGCAGAACCGTGTATCGGCTGATCTTGGTCGGCAGCGGAATCGGCCCCCGGATTTCAGCTCCAGTGCGACGTGCCGTCTGCACGATTTCACCGGTCGATTGATCCAGTATCCGGTGGTCAAACGCCTTCAACCGAATTCGTATCTTCTGATTATCCATTACCAGTTCACCCAACGCCCTTCAGACGCCGCCTCTATACAGGCCATCGTCACAACGTGATTTCCGATACGACGCCGGCACCAACAGTCCGTCCACCCTCACGGATGGCAAACCGTAATCCTTTTTCCATGGCAATTGGGGCGATCAATTCCACTTCCATGGATATTTTGTCCCCTGGCATCACCATTTCAACACCTTCAGGCAGCTTCAATACTCCCGTAACATCGGTCGTCCGAAAATAGAACTGTGGCCGATAGTTTGAAAAGAAAGGAGTATGTCGTCCACCTTCTTCTTTGGACAGAATATAGCACTCTGCCTTAAACTTGGTATGCGGCGTGATGGAGTTTGGTTTGGCCAAGACTTGACCACGTTGCACATCCTCACGCTTGATTCCTCTCAACAACACGCCGACGTTATCACCGGCCTGCCCTTGATCCAGCAACTTACGAAACATTTCTACGCCAGTGCAGACAGAATTGGCGGTACCCTTGATCCCCACGATGGAGACATTTTCACCCACACGAATAATCCCGCGTTCCACACGTCCAGTCACCACAGTACCGCGACCAGAAATGGTGAAGACATCTTCAATTGGCATCAGGAAGGCACCATCCAAAGGACGCTCTGGTTGTGGAATATAAGCATCCACGGCATCCATCAATTTCTGAATGGAACCAGCTCCTTGTGGACCCGTATCCCCTTCCATGGCCTTCAGTGCGGACCCAACTACAATGGGGATCTCGTCACCGGGGAAGTCATACATGGAGAGGAGTTCACGTACTTCTAGCTCCACGAGTTCCAACAATTCTGGGTCATCAACCTGATCGGCCTTGTTCATGAACACTACCAGAGAAGGAACACCCACTTGGCGAGCCAGCAGAATGTGTTCGCGAGTCTGTGGCATAGGGCCATCAGCGGCTGACACTACCAGGATTGCGCCATCCATCTGCGCGGCCCCAGTGATCATATTCTTAATATAGTCTGCATGTCCAGGACAGTCCACATGGGCGTAGTGACGTTGTCCTGTCTCATACTCCACATGAGCGGTCGAAATCGTAATACCACGAGCCCTTTCCTCTGGTGCGGCATCGATCTGGTCATATGCCTTAAATTCAGCCAGACCCTTAGTCGCCAGATATTTGGTGATCGCTGCCGTCAGGGTGGTTTTACCGTGATCGACGTGACCTATGGTCCCAATATTGACATGCGGTTTGTTTCGTTGAAATTTCGTTTTTGACATTTCTCTTCCCCTTAGCCCTTTACCTTTGCGATGATCTCATCCGCAATGGCTTTCGGCACAGGTTCATAATGATGAAACTGCATTGTAAACGTCGCTCTTCCCTGCGTCATAGATCTCAGGTCAGTCGCGTACCCAAACATATTTGCTAATGGGACCATGGCTTTGACCAACTGATTTCCGGCCAATGAATCCATCCCATAAATCGTCCCACGTCGAGAGTTCAAGTCACCAATGACATCGCCCATAAAGGCTTCTGTAACCTCAACTTCAACTTCCATAATCGGCTCAAGAATCACCGCACCCGCTTTGGCGCATCCCGCCTTAATCGACATAGAGGCGGCAACTTTAAAGGCCATTTCCGACGAGTCAACATCATGATACGAACCGTCGTACAATGCGACCTGCACATCAACCATTGGGTATCCAGCCATCACCCCACTCAGCAGAGCCTCTTCAGCTCCCTTCGCTACAGCCGATATGTATTCGCGAGGGACAACACCCCCTTTAATCTCATCTACAAACAAGAAACCCTGACCTGGTTCTCTTG
>JADFYY010000002.1 GCA_015232825.1 Magnetococcales bacterium
AGATTGCATTTCAAAATATTGATGATCTTCGTACTTCTATTTATGATGTTACTTATGGACGGTATTTGGTGCTAACCGAGCGAGAATGGGGATGGATTGATCGCGAAACAGATCGTAAAATTTTGTTGGTTGTACTCATGTTGCTAGCGATTGATGATAATTCAGATCTTTTTGTTAATACAAGAAAGGTGCTTCTAGAATCCCCATTTGCTCTATCGGCTGTGTGCGAACGGATGACCGATTTTAAATGGAATGGCTAAAGCTGTTTCTGCTAACATGGTACGCATCTCCTCCAGGTTATCCATCTCCAGCATAGATTCCGGGACGGGAACACTCTTTTTTGCCAGTCTTGGCAACAAGATCCGACTCAGCCATTTTGCAAACGCCCGCCGCAACTCTTGCTGCTCTGGGTTCTTCAACCATACATTTAACTTTACCTTTCTGTACACTCATCTCGTTTCTTGCCCGTTCCGCATTTGTAATATAAGGCATTTTTTGGCTCTCCTCACAATTAGATAGTTCTTTCCAAAACCGATTCTCGTCTTTTGGAGGCAGACTGAGTATCCATTCAATAAACTTATTAAGATCAGTGATTTGCTGATGAGTAAATCCATGCTTGAGCAGGCTGCGTGTAATATACCATCTGTGTTGGTAACGTTCATCCATCCGGTTTTTAGTCTGTTTGGCACGCAAATGAGCCAGGGTTACGATGGCAAATGGATTGTCTGACGCCTCCAGTTCGGGTAAACGTTTCAGATAATCCAGCAATTTTACTGTGTTGAAGCGATAAATCACTTCGGATCCAAACATCTCCTGTCGGTATTCCGAGACTCGCCAACCCGGTTCTTCATCAGCCAGAATCGCTAAGCCAATTACCGGTTTGCGATGGTATAAGAAAGATGCTTCTTAGAATCCCCATCTGCTCTATCGGCTGTGTGCGAACGGATGATCGATTTTAAATGGAATGGCGAAATTCGCAAGATTGTGTATACTGGAATGGTTCATATTTTTTTGGATAAAAAAAGGGGCTTCGTTAGAAGATACGGCCATGAACCATGATAATCCTAAATTGCTGGATACTCTTGATTTCTGTCTAAAGGTGTTTTAATCTTTATCGTTATCATTTCTTGCTTTGTGGTGTGAAAAATAATGAAAAATCTACTTAAAAAAATTATTATGGTTTGTGTCGGTGGGATCCTGTTTCCTACCCTCTCTCTGTCCGCTCC
Source organism: Magnetococcales bacterium (assembly GCA_015232825.1). Taxonomy (GTDB): domain Bacteria; phylum Pseudomonadota; class Magnetococcia; order Magnetococcales; family Magnetaquicoccaceae; genus Magnetaquiglobus. The sequence goes on from JADFYY010000002.1 coordinate 1,227, forward strand.
CTTAGACGAGTTTCTTACCGCTTCCCCAGGCTTTGAACCTTGGCATGGTGAAGGGGAGGTGGGGGTGGATTTGATGAACAACAGCGTGGATGTTCTGGGGATGCGCACAGATTCATATGCTTCCACAAACAGTTCCGTCGGAAATTATCGCGGCGGACATGTGAAAGGCGGTCTGGCATTGACCCGTCGTATTTGGGTGGATGGGGGAGCTTGGTCAAGGAAAATTACCACCCCTTACGATAGCGGAGAGAGTCTTACGCTTCATGGGGCCGCGCAATTTCAAGTGACCCAGCCGTTCGGGTGGTTTCCCGCAGTAGCCTTGCGTTTGAGTGGTTGGCGGAATTCCGCTGACGAGGCGATCAAAGGCTCTCCTACCAGCCTCTCCTTTGGAGGAGTCTCGGTGGATGCGAGTCGGGTTCGAGTCGAGAACCCGCACGACAATCAGGTGCAATTGGACATGATCAGCACATGGAATACCTCTCATAATTCGGCACTGTCCATGTTTTTGAGTTACGGAAAAAGCAAGGTTGATTTCGACAAGCTCTTTGTCAATAATTTACACGCTAAAACGTCAACAGCAGAAAGCACCGTTACCGGAGAGATGCAAATAAAACAGGGTTCTGGTCAATCCAATGTTGATGTTGTCTGTGTGAGTTCTGGGGGTTGTAACCAAAATGTGACCTTTGCCAATGGATATTTAAACGCCAATGTCGTGCAAAATGACAGCATCCTGCTCCCTTCCTCGGCACAGGCCCCTGATGGGATGAATATCGCCTATGATGCGAATTTTTATCAGGCTGGTGGAATGTATGCTTGGACCGGCGCGGAATGGCGGGCCAAGCTGGGATATCGCTATATCAAACTGAATCGGGATGTGGATGAGGCTGTCTCAGCAATGGGCAAGAAGGTGATCGATTCCAACCATTTTCTGACTGGAGAGATCGGTTATAAGCCGCCTTTTGACTGGTTTGAGCATTTTGGCTTCTTTGTGCGCGGTCAGGCGATGAGCAACCAGTTTGTCGGCGAGATCCCTTTTACCTATAATGCGTTGAGTGCCCATAAGTTTGATGCCCGTTATGGCGTGGTGACGCTTGGGGTGACGGGTGGATTTTAATCTCGCATGGTTTGTTCCATCGCGCTGTCGCATGAGTGCGATAGGCCAAACCACCCCACTCATATTCGTCCCGGTCGGCTTGAATCTGGTTACGAATCGCACGTGCTAGCTCCTCTTGTGTGGCGCAATAGCCAAGTTCTAAATCGGCCAGACGGGCGTCCGATGTCCAGAAATAGCGTCCAGGTCCACGAAACCAGTTGTGAGTCTGAATAGACATCGTGATCTTCTCCAAGATTGGGTTATAAAGAGAGGCGCGATCCGTCGAAAAGGGAAGCCGACGGTCGCGCCACATTGGATCAAACCGATGGATTGATGCCATGGGTTTGTCCACATACTTTGGCGTAGGAACAAAGACGACCAGACTGATGGGGCGGGCTAGGGCAAAGCCGTATTCCACCACATGCCTACGCTCGTTGTGAATTTAAAGAGCAATAAATGTGCCGAATAAGATTGTTTGCTTAATTTGTAAATGATTTCAAAAAGATGTGTGTTAGATATCGTGCGACATTCCATCCCTTTTTGCAGCCACAGCGTTTTTTGCCGATGCAACGATTGCCTTATGAAGGGTTAGACATGTGGACCGTCGCATCGTTCCCAGCCAACTGTCCACAGGCCGCTCCCACATCTGAGCCGCGACTGTCACGGATGATGGTAACCAGACCAGCGGACGCAACGATTTCTTGAAATCTCAAGATGGTCTCTTTGGAGGAGGGGAGAAAAGGGGTATTTGGCCACGGATTGAAAGCCAACAGGTTCACCTTGGAAGGGATTCCCTTCAACCAAGCGACCAGTTCACGGGCATCTTGCGGGGAGTCGTTGACCCCTTGCAGCAGGACATATTCCCAGGTGATGCGGCCTCGATCCTTGAGAGGCCAAGCAAGAGCTGCCTGACGCAGGGCGGTTAGATTAAATTTTTGATTGATGGGAACCAATCGGTTGCGCACCTCATCTCGAACGCTATGCAGAGAAATCGCCAGATTGATGTTTAAATGGCGTCCAGCCTCGGCCATGCGCGAGACCACGCCTGCGGTGGAAAGGGTCACCTTGCGGCAACCAATGGCCAGCCCATTGCCGTCCATGATGATCTTGACTGCCCGTATGACGGACTCCAGGTTGTAAAGCGGCTCTCCCATGCCCATGAGAACCACATTAGTCACCCGGATCCCTCTGGCTGCCAGTGTGGCGCGGGCAAAGGTGACTTGCTGCACGATTTCGGATGCACTCAAATTGCGCTGCAACGGCAAGGTGCCAGTGCGGCAGAATGGACAAGCCAGACTGCATCCAGCTTGCGAGGAGACGCAGATGGTTCCACGGTTGGTTTCTGGGATGAATACCGTCTCCACCGCGACATTATCCTCGAAGGCCAGCAACCATTTCTCCGTGCCATCTTGCGAGACACAGTGCGAGAGCATCCGAGGGCGCAAGGGGGCACACTCAGCGGCTAGTCGGGCGCGAAAGGGTTTGGACAGGTCGGTCATCTCTTCTACGTCACCCGCCAGCTTGACGTGGACCCAGGACCAAACCTGTTGCGCCCGAAAAGGCCGCTCGCCCCATTCAAGCATGAGGGCGGTCAACTCCTCACGGGTGACGCCGGTTAAACTTAAGGGCATGGAGTTGGTGTCATTTTTTTGTTAGCGAGAACAGATTTCCAGTTGGTTGAAAAAGAAGGCAATCTCTTGCGCGGCGGTTTCTGGTGCATCGGAACCGTGGACAGCGTTGGCTTCAATGCTGTCGGCAAAGTCGGCGCGAATGGTGCCGGGGGCGGCTTTGGCTGGATTGGTGGCTCCCATCACTTCACGGTTTTTGGCAATGGCATCTTCCCCTTCCAGGATTTGGGCCATGATGGGACCGGAACTCATATAAGCCACGAGATCATTATAAAAAGGTTTGCCTTGGTGGACCGCATAAAAAGCTCCGGCTTGGGTTGGGCTTAAATGCAGCATTTTGGCGGCGACAATGCGCAGTCCGGCTGCCTCAAAGCGGGCATAGATGGGGCCGATGACGTTTTTGGCCACGGCATCGGGTTTGATCATGGATAGGGTGCGTTGAATGGCCACGGTGTTGCTCCTGTTTCGTTAAGCTTTTGTATAAAAGGGTGATGAATTAAGATACCGGTTCTTTGTATAGCTTGATTTTTCCAACAATGCCAAGATATATTTGTGATTCTTTGATCCCTTCCTCCGGTTTGTGGCCTGACTGGTTTGCAAGCCGTACAAATTATCTCTTGAGAGGCGTTTGATGTCCATGATTCGCATGCCGTTGCTCTCCGTTGTGGCTGCATTATTAAGTTTGGTGCCAGGTCAAGTTCGGGCTGGTTCTTGGTATACGGCCCCGTTTGCCGCCGATATTGTCATGATCAATCCTGTGGACCCTACGGACAAGGCGACGGGTAAACTGTTTGTGGGACCGGATCGTTTCCGAGCTGAAGGGGTGTATCAGGGGGTGAAAAAGGTGTTGATCGTCAATATGGCGGATCGGAAGGCCTTCACCATGATGCCGGAAAAGAAAGAGTTCTATGAGGGGATGAGCGAAGCCCTGATGCCTCCTAGACCAGATGTGGAACTCATGCCGAATGATCCCAAGGGACCGTGCAAGAGTGATCCACAACTCTCTTGCACGCAAGAGGGGAGCGAAACGGTCAATGGAATCCAGACCGAAAAATGGTCGATCAAGGCCTCTGACAAGGAGGCCTCGTATCTGGTGACATTATGGACCGATCCCAAGCGACGCATCGTGATTCGGCAGCAACCGGACAAGGGACCGCTGATGGAACGCAAACTTCAGGGGATCGAAAAGATTGGTGGTCGTGATACCGAAAAATGGGAGTTTACCCACAGCTTTAAGGAGCAGCGCAATACCTATTTTCAATGGATTGATGTGGCGTTGCGGATTCCCGTGCGCATGGGTGAGGGGAGACAGTCCAATATGGAGGTCTCCAACATCCGCGAAGGAGAACAAAATGGCGCGTTGTTTCAGGTTCCAGCGGACATGAAGGAGATCAAAATGCCGCCACCACCCAACCCGGATCTTGGCCCGGAAGGCAAGAATAATAATAAACCAGCGTCCCCACCGGTTGATCCGAAAAAAGGCGCGAAATTTCAGTAGATTTTGCAGGACGATTTAAACGCGCATCGTTGTTGGCGCGTTTAAATCGGATTGGTGATGTGACCGTTACCGGAAAAAATTTTAAATGAAAGAGTCACCGCGATGTCCGAGAATATTTTTCGGTCCTTAACCCATCACCATGCCACCCAGGCCGCGATTGGGCGTGATTTATTTATCGATATCCGACAAAAATTGGAGGATGCGTTTAGAGTCGATATGTCTTGCATCCAGGAAAAGAGGAGTATGAGTGTTGCACAGACTCCTTTACAGAAACTGGTTGGAGAAATTGCTTCTTATCAAGATATGTCGAAAGGGTGGGACGGATATAATGGGGAACCAATCAGACATGATGTCGTGTCCGATGTCTTGAATTTTTTGGACGTATTTCCTTTTAAGCAAGAAAAAAAAGAGTTAGATCTGCCGATTCCAGCCCCATCTGGAGATGGAGAAATGGGGCTTTACTGGAGGAAAGGTCAAGCGTTCGCTGAAGTGAGTTTTTTTGGGGATGGAAAAATTTCTTTTTATGCCGTCAATGACGGGATCGATTTGGAATCGTTTGATGATTGTGAGATTCCAAAGTCGTGTAATCATGTAATTGATATTATCTCAAATATTATATCAAATTATTTCACTTGATCGCTATCATGAATTGTCAACAGGTGGTTGCGAGGAAAGGTCGGTTATGTGAGGATATGGCGTCAACGGGCGACAGTAAAAAATGTCGTTGCGAAGGTGAGTCTGTTTCTCACCACTCACCTGGAGTGGTTCATAGTCATGAATCTCTTTACCGCCTCATATTTTCCCCCCAGCAGATTGAGCCAGATGGAACAAGACCAAATATTAGGGCTTTCGATGATATTTTTTCCATAGGACTCTCAGTCGATAGGGCCGGATACCTGCTCCCAGGACAATTGAATCAACTGGCCGAATCGTTGATAGAAATTCGTAGGAGAAGAGAGGTGCACTCTTGTTGTGAAGGATATTTTATTTTAAAAGTTAATGATATTCGTAACGTTTTTTTAAATAATGAAAGGTTGTTATGCATATATGATACTTCCCGAAGTGATCGTGTTAGTCATGCAGATGTTTGTTGTACTCAAATCAAACCTCTCGGTTCAGAAAAAAGCAAAATCCGTAATATCTTGTGTCAGATTGCCGGACAGTTAATGGCGTTCAATGAAAATTAGCGATCCCCAGCGTTTGGTGCCAGGACTTCCCGTTTCCCGGCATGGTTGGGTTCGGAGATCAGACCATCTAGAGCCATGCGTTCGACAATGAGGGCCGCCCGGTTGTAGCCGATCCTGAAATGACGTTGTACCATGCTGGTACTCACCTTGCGTGCCCGGATGACAACGGCAACGGCTTGGTCATACAAGGGATCATACTCTTCTGACATGCCACCACCACCCGGTCCAGCCTCCTCTCCACCCTCACCCAAGGCTTGGGATAGAATCGAGTGGTCATACTCTGGGCGGCCTGTGGATTTAAGAAATTTCACCAGTTTGTGAACTTCACTGTCTGCGACAAACGGGGCGTGAATGCGTTGCAAATGAGTGGTTCCAGGAGGCTGAAACAGCCCGTCACCCATGCCCAACAACCGGTCTGCTCCCATGGAGTCCAAAATTGTTCGGGAGTCGATTTTTGACGAAACCTGAAAAGCCAATCGGGTGGGAAAGTTGGCTTTGATCAGACCGGTGATGACATCTACCGAAGGGCGTTGCGTGGCAATGATGAGATGCAATCCCGCTGCTCTGGCCATCTGTGCAAGACGGGCAATGGCCGGTTCTACGTCTTTGCCTACCTGGATCATCAGGTCAGCCAGTTCGTCGATGATGATGACGATCAATGGTTTTTTGTCCAACGGGATCGGTTCTTCCTGCTCCACGGGTCGGCCTGTTTCAGGGTCAAATCCCACCTTGACCCGCCGGGTGGGCTCTTCGCCAGAGAGGAGACACTCCTGGATGCGCTGATTATATCCAGCCAGATTGCGCACTCCCAATTCGGCCATCAGTCGATAACGATCCTCCATCTCTCCCACCGCCCATTTGAGCAAGGTCGCCGCTTTGTTGACATCCGTGACCACCGGGGCCAGCAGGTGAGGAATCCCTTCATAAATGGAGAGTTCCAGCATTTTGGGGTCCACCATGAGAAAACGGACCTCTTCTGGTCGGGCCGTGAATAATACCGAGCAGATCATGGCGTTCACCGCCACCGATTTGCCAGAACCGGTTGTTCCGGCTACCAGCAGATGGGGCATCTTGGCCAGATTGCCAACCACTGGCTTGCCGTTGATGTCGGATCCCAAGGCCATAGCCAATGGGCTTCTGACCTGACGGAAGGCGTCAGAGTCCAAAATTTCTCTTAAGTAGACCGTGCGGCGATTTTTGTTGGGAATTTCAATGCCAATGACATTCTTTCCCGGAATATTGCCCACCACTCGCACAGAAACTGCCGAAATGGAACGAGCGAGATCATCGGCAAGTCCGACCACCTTGGCCGCACGCAGACCGGGGGCCGGGTCTAGTTCGTAGGTGGTGATGACTGGGCCTGGATGGGCGTCAATGATCTGACCTTTGATCTTGAAATCCTCCAGTTTTTGCTCCAGGAGTCGGGCTGTGGAGGTTAACTCCTCCCGACTGGGTCCAACATAACCGGTCTCTTCTGGGAGCCCTAAGATTTCCATGGGCGGTAAAGGAGAAAGGGTGTTGTTGGCCATGGGAGCGACTAGGATGGGAAGGTCATCGTCTGTCTCTTCATCCGCGTTGGGTTCATAGTCGTCATCGGGTAATGACTCTTGGACGGGGGGTGACCATGCCATGGGGGAGGGCGCATTCTCCTCTTCGCTTTCTTCTTCTTCTTCGGCTTCAAACTCCTCAAATTCCTCTTCTTCTTCTTGCTCCTCATCCAAGTCTGGGAAGGGGGGCTTGCTTGAAAATGAGGATAATGGGATGGAAAAGGGAAGCGGCTGTGTGATGATCGGTTTGGGTTCCGGTGTCCTCTCAACGATGGGCGGTGTTTCAATGATCGGTGCTGGGATGGGCGGCGTGACAATCGGTTTGGGCTCTGGTGTCCTCTCAACGATGGGCGGTGTTTCAATGATCGGTGCTGGGATTGGCGGCGTGATAATTGGTTTGGGTTCCGGCATCACGGTTTTCGTAATGGGGGATACTTTGGCGGTAGCAGGAGCAGGAATGTCGATAATGGGTTCTTTGTATGAATCCATTTCTGGAAAGTGGGGTTCATGATGGGGTGTGGTCGTTTTGTTGGCGGTTGGCCGAAATTTTTGTATGAGCGTGCTGACCACTACCGGTAAGGCAAGTAGAATAGCACCACTGCCAGCCAGGAGCTTTCCTAGGATGCTGACCCCTTTGGAAACAAGATTTGTCCCCGTTTCCAGGGCGGCTTTTTTGTTTGGTAAGGCCGATGGTTTAGGCAGGGAGAGGTTACTCAGGTCGTTTTGAAGGTGCTCTGCGATACCGTTGATGGAAAAGCGGACAAGGATCATCAGTGACACCACAATCAATGGTATCAGCAGCAACAGGCTTCCCCACAAGCCAAACGTGCGTTGCATGGCATGGGCAAGCAAGGATCCCAAAACCCCTCCTGGTCCCGTGGGTGGAAAGGCATCGGGAGAGGGCGAACCCGATGAAAAGAGAGAGAGCAAAACCAGTGAGACCAATGCCAGAACCGGTAAGGCCAAAATGCGATCTAAGTAAAACGACTCCTCTGGTGGTTTGCGAATCAGTTGAAAGCCAGATAGGAGCAGAAAAATCACCAGCCAACTGGAACCGTAGCCAATGGCCTGGATCAGGAGATCCGAAAGCATCGCGCCCGTTTTCCCCGCAAGATTATGAATGGCTCCGCTGCCGCTCGCATAATTGAAGGAGGGATCGTCGGGATTGTGGGAAAGGAGTGTCAGTAATAAAAAACCGGCCAAGCATAATAGAATGACGCCAAAGGCTTCACGAACAATGGCGATCTGGCGTAGCCTGGACTCTTGTTCTTTGCTTATGGGGGGGGTGCGTTGCTTAATCATTTCTTACATTTCCATGACCAGAGGAAAGACAGCGGGTCGGCGTCCCAACCGTTTTTTGAAAAAACGACGTAACGCCCTTTGCGCGAGTTCTGGAGCCCCGACCACTTCGTCATCGGCAAAGTTCATCCCTTTGGAGCCTAATACCAGCGCGGATTCTACCGCATCTTTGGCTTCTTCCAAAAGATCCTGGTGGTCCTCTTCAAAGACTACTCCGCGAGTGAGCAGTTCTGGACGTTGCAATACCTCTCCCGTAGCCTTTTCTACCATCATGACCACAACAACCATGCCATCTTCCGAAAGATGCTTGCGATCACGCAAGACAATATCGCCCACATCACCGACCCCTTTGCCATCCACAAAGACTCGTCCGCTTGGAATGGTTCCGTCAATACGAAAAGAGTTCCGATCCAGCACGCCCCGGTCGCCATTCTCTAAAACCAGTGCGTTTTGCAAGGGGATTCCCATGCTTACGGCCAACTGCCGGTGGCTGTACAAGTGGCGTCTTTCGCCGTGCAGAGGCATGAAAAATTTGGGACGGGTCATGGCCAGCATGAGTTTTAGATCTTCCAGAGGGGCGTGTCCAGAGACATGAATTTCAGGCATGTTCTTTTCGTGAATGACTTCCGCCCCTTTCTTGAACAAGAGATTGATCAGGGTCCAAATGGTTCGCTCGTTGCCGGGAATGAATTTGGAGGAGAAAACAACCATATCGCCGGGCAAAATGGAGATATCCTGATGTTCCCCAGAGGCGATGCGTACCATTGAGGAGTTGGGTTCACCCTGGCTGCCGGTTGAGATGACCATCACCTCGTTGCGGGGGTATTGATTGAGCCGTTTGATATCAATGAGGATGTCGGCTGGGATATTGATGTATCCGAGGGCGCGGGCTACGTTGACATTGCTGACCATGGAGCGTCCGTTGAGGAGTACTTTGCGTTTGACAACGGCGGCTGCATTGATCGCCTGCTGGATTCGTTGGATATTGGAAGAGAACGTCGCGACCAGCAACAGTCCTTTGGCTTGCGAAAAGAGTGTGTCGAAGACGGTACTGATGGTCATCTCTGCGATGGTGGCACCAGGACGATTGATGTTGGTGGAGTCAGAAAAGAGAGCCAAAACCCCTTTTTCACCCAAGTTGGTAAAGGAGTGCAGATCCGTAGGGCGATCATTGATCGGGGTGTGATCGATTTTAAAGTCACCGGTATGGACAATGGTTCCTAGGGGGGTGCGAATGGCTAGGGCCGAGGAGTCCACAATGGAATGGGTCACATGAATGAAGGTGATGTTGAAGGGGCCAACCTGGAGCGGTTGGCGATGTTTGACTTCAATCATTTCCACCTGATTTTGGAGACCGTGTTCCTTGAATTTTCCCTCCAGAAGTCCAAGGGTCATGGCTGTGCCATAGATGGGGGCTTCGATTTTGGGCCAGATATAGGGCAAGGCACCAATATGGTCTTCGTGGCCATGGGTAAGAATGAAGCCAACAACCCGTTCCCGGTTGTCGAAGAGAAATTGTGCGTCTGGAATAATGAAATCTACCCCTGGGGTGTCGGGTGAGGGAAAGGTCAAACCGCAATCCACCACCAGCAATTTGTTCTCATAGCCGTAGACCATGAGATTCATGCCGATCTCTCCCAACCCTCCCAGAGGCATGATCTCTATGGGAGTGGATGCAAGACGACTCATTGTTCTTGCTCCGACTGCTCTTCTTTCAGTTTGCGTTTGCGCTCGATGCCCCGTCCGATAATAATGGAAATTTCGTACATGATGCACATGGGTACAGCCAGCATGATTTGCGAAATGGGGTCCGGTGGGGTGATGATGCCAGCCAGTACAAAGGCAAAGACAATATTGTAGCGTCTTTTGTTGACCAGTCCCGCTGTGCTAATGACCCCAGTCTTGATGAGCAGAAGCAGTACGAGGGGAAGTTCAAACACCAAACCAAAGGCAAGCAGCATGACCATAATCAGGCTGACATATTGTGCCACCGATGGCATGGCGGCTATGTCAGGTGATGAAAAACTCAAAAAATACTGGAAGGCCATGGGAAAAACGAACAGATAGGCCAGAGAGGCTCCCAGAAAAAAGAGTACAGGGGTCATGATCAGAAACGGAAGAAACGAGTTTTTTTCCGATTCGTAGAGGCCTGGCGCAATGAACAGCCATAACTGGGTGAGGGAGACCGGGAGGGCCAGCACAAATCCTGAATAAGCCGACACTTTGAGATAAGTAAAAAAGGCCTCGTGCAAACCGGTGAAGATCATTTTGTCGTTTGGTCCCATGATGGCCCGCAACGGCCTGATCAGGAAGGCGAAGATCTCTTCAGAAAATCCCCAGGAGATTAGAAATCCCACTAAAATCGCCAGCACAGAGATGGTCAGGCGATTGCGCAGTTCGGTCAGATGGGCCAGCAAAGGGGCTGTGTCATTGGGTCCAATGGTCATGGGTGGGCCGGATCAACTTTGTTGGGGGGCGGGACCGCCGGTGGAACGGATGCAACTGGAACCGAGGGTGTCGCTTCATGGATGTTTTTGCTGGTTTCGTCCGCTTTGGGATGGTTCGGCGGGGTGTAGTGAGAACTTTCACTCATTCTTGCTTCGAAGTCATCCAGGTTGACGCTGTTGCGGACATCGTTGGCGATTCTCTGAAACTGACGAATCAGACGCGCCAATCCTCTAGCGACCTCTGGTAGTTTGTCGGGTCCAATCACCAGAAGTGCGACAATCAGAATGATGAAAAATTCAATCCAGTCAAGTCCAAACATGGAGGCATTACTCCTCAACAGTCAAGATTAGGATGTCTCTCTTTTGGATTGACCTTCAATAATCGGTGTGGCAGTGGCTGGCGCGTCTGGCTTGGGCAGGTCGTCAGGAGGATCCTTATCCCCGCTCATGGCATTTTTAAAGCTTTTGACTCCTTGGCCCAAGTCACGCATGACCGATGGGAGTTTTCCGGCCCCAAAGACGACCAGGACAATTGCCAGGATGATGAGTAAATGTGATGTGCTCAATCCCATTTTAGTGGTACTCCTTGTCGATGGAGAAGAAGGGATTCCCGCATTCAGGGAACCGCAAAATTTTGAATATACCTGAAGGTGACCCATGGCACCAGGATTCATAGACACGAAATCTGCGCAATGGAAGTGGGTCAAGGGTTTTCAGGTGGTTTTTGTCGGGAGCCACACCCTCCGCATCCTCCCCCCCGACATCCTGGAGGAGGAGGTTTGCTGGGTGCAAACATTTGGCGGATGTACCTTGCAACGTACAGAAGACAAATGCCCAAAATAAGGGATAGGATGATTGCATCCCATGGATTTTCAGTAGTATTCATTGAGTTGGTTCCCAAAATGGTGATTTCAATCGTCACGTGGTGGGGCTCGGTGGGCAACACCGTGGTGACAATCGATACAGGTTTTACCCTCCTGAATCGCTTCGGGGTGTTTGGTTTGGGCGCGTGGCCGTTGTTCTTCAAATTTCATGCTTTTCAGGTCGTGACAGCTTCGGCATTCACGAGAATCGGTCGCGACCATGGTAGCCCAGACCCGTTCAGCCATCTCCTTGCGCTTGGCATTGAATTTTTCCGGGGTATCCACACTGCCTTTTATTGTGTGGTAGATGTCGTTCAACGCCATCACTTTGCGAACCATTTTTGGCCAGAATGGTTTGGGTACATGGCAATCCGGGCAGGTGGCACGCACGCCAGACGGGTTTTTGTAATGGGGGGATTCCAAATACTCTTTGTAAACCGTGGTCTCCATTTCGTGGCACGAGATACAGAATTCCAGCGTGTTGGTGTGATCGAGGAAGTGGTTGAATCCGATCAAAAATACGAGCATACTCAAGGCTCCAACTCCCACCAAAGCGGTACTGCTCCAACGCGAAAAGAGGGACCGCTCGGCTGGCCACATGCGCATGAACCTATTGGGGCAAAGTTTGCAGGTGAGCGACAATATCGATTGTGACCTGGGGGTCCAATGCGAGCAGTGCTGGCATCTGTTCTCTGGGTTGACCGTGTCGGATTTTCATCACCATTCGGTCTCCATTGGCCGCAACCGAACCAATGGGATCGGCATCGGCGATTTTTTTGCCATCCTTTCCGTGGCAACCAATGCAAAGGGTCTCGAAATAGACCTTCCCCTTGGCAACATTTCCTTTGGATTTCAGGGTCGGATATTCAATAAATTTGGCCATATCGATCTGACCTTTGGAAATGAAATTGGCCAGATCAGAAACGTCCGTATTGGTCAACATGGCCGTGGTGTAGCCATGGGTTTTGTCCCGTAGAATGGTTGCGATGGTGGTTGGATCTTTGTCAATGGCCCCTTTAAGCCCTTTGAGGCCTGTGTAGTGTTTGTTGCCTTCGCCATAAGCACCATCCTTGCCCAGCAGATCCCATCCATGACATTCGGGACAACGCCATGTGGCGTCGTTTTTAAAATTTTTTCCAGGGTAGGCGGGATGGGTTACGGTTGGTTTTTCCGCTTTGTTCTCGCGCCACCATGTATCATAAAGTCGTCCACCGCGTGCGATGGATACGAGGTCATCGGCCTCAGCCATGTTTGCCGAACTGGTGAGCAAGCCAAGTGCCATGGCGGTGACAATAAAGGATTTTTTAAAATAAAAACGATCTTGGAAGAGGTTTCGTAATATACTCATTCTTTTTTTTCCTATTTTCCTTTTTGGAAACCTTTTTGTTCAGCTTTCATTACAATTTATACGATAAGATGCCCGATCATGACAATGCCAAAAGCGAGAAACCATGCAAAAGTCATAGAAAAAGCCACAGAAAACCCAGCCCATTTCCATCCGCCCGTCTCTCGGCGGATGGTGGCGATGGTGGCCAGACATGGGGTGTAGAGCAGTGTGAACACCATGAAGGCAAACGCTACCAGTGGAGACATGGATTTGCCAAGCATTGCCTGTAGTGAAGCCGATTCGGCGGCGTTCTCGCGATCTTGGGAATAGAGTACCGCATAGCTGGCCACCACGACCTCCTTGGCCATCAAGCCGGTAAGAATGGCGACGGTATCCCGCCAAGTCATCTCCAGGGGAGAAAAAATTGGGGTGACCGTATGGGCGATGCGACCTAGGTAGCTCTTGGCCAGAGCTTCTTGGTTACGTTCGCGAGTGAGTTTTGTGATGGCATCTTGCTGTTGGGGGGTAGGGGGCTGGCTCTGTAATTGTTCGATTTGTCCTTTATAATCCACACTCCATTCCACGTTTTTTGGGAACTCTTTCATGAACCAGAGGATGATGGAGCCAATCAGGATGACCCCAGCAATTTTGTGGAGGAATGATAAGGCATTGTCCCACATATGGATCAGCAGTGAGCGCATGGTTGGTAACCGGTAAGGGGGCAACTCCATGATGAAGGTCTCATGGATCCCAGACGGCAGAAATTTGTTCAAGAGAATAGAGGCGACCATGGCCATGACAATGCTGATGATGTACATCAAAAACACCATGGTTCCGGCCATTTCACTGAAAAACGCCCCCGCAAAAAGGATGAACACAGGCAAGCGGGCCGCACAGAGCATGAAAGGATTGACTAAAATGGTAATGAGGCGGGAACGATGACTTTCGATGGTGCGTGTGGCCATGACAGCCGGGACATTGCAGCCAAATCCGATCACCATGGGAATGAGGGCTTTGCCGTGCAGGCCAAAGGAGTGCATCAGGCGATCCATGAGAAATGCAGCACGAGTCAGATAGCCGGTTTCGCTGAAGATGGCCATGAAGAAAAACAGTATGACGATATTGGGTAGAAAAATGATGGTTCCACCAACACCCGCCACAATACCATCCACGGCCAAGTCATGCACCATTCCAGCGGGTATCAGTGTGCTGACCCACTCTTTGACCCAATCCACCAAGGTCTGAATCCATCCAGTTGGGTATTTCCCTAGGGTGAAGGTGGATTGAAACATGAGCCATAAAAATCCAACAAAGACAGGAATTCCAATGAGTTGATGCAGAAATACCGTATCTAGCTTGCGGGTCAAGTCCAGATGGTTTGCCATTTCGGGTGCCTGACGCACGGTTTTGAGAATTAAGTGATGCACAAAGCCGTAGCGAGCATCGGCAAAGAGCATTTCGCATTCGCCGTTGTGTTCCTTGGCTAGGTCGTATCGCTCCCGGCGAACCATTTCTAGTAGATGGGCATGGTCTCCTTCCCGGCGCAACAGGGCGTCATCTCCTTCTAGGAGTTTGATGGCCAGCCAACGGGTTTGATGGGCATCCATTTTATCTGGGTGGAGTTGCCGAATCCGGCCTTGTACCCGCTCGATGGCCGCCGTCAAATGATCATCGTAGCGATGGATCTCTGGGGCTGGGCGACTATTTTTTTCCGTCATTTGCAACAAGGTTTTCTTGAGGGCATCCAACCCTTGTCCCGTGACACCATTGACCGATAAAACCGGGCCACCGAGTAGTTTGGAGAGGGCCGCGTTATCGATTTGCAGTTTTTTGCGTTCAGCCTCGTCGATCATGTTGAGAACAAAGAGGATCGGTCTTCCCAATTCAATTAATTGGCTGGTCAAAAACAAAGAGCGTTCGAGATTACCAGCATCCAGGACGTTGACAAGGATATCGGCCCTGTCTTCGTGGATGTAATCCCTGGCCTCACTCTCTTCTGGGGTTTGGGTGGTCAGGGCGTACAATCCTGGCAGGTCTGCCAGTTGGAACTGTTTTTGTTGATATTCAAAGGTGCGCTGTTTGATTGCGACCGTGACCCGTGGATAATTGCCTACTTGGTCTTTGGAATTGCATAACTGATTAAATATTGTGGTTTTTCCACTATTTGGATTGCCAACTAGGCCAACGGAAATGGTTGATTTGGAGTCCATGGGGATTTGCCTTAGAGAGGGTATTGTTTATCGAAACTTTTTATTCTAAATGAAAATCAATTCTATTTCAAGGAGAGATTCTTAGCAGAATTCAGCAAGATTGGCCTAATCTTGAAGCGAATTTTTGATTTCGATAATTTCGTCCAAATTTTCAAAAAAGATATCCACCAGCCTTGGATCAAAATGTTTGCCTCTTTCTTCTTTAAAAAGGGCTAAAACCCGATCCATTTCCCAGGCTCTTCGGTAACAGCGATCACAAATCAAGGCGTCAAACACGTCCGCAACTGCCGTAACACGGGCAAAGATGTGAATGTTTTCCTGGCTCAAACCTTGTGGATACCCGCTACCATCCCATTTCTCATGGTGCTGATGGGCAATGATGGCCCCGGCTTGCAGAATGGAGCGTTGCGACTGCTTGAGAATGGCGTGGCCAATGTTGGGATGTTGCTCCATGGTGGCCCTTTCCTCAGGGGTCAGCTTGCCGGGTTTGTTGAGAATGGTATCTGGAATGCCAATTTTTCCCAGATCGTGAAGGGGAGAGGCGACATACAATAGTTCCGCCTCATTGTCATCCATGCCGAATTTGGAGGCCAATAGCCTGGAGTACAATGCCACACGTCGCACATGTTGACCGGCCTCTTGCGACCGGACCTCAATGACCTCCCCCAGGGTGAAGGTAACTTCTCGTTGGGTGTTGAGAATTTCTCGATTCAGAAAGAGATTGTTGAAGGAAAACGAGATGTTTGAAGAAAACAGATCGATCAGATTTTTTTCTGTATCATCTAAATTGTGTGCCGCTTCAGTCAGGATGTAGTTTTCAATTTGAGGGGTGGAACAGAAGTATCCAAAATAATAATTTTCAAAAAAGAGCGATTTTTTTTCAGTCATCCCCTCTTGGATGCGCTGATAAAGTGCCTGGGAGAGGATTTGTTTCAAAGGTTTGTTAATAGCCCGCTTAAAGCGTCCAGATCCAGCATAAACCAACATTTCTCCTCTTCTGTCGGAAAAAGCGATCGAGGAGGTGGTGTGTTGATGCCCAGACTGTTCTAGGTCGATGATGGAAGCGAGTTGAGTCAGAATGCCTGAAGCCAGTAATTTCAGGGAGTTTGGTTCAAACAGATTTGCTGTGGCATCGATGATTTTTTCGAGTCCCCGGCGGGTGTTTTCCAGAGTGCGCAGATCCCGGTATGAACGCAGAGCCGCGATGATCGAGATGATTAGGCTTTGTTTGCTTAAAGTAGATTTATCTTTATAATCATTAATATCATAGTCAATAAAGACCGTCTCCTCTGGGGCGTGGCCTGGTTGGCCCGTGCGCAGAATGATGCGGATCAAGGTGTTTTTCAGCACGTCGCGGACATGGCGAACCACATCCAGGCCAGAGCTTGCCGTTTCCATGACGACATCCAGGAGCAAAATGGCGGCATCTGGGTGTTCTTTTACCAAGCGAATCGCTTCTTCACCGGAATGACCCAACAATAACTCAATTGGTCGTTCCTCGAAGGTAAATTCAGCCAAAATAAATTTTGTGAGGACAAGCACATATTCATCATCATCAACGGCAATGACTTTCCATGGAGGTCGGTTGTGATGAGAAGTGGGTTGTGGTTTGACAGGTTCTGAAGCGGGCACGTCGTCGGCAAATACCAACTTCTCGTTGTCCAGATCAGAATGGGTGTCATTGTGGTTCATGAAATCTGCCTCGAGTCTGTTTCATGGTTTTTTAAGTTGCCCTATGGCCTGCTCAACGGTTTTGAGGGCCGGTGAACCGGGCGGAAGCAGTGGCATAAGTCGGGTCCAGAGTGTTAAAGCCTTTTGTTTATCCCCAGAGCGGAAGGCCGCGCCTCCCAGAAACCAGAGGGCTTCGGTTTGATCGGGTTTTTTAGCAAGAATCTCCTCAAACCGTTTGATCGCCTGTTCTTGCAACTGTAGGTTTGGATTTTGTATTTGCAATTCGGACAAGGCCACCGCCGCCTCCAAGGCGTCTGGGTGACGGGAGAGAATGTGGGTGTAGGCGTTCATGGCCTCGTCTGGACGGTTGATCACAACATAGGAACGAGCCAGTCGCATCCATCCAGCCAAGTCGTCTGGTGTGGCTTGCATGCGGATGGCGGCCTGTTCCACCATGATGGCAATCTCAGCAGGAATGGCTTGAGTGGCCTCGGCGGTGGCTGGAGCGATTTTCCCAGGTGTCCCCATGGCAACATAGAGACCTCCTGACAAGACCGTGATCAATAGCATAACAGACAAAGCAATGGAGATGTCCAAAGCGGTGCGTGGGGTCGTGGTGGTGATCGGTCCTGTGGCCGGGAGTGGTTCCATCGCATCGAGTCGGGTCAAAATGGTCGCCAGCTCCATCTCCAGGCTGTTGCGTATCGGACCACTTTCCGTGTCGGATCCATCCATCTCCATCTCTTTGAGTTGCATCAAAATACCATCCCGTTGGGCGGCAAGGTCGCCGTGCGGGTCTCCTTCCAATCCCACAGGCAAAGGGGATCCGCCGCGTTGGGTGAAGACCGGGTAAAAAACGCCTGCTAATGAGGCAATCAGAAGGATGGGTAGAGTCCAAAGCCAAGTCATGATGGCACCTTTGGTAAGATGATTGGGTTGATTTTTAATAGATTAATCACGGTTTGCATGGGTGTCGAGAAGGCGCAAACCGGTTAAAAGTTCATTCATGGCGGCAAAGAATTCTGCCAGGAGCGGTGTCCGTTGTGCTAAAGGAATATCACGACGAAAGGCATCCTCTAGAGCTTTGGCGGCAAAATGGACGCGGTTGGCACTGATGTTGCCGGAAGATCCTTTGATTTTATGGAGAATGCGCAAGATAATATCCCTGGAATCAGCATCCAGGGCCGTTTGCAAGGATGCCATGTCCGCTTCGTGAGTGTGAAGAAAATTGCCCAGAAGTTCCAGGTAGAGTGGTGCGTTGCCCATCACCCGGTCTAGGCCACTGTCACGATCCAAACCGGGAATTTGCGGAAAATTTTGTGCGGTTGACAGAAGCATGGATGATGTGGAACTCTCTTCTGGGGGGAAAAAGCCATTTTTTTGTAGAGTGGCGTAAAGTTGGGTTTGTGTGATTGGTTTGGGCAGCGTCAATAAGCAAGCATCGGATTCAAGGAGGCTTGTATCTTGAATGGGCGTGCTATCTCCACTAATTATAATTACAAAAGTTCTAAAATTTGGATCAATTCCCCATTGATTTTCAATGGTGCGAATGGCCTTCAAAGCCTCATCGCCGTTCATCTCGTCCATGAATTGGTCCATGCAGATCAGGTCATAAGGACTCCCTTCGTCGGTGGCGATTTGAAACGCTTCCACCGCCTCGGAACCATCTTGCACGAGGTCGCATTGGCCCCAGGATTGGAGATATTTATGCATCAAGATCCGATTGTTGGACTCATCATCGGCGATCAGGATTCTCAAGGGGTTTGCTCCATTCAAGGCAAAAAAGCGAACAGGGTCTGGCAGTCATCTAAGATAGCTCAAGGAGCCCGGTGAGGTCAAAGCTTTGTGAATGGGTATCATCATAAGGTGATTTTAAACGATTTCAAGCTGGCCTGTAGAGGTTTGAGGAGTTGTTCCGCTGTGGGACGGGAACGGTTCCCGACTTTAATGTTATGGGCCAGCAGTGTGGGAATGTCCGGTGTTTCGGTTTCAAAGAGGAGACGAGCCAGTTGTTCCCGCTGGGCTTGGAGGTCAGGTTGGTTGGGAGGGTTCATCAAAACAGATCCATTTCTAATTGTTGAGGAAGAAAAACGGGACGTGCAATGGATTTTTTGGGTGGATTCTTGAGTTTAAAGGCACGATCCATGAGGTAGTTGAGAATCTGAGGGCCCCGTTGTCCAAAGTCGGTAGGGGTCAGTGATACAATGAATTGGTTTTTAAGGGTTTGTCGGTCGGCCTCATTTTGAACTCCCTGGAATGCCTCTTGATGCCTGGATCGTAACTCCTTAAGAATTTTATTCTCCAAAGGCTTGGGAATCCTGGCTGGGGAGAGGGGGATGGAGTGCCAAGCGTCAATCGGACGCTGAGAAGGGGGAATGGCCAGTAGGGCATTGATCAGGGCAGCCACTGTTGGATCGTTGGCTTTAAGATCTTCCTCAGCCAGCAAAAGGGTGTAAAAATCTTGATCCGTAAGACGCCATGCTTGGTTTTCGGTTTGACCATTGGCCCGAAAGAAGGTGAAAATTGGCTGGTTTGGCCAGCAGTTTTCCGCGATTTTTCCGTAGAGGGTCAGGAGCGTGTAACGTCGAGAAAGGTTTAGTGCAAGGCAGAGTTGGCGCATCTCTGCTTGATTGTAAACCAGTGTGGCCGCTTTATAAAAATAAGTTGAGAGTAGAATGATACACTCTGTGGTTGTTTCTGGTTGTTTAGTAAAGGCGTTGACGCTGAAGTCGGCAATGGCGAGAACCTCTTCTCGGTTTGGCGAGGTTGCGTCGCATTGAATCAAATCGTGGCGGAGACGGTCTAGGATTAAGGTGGGTATATGAAGAGCAACGGCTTCATGGAATGCCTGGACCGCATAAAAGACTTTTTGTGAGCCGTTATTGCGGCCCTCATCGAGGCGTTTTGACCCAGCGTCTGGTGAGCCGGACAAAAATTCCAGCATGGCGGTCAGGAGTGTCAGCGGTTGCGGTGGATCCAGATAAAGTTTCGCGGCCCGTGCCAACTCCTTGCGCGCCAACTTGAAATGTTTTGTCAAAATGTGTTTGCGAGCATGGTGGAGGTGGGCGGCCAAGCGCGTTTCGGGCATGTTGGCCCGATTGGGATTGAGTTTCTGAAGCCGACTGGCAATCCCAGAGGCTTTTTTATAGCTGCCCTTTTCCATGGCCGTTGCCATAGCGAGAGAGAGAAAGGTTTCATCTTCTGGAAACCGTTTGCTCGCTTTGTCTGCCCATTGATAATAGCTCTGCTGGTCACGTTTGAGACGACTCTTCCAAGACAGCAGTTCCTGCCAAGTTTTTTTGTTGTCGGGATCCAATTTCAGGCTGTTTTCCAGGTGTTCTATGACCCGGAATATCGAAGGATTTTGCTCTTTTTGTTCAATGCTGGCCAGATGTTGGTAGATTAAGGCGATTTTGAGTCGGTTTTCTGGCGTGGCCGTGCTGTTCTCCAAGATCAGGATGCATTTTTTCCAATAGGCGATGGCTCGAACATAGGAGAGTTGTCGTTCATGATGCAAAGCAAAGAGGCGTTCGCGTTCAAACGCTTCCAGTGGTCCAAATCGTTTTTCAAAGCGGCTGCGTTCCTCAATGCAATCCGGTAGAAGATTGAGGCTGGCGTTGCGGATTTGGGCGTGCGGGAGTGCATCGGCATGGTTGAACAACAGGGTTATTTGCTGGCAAGGAAGGTTGGTCTGTGATATTTTAAGTAGAGATTTTAATTGCTTATCATCAATGCCGCACAACAGTGATGCCGGGATGCGGCTTGTGGGGGGCAAGTCGAGCAGGGCGGTGATGATTGCGGTTTTGGGAAGAGTCCGCATGTGGGCCAGAGCAAGCAAAGGGGCAAAGGGCGATGTGTCGGGAATCCCTGCCAGGAGTGCTGTGATTTTTTCGGTTTGGTTTGCAAGTTCCAGCAGGCTTTCTAGGATTTTGCGGCCAGAGTAAAAGGGGGAGTCTGGCCCGATGGCGACCAGTTGAGTTCGTACTGTGAGATCCTCGCCGCGACTGTAGGCGACCAGGGCATTGCGTAGAGAAGTGGCTTGATTCCAGGGAGGCGATTGCCAAGTTTGCGGTTCTCCCGTCAGACTCACGACAGCGAATAATTCTCGTGCTATGGACCATAATTGGGGATGATCGTATTGGAGGATCGATTCATGGGCTGTAA
This sequence comes from Magnetococcales bacterium, assembly GCA_015232825.1. Classification (GTDB taxonomy): domain Bacteria; phylum Pseudomonadota; class Magnetococcia; order Magnetococcales; family Magnetaquicoccaceae; genus Magnetaquiglobus. The sequence continues at coordinate 22,161 of JADFYY010000002.1, forward strand.
AAAAGCGGACAGCCTTGGGATATTGTTGGGCATTGATCATCCAGGTGAGCAGAGTGGCCGGGGGAATGGTGGAAGCGGTCCCTAAGCGTGTGGCGTGTTCCCATAAAAGGATGGCTTCTTTGAAGAGTCCATTGGCCGCGATCTCTTTGGCTCGATTCAGTGTGGCCACAGCTTGTTCAGTACGGCGCGATTGGTTGTTTTCTTTGGCGAGGGAATTTTTGGTCAGGGTTGTTTTAGGCTTAGGGCGTTCTTCCACTGACGCAGGTTGCGGAGTGTCAAGGAATGCGACATCGCACGGTTGTGTGCTGGCTTCCATGGCATACTTGTTCCTAGAGAACAAAACATTTGTCAGCATGAGGCCTTTTGACCTCATGCTGACAATAAAAGATACAACCCTTATAAAGGTATAACGTTTTCTGCTTTGGGGCCTTTGTCGCCAGCGACCACGTTGAACTCCACACGTTGGCCTTCTGCCAAGGTGCGAAATCCGCTACCGGAAATGGCACTGAAGTGAACAAAGATATCCCCTTTGCCACCGGCCCGCTCGATAAAGCCAAAACCTTTGCCTTCATTGAACCACTTCACGGTTCCTGTTTCACGATCTGCCATGGGATTTTTGACTCCTAATTATTTGCTTACAATGACGACTGCTGACACTTTAGTCCATATAGCACAAAAAATACCAAACGTAAATAGCTTTTTCTAGTCATTTGAAATCAACAAGTCAACTCGACCAAAGTGACATCATCGCTTTGTTCCAGACCTTCGCGGAATTGTTGCAAAGCCTCGTCCACACACGTCAAAGGGGTTTCTCCCGTTGCAATACGGGTCAAAAGTGGAATCAAGCGCAACAAGTCAAACTCTTCGCGGTTTGGGTTTTTCTCTTCCACAATTCCATCGGTAAAAAACAGCACCCGATCCCCAGGTTGCAAGGCCACCTCGCTCCCTGGTTTGTCCGGTCGATGCAGAATGCCGCGCGCCATATGTCCAGAAATGATCCGCTGATGCACGATCCCCTGGCGAAAGACAAAGATGTCTGGCAGGGAACAGTTCCAGGCGAGCAATCGGTCACGGGCCGCAGAAACTTCCAGAAAACAGCCGACCATGAACATGTCAGTCGGTAGTTTTTCATACAAGGCGCGATTGACTTCCCCCAAAATCCCCGCCATGTCCATTCCAGCCGCTGTGCGAGAGTAAAAAATATCTGAGACAATGGGGCCAGCCACCGCCGCTGTTAAACCATGGCCAGTAAAATCCCCCAACACCAGATGTTGGGTGCCATCCGGTCGAAAGGCTGCCAATAGGATATCGCCAGAACTTTTCTCAGCAGGAACCATCAAATAGCGCAGATGGGTCCGGTCGAATTGCACGGAGTTGCGCATCCTGGAGACAATGTTTTCAATGGTTTGACGTTCAAAGGAGAGATGTTCGTTCAGCTCTTGTAGTTTCCGGTATGCGGTGCGCAAAGAGATTTGGGTGCGCACCCGCGCCTTGACAATCGGTGGACTCACCGGTTTGGTCAGATAGTCCACCCCGCCAGCATCAAATCCTTTGATTTCGTCGCCAATGTCACTCATGGCGGTGATGAAAATAATTGGAATATTTTTGGTTTTTTCGTTTGCCTTGAGGTGTTGGCAGACCGCATAGCCATCCATGTCTGGCATCATGATGTCCAAAAGGATCAAGTCAGGGATCTGTTCTGTGGCCAATTCCAGGGCGACTGTGCCACTTTTAGCGAAAAGAAGGGTATAATCAAATTGCAGGATGGCTCGCAATAGTTTCAGGTTTGCAGTCTCATCGTCAACAAGTAAAATCGTTGATTTGGCTAAATCAATGTTAGAAATGTGGTCCAGCATTTAAAAGTGTCCATCCAAATCAATAGAAAATATTTGTTTTAATGTAATGAGTGCTTGCTCTAACTCCAGTTCATCAACTTGTTCCAATAATTTATGCATCTCATTTTGTCGCAGGCTCCGGGCGTCATAAAGATCCAGAATCCCTTTTTCTACCCCAGTGATGTTCCCTTGGGAGAGACTGCGGGCAATGGTCCGCACCAACTGGAGTGTCGTATCGTTTAATGGATTGGGCTGGAGCAGTAATTCCTCTTTATTGTTCTCCCCATCCAATGAGTTGGCCATGTCAGCGAGTTCCAGGCTCTGGCAGGAGGCGATCACTTGAGACAAGGCTGACTCAAAATCCAGGGTCAACTTATCAAGGTTGATATTTCGTTTCTCTAGTGCATCCATTAGTGCCTGCATGTCACCATCCTCTTCTTTGCGTTGACGCAAGGCCGCATCCAAGGCCGAGGCCGCAGCTTCTAGGTCGCGGGCAGAGAGGGTTCCTGACACCCCTTTGATGGCATGAGCCAAAGATTTGGCCGCGTGAAGGTCGTGACGCGCCAGGGCTGAACGGACCAGAGTGGCATCTTCGGCATGTTTGTGGGAGAAGCCGATGAGCGACTTGCGATAGATCTCCGCATTGCCCCACTTGATCAATCCAGCGGCCACATCGATTCCGTTGAGTGACGGCCTGTTGGCAAAGGGGTCTGATCCATTGGCGGTTGTCTCCAGCACCGCTTCTTCTATCAATTTTCCGACGCCTTGCGGAACCGTTTGTTCCATTGTTTTGAACAGGCTACCAAAATCAATGGGTTTGGAAATATACCCATCCATGCCCACTTCCAGACACTGTTCTTGGTCACTTTTCATGGCCGCCGCAGTCATGGCAATAATCGGGATGTGATGACCCTCTCCGCGCACTCTTTCTTGTTCACGAATCGCTTTGGTGGCCACATATCCATCCATGCGGGGCATGTGAATATCCATCAAAATCAGCTCCATTCCCCCTTCTTCCCAGGCGTTTAACGCCTCGTATCCATCATGGACCACCCGCACCTTGTGTCCGCATCGTTCGAGACGTAGCTTGGCCAATAGGCAATTCTCTTCAATATCTTCAACCAGTAGAATATTGAAAATGCGGGGTGTGGTGAAGGCGGTTGTGGATGAGGGCAGGTCACGCTTGCAGGTGCTTTGTTTAGAGGCGGGAAGGGTGACCGTGAAAAAAAAGGTCGTTCCTTCGTTCGGTATGCTAGAGACCTGTAATTCTCCCGCCATGCGGGCGACAATCTCCTTGGCAATGGTGAGGCCAAGCCCAGTACCACCATGGGTGCGCGTGGTGGAGGTGTCGGCTTGGGTGAAGCTTTCAAAGATGGCCGTCAGTCGTTCCGCTGGAATGCCGATACCGGTATCTTGGACCGCGAAATGGATCTTCTCCTCTCCTCGCGATTGGGCTGATACAACGATCTGTCCTTTGTGAGTAAACTTGATGGCGTTTCCAACTAGATTCATAAATACCTGCTGCAAACGTACCGGATCGCCGATGAAACAGTTGGGTAGCACGGGGTCGATTTCTAAAAGAAGAGCCAACTCCTTGTGTTGGACCGTTGGATTCAAGGTGGCGATGGTCTCTTCTAGGGTTTGACGCAAATCGAATACGATTTGCTCCATAATCATTTTGCCGCTCTCGATCTTGGAGAAGTCCAGAATGTCGTTGATCAAGGTCAAAAGGGCGCGGGCCGAAGAGAGGGCTGTCCCCATATATTTCCGTTTGGTCCCATCGCTTTCCATCTCTAGGAGCAGTTCGACCATGCCGATCACGGCGTTCATGGGGGTGCGGATGTCATGGCTCATGTTTGCCAAAAAGCGACTTTTGGCTTTATTGGCCAGTTCTGCAGCCTCTTTGGCGTGCCATACCTCGGCAGATTTTTTTTCTTCGGTCAGATCACGAGAGTTGCCCACCGCGCCGATGATGGTTCCATGGGCGTCACGCAGTAAGGAGGCGGAAATATAAACCGGGAACAACTCCCCACTTTTTTTCCGGCTGGTCGCCTCGCCAATGAAAAAACCGCGTTGACGCATCATCTCGCCGACGCGCGCGGATTCTTTTTCGTCGCCATATAAATGGTTGATTGGTTTTCCGATAATTTCGGCAGACTTGAAACCGTATACCTCTTCTGCGGCTTTGTTGAAAACTTTTATATTTCTGTTCTTGTCTGTAACCACGATCATGGTCATTGAGCAGTCGATGATACCGCGAGCGAACTCTTGTTCTGTGCGCAACTGTTCATAAACTTTTTGTTGGATCCTCACTTTGAACAACAGTACGCTGACTCCAGCGAATCCTGCGATCAGGATCCATACAATGAGTGAGGATACGTCCAATGTTTGAATTGAGTCAGGCACGAGTGACGTCGGATAGGAAAAGTTCACCATCACGCACCATCGATGGAATGATTTTCAGTCCAGCTCCATCGGCGGGTTCTAGGCATTGGCCGGTGGTCAGATCAAAGGTCCAGTTGTGTACGCGGCATTCCACCCGTGTGCCATGATCGGTTCCTTGGCAGAGATTGGCCTTGGAGTGGGGACAGAGGGCACTGTAGACCGTCACATGATCTGCCTGCGAGCGGAATACGATCAGGTTGCCTGTTGAATGCTGTAAACAGTGCATGCGCTGTAATGGAAAATCGTTTAAGGATCCGAGTCGATTGTTTACGGTTGTCACTGGAGCGTTGTCTGGGATTTCTGGCAAAAGATCCATTTCTCGCATGATTTCGATGGCGTCGAGTACTTTGTTGAGGCCAGCTGCGGGAAAAGCCATGAGAACCGCATCTAAAATTTCCTCCCGGCTGGCTCCAGCCTTGAGTGCTTTGGGGGCGTATTGACGCAAGCCACGTTCTGTGCCAACGGTTACTTTTGTGACGATCTGAATGAGGTGACGGGTCTTTTCGTCCAAAGCCTGGACACTGTGTTTGTAGAAACCGAGCAGATGTGTGGCTGCTTCGGGTCGTGTTTTAGCCAGATAAGTGAGAGCTTTGGACATGGGTGTGTTTTTTCCCTACAAGATGTGGGCGAAGTGGCCATTTTTTTGTGAATCATCGATTAATCTTTTAGTCCACTTTCAGGTCAATGGCAACTTTATTTTGCGATGCTGTGGTGACAGGTCTAAGGGCTTTTTTTTATATAATTTATTCAATAACAATAATATAATCAATAATGGATTTTTTTTGTTGCGGTGCGAAAAAAATGAGTTGACCCGCTCTTACAAATGACCTATAAGGGGGGTGTGAGATTGTTAATGCAACACAGGCTTTGTCGGATGAAATGATTTGGGAGGGGAACATGAGCATGGTTTGCAGGGATTCTTCGGTCGCATCTTCAACGATTCTGATGGGCAGTCGGATGAAACAGACAGAACATGAAATGCCTGTGCCAGAGGGGTGGTCATCTGATTTTCTTCTCGACCTGTTCAGCTATCACATGGGTTGGCTGGGCAATGTGTCTGGGTTGAATGAAGCCGAGGCCAAACGGCGGGTGTTGAATTTGTTTAAGTCCGGTAAGATCGGCTATCAAGACGAAGCTGGCAACAAACGGACCTTGCCGGGTGATGTCATTGTTTGGGTCAATCGGAATGCTTAAGAGTTCCAGGTATCAGTTCATCACATCCAAATAGGCTGCGGCCTCGCTCAGTGAGATTTTTCCTTCCAGAACCTTTCTGAGTCCGCTAGCGATCAAGGGTTGAAACCCTTTGCTCCTGGCGGTTGAGCGCAAGGCTGTGGCACTCTCCCGACGGGCGATCATGCCCCGTAATTCATCATCAATCGGCATCATTTCATATAATACGGTGCGACCTTTGTATCCGGTCAGATTGCACTGTGGGCAACCTGTGGCTTGCCAGAGCTTGTCTGGGACAGGATCTTTCACTCCCATGGAGTGCAACACCCCTTGCTCTTTAAGGGTGATTGGGGTGAGTTGCCGGCAGTGCAGACAGAGGAGTCGGGTAAGCCGTTGGGCAATGACCAAGCTGGCGGCTGAAGAGACCAGATAGGGTTCCGCGCCCATGTCTAGCAGACGGGCCACCGCCCCTGGGGCATCGTTGGTGTGAAGGGTTGAGAGAACTAAGTGACCGGTGAGCGCGGACTGGACGGCAATGCGGGCGGTTTCGCCATCGCGGATTTCGCCCACCATGATCACATCTGGGTCGTGGCGGAGAAAATGGCGTAAGGCGCGGGCAAAGGTGTAGTCGATTTTTTCGTGGACTAGCACCTGGGTGATGCCATCCATTTTGACCTCCACGGGGTCTTCTACCGTCAGGATGTGACGGTTCTCATTGGATTGAATGAAATTCAAGGCGGCTCGCAAGGTGGTGGATTTTCCGCTACCCGTGGGACCGGTTAGCAAAATCAGGCCATGGGGCAGGGAGACGGCCCGTCGCAGACGTTCTTGGTCTTCGGCAAAAAAGCCCAACTCTTCCAGCTTGACAATGTCCACCTGCAGATCCAATAAACGCAACACCACCGCTTCACCCCGCACCGCCGGGATGACTGATACGCGAAGATCCATGTTGCGGTCTGCCAGTCGCGTGCGAATGGCCCCGTCTTGAGGCAGACGTTTTTCGGAGATATCCAAACCAGACAGCACCTTGATTCTGGAGACAATGTGATTGGCCAGATTTAACGGAATTTGGGCCTGTGGATGAATTTTGCCGTCCAGACGGAAGTCCACCCGCATGCAACGGGCGTCTGGGATTAAATGGATGTCACTGGCGTTCATGCGGGTGGCTGCCAGCAGAATGCGGTTGATCAAGGTGGTGGCATCGGTTCCGGCAATGATGGGAGATCCCTTTTCCGGCAAGGTGACGCTACGCAGATCCAGTTCACCAAGAAAGGAGGTCTCCCGGCGATTTTTTTCATCGCCATACCACAGTTCGATGGCCTTGCGGATGGCAGAGGCGGGCGTGATTGCCAGACGTATCGGATGGTCCATGAAGGTGGCGGCCTCTTTGACATCGATCCGTCGCGGATCTTCGGCTGCCAGCAGGAGATGATCCCCTTGAAAACGGGCCGGAAAGGCGTGCCAAGCATTGGCCGTTTGGGCATCTAGGCGGCGAATCGCACCCGATTCGGCGGTCGCGGGTTGAAAGGCAAAAAAAGGGAGTCGGGAGACGGCAGCCATGGCCATGGCTAAGGCGGTCTCTCCCAGAGATTCGGATTGAATCAGGGCATCGGCTAAGGAGAGATCGGGCTGATTGCGTTTGCTCTCTTTGGCGGTTTTTAACTCTTCGGCGGTGACGAGAGTGGTTTGGGTTAAGAATTGCACCAGTCCAGTCTCTTCATCGGTCAGGGGGTATCCCAACAGAGTGGCCAGAAGACGCGGTTCCACCAAGTCATGTTCGGCAAGGTGATCCCGTAGTGCTTGAAAGCGCAGATCCTCTTGTAACCGTTTGTCGCTGGGGGCAAGGGTCTGGCTTGAGGTGGTCTCTTTAGGAGCTTTGGACATGGGTCTCTTCATGTAAAGATCAATGGGTTGGATTTCAAGTATGGCGGATTTTGTGGTTGCATGACAAGGAAAACATCGGCATAGTCTATTAATGAACGATCCGAAACGAATGTGAGGTGGGCTATGAATCTTGGCGTCAAGATAATCGGGATGCTATTGGTGGTGCTGGTGATGTCGGCAGAGGCCGCAGCGGTCTCTTTGTCCATTGCCACGGCGGATTCTAATCCGGTCTATACCAATTCTGAAGGGAGTGGGTTGGTGGACCGAGTGGCGCAGGCCGTGTTTCAACGTTTGGGTTGGCAGTTGAAAATCAGCCATCTGCCATCCGAGCGCGCTTTGATCAATGCCAATGAAGGGATTGATGATGGCGAGTTGATGCGGGTTCCAGACAAATTTATTGTGGATACCTATCCAAATCTGATCAAGATCCCTGAACCTTGGATGAACAAAGCCTTTATCGCCTTTACCAATCAGGAACATGTCATCATCAAGAGTTGGGGTGATCTCACTCCTTATACTGTGGGTTTCATCACTGGTTGGCGGATGTTCGAGGAGAACACCCGTGATGTTCCTAACCGGATCAGGGTCAAGGATGAGGAACTGTTGTTTGGTTTGATCAAGAATGATCGTGCGCAAATCATTCTGTATGACCGGGTGCAGGGGCAAGAGTATCTGCGTAAAGAGGGGATTCAAGGGGTTCGGGTCGTGGAACCCCCTCTGGCCGAGAAGGATCTTCACTTTTATCTCAACAAGAAACACGCTGGGCTTGTCGATGCGATCACGGATACCTTGAAAAATATGAAAAAGGATGGCAGCTATCAAAAATTGTTGGAGCGTGAGGAGATGCTCAAGTGACAGTGCGCGACAACAATGCACTCGAAATTCCGGTCGGGGTGGCCCTGTTTCGGTCTGGAATTGCAAGGAAATTGACCTTGCTGGTGTTATTGTTCAGTTCGATTATCACCCTGATCGGAACCTTCTTTCAGCTTTATATGGATTATCGCTATGATGTGAATCGGGTGTCGGTACGGTTCGAGGAGATTCGTAGTACGCATTTGGAGAGCATTATCCATCAGTTGTGGTTGACAGACACGGCTTCAGTCCTGTTGTTGATGGAGGGCATTCTACGTCTGCCAGATATTCACTATCTGGAAATCGTGCGTCCCAATGCCCCGACTCTGACCGTGGGAGAGCTTGGCGTCAACGTGATCGAGCGCAATTTTCCACTGCGCTATTCTTATCGGGACAAAAGCATTGATCTTGGCCTGTTGCGGATTCAAGCCAACCTTTCCGCCATTTATCAACGCTTGATGGATAAGTTATTGATTATTCTGGTGACTCAGGCAGTTAAAACTTTTTTAGTTTCAACTTTTATTCTCCTGTTGTTTTATTATTTGGTTGGCCGACATCTGATTGCCATTGCGGAGCATTCCAGAGTAGTAAGTCTAGAAGAGTCCTTTACCCCCATACGCCTGAATCGTCGTCTACCTTCTGGGGGGCCTGACGAACTAGACCGCCTTGTGGAGTCGTTGAACCAAACAAGTGCGGGCTATTTCGCGCTGCTTACGGAATTGTCTACCACCAATCACGCCTTGCAGCAGGAAATCAAGGAACGCGAAACCGCTGAACGAGCATTGCAGAATTACCGTGATCACCTAGAGGAGATGATTCGTATCCGTTCTGGCGAGTTGATCGTTGCCAAAGAGCGGGCGGATGCAGCCAGCCAGAGCAAGTCGCTTTTTTTGGCCAATATGTCCCATGAACTGCGCACTCCCATCAACGCAATTTTGGGATTCGCGCAATTTATTGCCAGAGATCCTGACGTCACACCAAAGCAAAAAGAATATCTGGATATTATTTTTAATTCTGGGGCTCATCTTCTCGATATCATTAATGAAATTCTTGATCTGGCAAAAATTGAATCCGGGAGAATGGTGGTTGAATATACCGATATTGACTTGAGCGGCATGCTCCATGACCTGATCAACATGATGCGTGTTCGGGCCGAGGCCAAGGGATTGGATCTGCGAATTGATCAATCGTCGTCATTTCCCCGTTATGTGCGTACAGATTGCGCCAAATTACGGCAAATTATTATTAATATTATAGGTAATGCAATTAAGTTTACCTCTCATGGGGAGGTCGTGGTGAAACTTTGTCTCCAGGGGGTCCATAAACGGCTTCTGTTGTTTGAAATTACGGATTCAGGCGTCGGGATTGCGTCGGAGAATCTGGAACGGATTCAATTGCCATTTGTGCAACTGGATCAAAGCGGAGGCACAGGGCTTGGGCTTTCCATCTCCAGGCAGTTGATTGCGCTATTGGGCGGAGAAATGCGGATTGCTAGTGAGTTGGGCAAAGGTTCGACCTTCTCCTTTTCCATTGCCTTTGAATCGGTCGTTAACCCGGAAAGTGAGTCGCCACGCCTCCAGTCCAACGGGGAGGTTATACGGATTGATAACGCTTGGGAATATCGGATCCTCATTGTTGAAGATCAGTGGGAAAACCGGTTGTTGCTCCAAACCCTGTTGGAAAATCATCATTTTCAACTTCGTGTTGCAGTGGATGGTCGTGAGGGAGTGCGGATTTTCCAAGAGTGGCACCCCCATTTGGTACTGATGGATCGGCGTATGCCGGTGCTGGATGGATTGTCAGCGGTCAAGGAGATTCGTGCCTTGCCAGAAGGCCGGGAGGTTCCGATCATTGCGGTTACGGCGCATACATTCAGCAATGAGCGTATGGAGATGCTGGAGGCCGGGTGTGACGATTTTTTGGCAAAGCCGTTTTCAGAAGGCGAATTGTTCGATATGATGAAAAAATACCTCCCATTATCCATCATTGGGCAGGAACGGATTTCCTGTGTCGTGGCCACTGAAGAGGCCTTGGATGCCGCTTTGCTGGGTAAACTGCCGATTTCTTTGCTTCGGGAGCTTAATGACAGCCTGATTCGTCTGGATTTGATGCAGATTACCGCGTTAATTCAACGGGTGAAGGCCATGGATAAGGGGTTGGGAAAAACATTGGAAGGATTTGGCGAGCGGTTCGAGTTTATGCCGATCCGTAAAGCTATTCAGGTGATTGTTGGAGAAAAATGATGAGACCTAAAGGGATTTTGATCGTGGAGGACAATCTGCCCTCCCTGAAGTTGTTGTCGGATATTCTGACAGAGGCTGGTTATCCCATCCGACCTGCCAACAACGGAATGGTCGCGATGGAAGCACTTTTGTCTGAACCGCCGGAATTGATTCTGCTGGACATCTCAATGCCTGTCATGGATGGGTTTGAGTTTTGTCGCCGGGTCAAGGCCCTGGAATTTTTGCATGATATCCCCATTCTGTTCATCAGTGGTTCCACAAACCGGGAGGAGCGGGTCAAGGGGTTTGAAGTGGGGGCGGTCGATTTTATTTCCAAACCATTTCAGAGTGATGAGCTGCTGGCGCGGGTGAATACCCATTTGGAGTTGAGTCGGTTGCGGCGGCGGCTGGAGGTCCAGGTGTTGCAACGGACAAACGACCTTGCCAGCATCAACAAGAGATTGCTACAAGAGCTTGAAGAACGCAAAAAGGCGGAAACAAAGCTTAGGAATCTATTCAATCGCTATGATGCGATTATTTCCAACAGCAAGGATGGATTTTGGATCGTTGATCTGGATGGCCGGATCTTGGAGGTCAATAAGGCTTATCTGAACATGACGGGGTACTCCAGGGAAGAGGTTCTCACCAAGAAGATTGCGGATCTGGAAGGGGTGGAAAATCCTGAAGCTGTCAAGAAGCATATTCGCAAGTTGCTTGAGAAAGGGAGTGAAACTTTTGAAACCCGCCATCGGAAAAAACAGGGCGGTTTGGTTGATCTGGAAGTAACCGCGAATTATTTGGAATTCGAAAACGAAAAGCTTTTATTTGCTTTTTTGCGTGATATCAGTGCCAGGATCGAGATGGAGAAAAGGTTGGCCTATTCCCAAAGGATGGAGGCTGTTGGAACGTTGGCCGGGGGGATCGCTCATGATTTTAATAATATTCTTGCGATCATCATGGGGAATGCAGAACTGGTTCAATATGGTGTTGGTGACCTTAAGGCGAACATGACGAATGTGTTGAAAGCGGTTGAGAGGGGACGGGAACTTGTGTTGCAGCTTTTGACCTTCAGTCGGGAAAAGAAAAAAGAGGAGATCCTGTTTGATCCCGCACCGATGGTCAAGGAGGCCCTTAAACTGATGCGTTCGCTTCTTCCTTCATCCGTTATTGTCAAGGAGAGCATTATTGAAGGCGGTGGGCAGGTCTTGTGGGATCCGACTCAATGGCATCAGGTCGTGATGAATTTATGTACGAATGCCCGTCATGCCATGGGGGAAAAGGGGGGCGTGCTGACCGTGCAGATGAGTCGGATTTATTTGAATGAGGAACATGCGGCGCAACGTTTGCTGGAGGAAGGGCTGTATTTTGAATTGATGGTCAAAGATACGGGCGTTGGCATCTCTTTGGAAGTGCAAGAACACATCTTTGAGCCATTTTTTACGACCAAAGAGATTGGTGGTGGAACGGGACTCGGACTCTCGGTGGTCTACGGGGCGGTGAAAAATTGTGGAGGAGCCGTTTTTGTGGAAAGTGCGATCACCCAGGGGAGTGCGTTTTTTGTTTATCTTCCGATTGCCACGCAACAGGTTTCTCGTGTCGAGCAAACCGATCCGAATGCTATTCGCATGAGTTCTGGGAATGTTCTTTTTGTGGATGATGAATTGGAGTTGGTGAATGTGGTGGCGTCTTTTTTGGGTGTCATTGGCTATACCCCGACCTGTCTGACCAATCCCAAAGAGGCGTTGGAGTTGTTTCGGAACCATCCAGATCGGTTCGATGTCGTCATTACAGATCAAGTGATGCCAGAGTTGTCCGGTGATGAACTGGCCAGAGAGATTCATCAGATTCGTCCTGAACGGCCGATTATCTTGTGTACGGGTTACAGCGAACGGATCAATGATGAAACAGTGGCTGAGAGTGTTGGATTCTGTACCTATCTGCTCAAGCCTTTTTCTATGAATGCGTTGGCTAATTCTTTGTATGGTGTCACCTTGACGAGTTGATAAGGATTTTTAGTCATGTCTGGATCGGTGCAAAGCTCTTGGTGCAGGTGGTGGGCAGGCATGATCTGTGTTGTCTTGTTTTTTATTTTGTGTTTTTCCGCTTTTGCAAATAATCAGCTTTATCTGCAATATTCTTTTGAAAAAGATCCCCAAGTGATTGATCTTGGCACCCAACCCTTGTGGTTGCCCGGCGGGGTTGTCACTGCAGTCATGCAACGGGATAACTTATTGCGGCAGGAGTTGGCCAAAGTCGGGATGGCGGTCCGCTTTCATCCGTTCATGAAAGGAGCGGATGTCAATGCTTTTCTGCATGGTGGTCAATTGGAGGGTGGGGTGGGGGGGGACATGCCAGCCATCACCGCATGCATCCAGGATCAAATGCAGATTGTCTCTCTGATCGATCTCGGTTTTACCTCCATCGTCACCCGTGAAGCCATGCTGATGACCTCTTTGCAGGGAGGTCGCATCGGGTATGCGAGAGGCTCCAATGCCCATTATGCCTTGCTGCAGACCTTGGCTAGTTCTGGGATGGATGAATCGACCGTCACACTGGTGGAGATGGATGTGGATGCCATGCCAGAACAGTTGCGCAAGAAGCAAATCGACGCCTTTGCCGCCTGGGAACCGACCCCGACTTGGGCCGTTTTTCAAGACAATGCCCAGATTGTTTACCGTTTTCTCTCTTCTGGTTATGTTTATTTCGCGCCAAGTGTGGTCCAAGATCATCCCGAAGCGGTGCGGATACTCTTGGCGGCCCAAATACGCGCTCTGACATGGCTGGATCAATCCGAGGCCAATTTGGAGCAGGGCGTGGATTGGGGGATCGAAGAGATGCACAAACTGTTGAATACCCAGGAGAAACGGGATCGTGATGAGCTTGTCCGTCTGACCATGCGTGGCTTGCGTAACTTGAGCCTGACCCCTTTGTTGCCAGAAGATGATCGGATGCCTCAAGGCCGACTGGCTAAGGCCGTTGCCTTTCTGCGCAAGATTGACAAGATTCCTCGTGACGCCTCCTGGGAGTCGGTTAGCTCCTGTTTTCACCCGGAACTGGTGGAGACCGTGTTACTGGCCCCGACACAATATCAGTTGGATCTTTTTGATTATCGCCAGGAGGTGCCTTGATGCTTGGAACCTCTTGCCCTCTCCATAAGGATCGCGTGTGGTCCAAAGGTTTGCAGGGTCGGATGATCCTGTGGTTTGGTGGACTGTTTTTGGCTGTTTTGATGCTGGTTCTGCTGGTCATCAATTGGGGTGTGCCTAGGAGTGGTTATTCTGGGCGGATCAGCGAAATTCGCGTTGAGATTTTTCAACATCTCAATCATTTGGCCGATCTAAAAAAACAGTTGGTGGTGGAATGGCTCTCTGAACGTCACCGTAGTCTCCGTTTTCTGGCCCGAAATCCCGATTTGATTGAAGAGAGTGTGCGGTTTATGGCGACGGGTCAGGAGGTTGAGCGAGTCGCCATTACCCAGAGGTTGGTTGCTCTGGATGAAGCCTATCCCGAAATCTTGCGTGCCGAACTCCTGGATCCAGGAACAGGCCGCGTCGTGATTTCTAGTCAGAAGGGAGGGGTGGAGTCTGTGGACTATTCAGATCCCTTTTTGCGTCATGCTTGGCTCTCCCGTAACGGCTTTGTTGATCGCGTGGTGCTGGATTATGGGAGTGGCCATCCGGTCTTTCCCATTGGCCACGCCATCCGTAATCGGGATGGTAACACGATTGCCATCCTAGTGGCATTGGTGACTCCCAGGATTTTTTTGCAGACCTTACTGCAAACCGGCCAAGTGGTGGGGCAGAGCAGACAGGTCTATCTGGTGGATGATCAAGGCAATCTGGTCACTTCTCTTGGAACGATTAAATCTTCTTGGTCAATCGAACCGTCGCCCGTGTTGTTGGGCGTTCCGGGACAAGAAGGCATCTTTGAAACCACGGATACTCATGGAGTACCCGTGATCGCTGCGATTCGTCACATTCGGGTGAATACCGATTGGGGTTGGAGTTTGGTGATCAAGCAGGATCAGGCGGAGATGTTTTCTCCAGTGGTGCGCGAGATTGTTTTGGTTGTCGGTGCGGGGGGGCTTGGGTTTGTGCTGGTGGTCTTGTTGACCATTTTGATGGCCCGACGGCTTGGCGAACCTTTGTTGCGTTTGAGCCATACGGCGTCCGCTTTGGCAAGAGGGGAGATGTCCGCGCGTACTGGTCTGGATCAGGAAGGAGAGATCGGGGAGTTGGGGCGTGTTTTTGATTTCATGGCAGGACGCATCCAGGAGACATTGGCCAATAGTGAAGAACAGTTTCGTCAGTTGGAGGTGCTGATCAACAGTAGCCCAGATGGTATTTTTGCTTTTGACCAGAAGATGCGCTTGACCGTTTGGAATCCCACCATGACGCATCTGTTTGGCCTCTCCCGTGAGGAGTGTTTGGGGCAGAAGTTGGCGGCATTGATACCGTTTGGAGCCAATCTGGCAAGAAAGAGGCAGTGCGATTTTGTGTTGGCGGGCGAGGAGACCGAAGTTCTGGAGCAGGTGCATATCCATTCGTTAAACGGAGAGCGGATGGTGTTGGAGGAACGCTACTCCCCCTTGAGGAGTCTGGATGGGGAGATCTGTGGCGGATTGGTTGCCATTCGCGACATTGCCGTTCGTAAACAGGCGGAGGAGGAGTCGCGACTGGCTAGGGAACTGGCCGATGCGGCCAATCGGGCCAAATCCATTTTTTTGGCCAACATGTCCCACGAATTGCGTACCCCCATCAATGCTATCTTGGGGTTTTCCCAGATCATGTCCAGGGATCCTGAACTTAACGAAAAACAGAAGGAAAATCTGGATATTATTCTCAACTCCAGTGCCCATTTGCAGGATATCATCAACGCCATTTTGGATATGGCGAAAATTGAATCCGGGAAAATGGAGGTTGATCTGGTGGATATCGACTTGGGTGGCCTGATCCATGACCTGATTGACATGTTGCGTCTTCGGGCCGACTCCAAAGGGTTGGAATTGCGTCTGGATCAATCGTCGTCGTTTCCAAGCCATGTCCGCACCGACCCTGCCAAGTTGCGGCAAATTATTATTAATATTATTGGAAATGCGATTAAGTTTACAAATAGTGGATATATTGTTTTAAAATTATCTCTCTGTGATGCCTTGCTGTTTGAGATCACGGATTCAGGCATCGGAATTTCAGCAGAGAGCCTGGAGAAGATCCAACAACCGTTTGTGCAACTCGCCCAGAGTGGAGGGACAGGGCTTGGGCTTTCTATTTCCAGGCAGTTGATTGGTCTTTTAGGAGGGGAGATGCGTATTGCCAGTGAGTTGGGCAAAGGGACGACCTTCTCTTTTACCATCCCTTTTGTGCCAGTCACCGGGACTCCTCCTCATGCCTCAGACAACGGAGAGATTGTGGGTATCGACAATGGCTGTGAGTACCGGATTCTGATTGTCGAAGACCAGCGGGAGAACCGGTTGCTGCTGCAAAACCTGTTGTCCCAGCACAATTTTCAGCTTAGGAGTGCTGAAGATGGTCGGGAAGGGGTTCGGGTTTTTCAGGAGTGGCACCCCCATCTGGTGCTGATGGATCGACGTATGCCTGTATTGGATGGACTTTCGGCGACCAGGGAGATTCGGGCGTTGCCAGATGGTAAGGAGGTCAAGATCATTGCAGTTACGGCACATACCTTTAATAATGAGCGTATGGAGATGCTGGAGGCCGGTTGTGACGATGTTCTGGCAAAGCCGTTTTCAGAAAGTGGATTGTACGATATCATGAAAAAATATCTTTCATTCTCCATAACCCGGCAGGAGAGGATGCCAGCTGTGGTTTTGGATGCGGTATTGGATCCTGTGGCCTTGGCTAAACTCCCGGTCTCTTTGCTGCGGGAATTGGATGATAGTCTGGTTCGTCTGGATATGGTGGAGATTACGCAATGGATCCAGCAGGTGGCAGGTCTGGATGAGGGGTTGGGAAAAATAATGAAAATCTATGGCGAACGGTTTGAGTTCATGCCGATTCGCAAGGCCATCCAAGCCATTATCGGTGGAAAATAAAATGATCATTCATACCCCATTGCAAAGTGTCAATGAACGTCTCCGCGAGAGTGAGGAGCGGTTTCGCTCCGTAGCCCAGTCAGCTACGGATGCGATTATTTCTATTGGTTTGGATGGCAATGTATCCTTTTGGAATCAATGGGCAGAGAAAATCTTTCAATATTCCAGTGCTGAGATCCTTGGGAAAAATATTTCTGTCATTGTCCCAGAACGGTATGAGTCCGCACATCTTCATGCCATTGAAAATCTGAAACAAACGGGTCAAATGAAGCATGGAGCCGGGGAAGTCCTGGAACTCTGGGGAAAAAGACGCGATGGCCAGGAACTCCCTCTGGAAATGACCGTATCCTCCTGGACAATTGGGGGGGAATTGAATTTCACCGCCATTATTCGTGACGTGACAGAAAAAAGGCGAACCGAGGAGATCCTGCGCCAGTCACAAAAAATGGAGGCGATAGGAACGCTGGCTGGTGGTATTGCGCATGATTTTAACAATATTCTTGCCATTATTATGGGTAATGCGGAGTTAGCCGAATGTTGCTGTGAAGCGTGTGGGTTTCGGGTCAAGACAATCCTGAAAGCGGTGCAGAGAGGACGGGATTTGGTGCGTCAACTTTTGACTTTTAGTCGTCAGAGACAGCTTGAGAAGCAACCGTTCAATCCTGTTGTAATTATTAAAGACGTGCTCCAATTCATGCGGTCAACACTGCCATCCTCCATTGATATTCGTGAGGAGTGTAAAAATCAGGAAGCCGTGCAGATATTGGGTGATACGACCCAATTGTATCATGTGATGATTAATCTATGTACCAATGCCAGCCATGCGATGGGTGATGATGGTGGTGTGCTGACGGTCAAAATGGATTGGGTTTCGGTGGGTGTTGATGAGGCAAAGGTTTTTGGATTGGAGGTTGGTGATTATTTTGAGATTTGTGTGCAAGATAGCGGTCCAGGAATACCGGATGAAATTATGGGTCGTATCTTTGAACCATTTTTCACAACTAAAGATATTGGGAAAGGTGCTGGTTTGGGGTTGTCACTGGTTTATGGGGCGGTTAAAAATTGTGGAGGAAACATTCTTGTCGAGAGTGAATTGGGTCGGGGGGCTACATTCAAGGTCTATTTGCCAATTTTGAAGAGGACTGGCTCTAGCGTGGAGTCGTGTCATCAGGATGATCCCTTGGTCGTGCGGAAGGGTTCTGGCCGGGTTTTGTTTGTGGATGATGAGCCCTGTCTGATGGATGTGGCGGTCAAAATGTTGGAGGCTATGGGGTTTTCCCCGGTTGGATTTACCGATCCAGTGGCAGCCTTGGAGTGCTTTCAAGCCTCACCATACGCTTTTGATGTGGTCGTGACCGATCAGATGATGCCGGGTTTGACCGGTGATGAGTTGGCCATCCGCTTGAAAAAAATCCGTTCAAATATTCCTCTCTTGCTGTGTACCGGGTTTAGCGAAAAAACCACCGAAGAGAGAATTGCTGCGGTTGGGTTTCGGGATTGTTTGTATAAACCGGTCTCCATGAATGATTTTTATGCGGCTTTGTCGGGAATCATGCAGGAGGTTGGCCCCACTCCTCATGCGGTCCGCCAGATTGAGGAGCCGTTGGAGGGGGCCACAGAGGCGTTGTTTGCCGAGGATGGGCGGATGCGCGTGTTGGTTGTGGACGATGAAATCGATATTGTCAATATTTTGATTACCTGGGCCAAGAGCAAACCTTTTGCCTTGGTTGGTGTGGTCTCTGGTGAGTCCGCATTGGAAATCCTTGCAAACCAGACTGTGGATATTCTGGTTACCGATATTTTGATGCCTAAACTGGATGGCTTGACCCTGCTTACCAAGGCCATTGAGATCCATCCTGAGATCAAGACCATCGTGATCAGTGGTCATGGAGATATGCAAGACGCCGTGAATGCTGTGAATCGGGGGGCTGTGGGTTATTTGGTAAAACCAATCAATCTGGAGGATTTGGATCGACTGATCGAGCAATGCATCGACCGCATCGTGACCCAAAAGGAGTTGCAGGTCATGCGGGATCAGGCCCTTTTGTCGAACAATGCCAAGGGTGAATATCTTGCCCGGATGAGCCATGAAATTCGTACCCCAATGAATGCGATCATTGGTTTGGCGCGTCTGGCCCTTGACAAGGATTTGCAACCAAACATTAGAGACTATTTGCAAAAAATCTCCAACGCCTCGCACTCCTTGATGCGGCTTCTTAATGATATTTTAGACATTTCCAAAATGGATGCTGGCAAGCTGCACATGGAACAGTCGGATTTCATCCTCCAGCAAGTGTTTGATCATTTATCTGACCTGTTGCGTGTCAAAGCCCTGGAAAAACGCCTTGAATTGATCTTTTCTGTGTCCAAAGAGCTGAATTATCAACTGAACGGGGATATTTTGCGCCTTGAACAGATATTAATGAATCTGACCAGTAATGCCATCAAGTTTACCGATTCAGGAGAGATTGAGGTTGGGGTCAAAACCATTCAGCAGACCGATGATCAGGTCACTTTGGAGTTCCATGTGCGCGATACCGGAATCGGGTTGACTGCTGAGCAGATTGAGCGACTTTTTTCCCCATTCACCCAGGCTGAGGCTTCAACCACCCGTCGATTTGGTGGGAGTGGTTTGGGGCTCTCCATCAGCAAGAAATTGGTGGAGTTGATGGGAGGGGAAATTTGGGTGGAGTCTGAAGCGGATCGCGGGAGCGTATTCTATTTCACCGTCATTTTCCGCTTTGGGAAGGAGTCGCTTGAATTTCATCCAAAGTTATCATGGATCGATCCCATGCCCTTGATTGAACAGATTCGTGGTTCACGTGTCTTGTTGGCGGAAGATAACGCCATCAACCAACAGGTGGCCGTTGAAATCCTGCAAGGGTTGGGGGTGGTGGTAGAAATTGCTGAAAACGGCTTGCAGGCCGTTGAAATGGTGAAATCAATGGCGTTTGACCTCGTGTTGATGGATTTGCAAATGCCGGTCATGAATGGCTTTTTGGCCATTCGTCTGATTCGGAGCGATTCTCGTTTTGCGCCATTGCCCATTGTGGCCATGACCGCTCATGCCATGGCAGGAGACCGGGAAAAAAGTCTGGAAGCCGGTTTTAATGATCATGTCACCAAGCCCATTGAGATGCATCACTTGTATGAGGCTTTGGCCAGATGGATCCCATTCAAAGAGCGATTGCATGGGCCGGTGATCCTGCCGCCGGTGAGTCGTCCGGTATCTGTTTTGCGCTTGCCGCCTGTGCTGCAGGCCATTGAAGTCGAGGAGTGTTTAAGACGTTTCAACAATAATCACGAAAGTGTTTATCGAATCCTGCTGGCGTCACGCGAGGAGTTTTCTTGCGCGGCCCAGGAGATGCGCACGTTGCTCGGAGGGCGGCGGAAGCGTGATCATGAGACTGCCTTGCGTCTGGCTCATACCATCAAGGGGTTGGCGGGAACCTTTTCAGCGGATCGACTTCAGGTCGCAGCCCTTGCCCTTGAGATGGCCTTGCGGGTTGGAGACAAAACTCAATGGCCCCCCCTGATAGATGAGTTTGATCTCGCTTTGCAACAGATTTTGCAGGATATCCAAACTCTGGAACTCTTGTCCTTGTCACAATCCAAAGAGGTTGATTCCACACAACCCCCGTGTCTTGTGCCTATGGAGCAGGTCCATGCGAAGTTGTTGGAATTGGCGGGATATCTCAAGAATCACGACATCCGGGCGCGTACCACTTTGGACGCGCTGATTCCGTTATTGCGCAACGAGGCCACCATTCAAGAGGATGTGGCCTTGTTGCAGAAACATCTTGGACGATTCGATTTCAAGGAAGCCTTGTCTCTTCTGAATGAGTTAATTTTTTGTTTGGGGAAGGTTTTCCGTTAGCCAAGATATCAGTGTTTTTTTGTTGCGGGAAGCCAGTAGAATTTGACCCTGACCAGAAAAACGTAAGACTAACGACTCCCCACTGGTCGCAGCACTGACCATTCCTCCTAGGAATCCTCGACCACTGTTTGGTGTGGTTATTTCGTAAGTTAAGTTTGTATCCCAGGCGACAACATGTTCATTGTCAATGGTTAACGGTTGCCCTGGTT
Source organism: Magnetococcales bacterium (assembly GCA_015232825.1). GTDB lineage: Bacteria > Pseudomonadota > Magnetococcia > Magnetococcales > Magnetaquicoccaceae > Magnetaquiglobus. The sequence continues at coordinate 42,707 of JADFYY010000002.1, forward strand.
TGACGTCTAATAAAAAAACAGATCCAAACGCCGAGACGGCTAGCTTTCCTTTCCCGGTAGATTGTTGGATCAGAAATCCTCCTGTACCTCCGAACATCGCATGCCCTAAATTTTGCATCACAGATTTGATTGCGACGCCATCGGTACACGCGAGGAAAGCCCCATCTGCCAGATAAAACTGTTTATCGCCTACATTAAAAACATGCATTCCTCCCGGAAAAGGGGCTGCCAACAGTAGGTCTCCAGGTCCATTTTGTGCTGTTATCTTTTGTTGAAAAATAGATTCTTCGTTAGCCATCCGCCGGACCAAGGCACCAAAAATTCCTTGATTGCCCAGCGAACCATCCAATATGAGTGTTTCCTCCATCATGACCATGGCATTGGATTCAGCCAAAATGGATTCCCCTTGTTGCAACGAAACATGTAAAAACGGGTCAACCTCACCGGTAATCGTGAATTCTGCCATCAAAACCTCCTGCCTAAAATGGCATTTTTTTGAAGTCTATTTGTCGGTTTTTTCCAGTTTTTTTGGTATTTTTGCTCTTGAGGGAGGCCGCTAACCGTAGACCAAGATCAGCACGGCGCGTGGTGCTTGTCTGGAATCCGCGATTGGCGCACCGTACCCCTGAGGCATCATCCTGCCAACTGCCGCCACGTATGGCAAAGAATTGAGTGCGGTCTTCTTGACTCCCTGGAGAAGTGGCCTGCTTGGCATAGGAGGAGAGATAGGGATCTTGTACCCACTCCCAGACATTGCCACTCATGTCTAGAAGACCCAGTTTGTTAGGTGCGCGGGTGCCAACGGCATGGGTGGCCCCACTGCTGTTGCCTCGATACCAAGCGATTCGGCTTGGTTCGCTGCCACCCGGATAGACCGTGCGTTGTCCGCCATTGCGACAAGCGTATTCCCATTCCGCTTCTGTGGGGAGACGAAATTGGACATTCGTGCGTGTTTGATTGTTGAGCGCGGTAATGAACTCGTTCACATCCTCTCGCGAGACGTTTTCAACGGGAAAGGTCTCGCCTTTGCGGTCGGAGGCCGGATTGTTGTGCATGACGCGCCGCCATTGTCCTTGTGTGATTTCACTCTCCCCTAACCAGAAATCCGCCACGCATTTTTGATGAACCGGGCCTTCGTCGGTATCCCGCCCTTCGGCCCTTGGCGGTGAACCCATTTGGAAACAGCCGCCCGCAACCCATAACAAGGGGACGTCGCTGACCGGGTCGCGCCAAGGCGTTCCGCTTTTGATGGTGAGTGGGGGGGTGGAAGGGGCTCCTTGCAACGTCAATGGTTCCCACTCGTTGATCAAAAAGGCCGAAGCCGATTGGGAAAATCCTACGATTCCCAATAGTAATCCCAATGACAAAAAGTTCACTGTTCTCCTCCAGTGCGAGTCAGGCGCATCGGTGTGGGGAGCGCGAGAATTGGATCGGATGGGGGGGTGTGTTGCGAGAGTTTGACTTTTAAATAATCAAAGGCTTCGGTCAGATTGACCCAACCATCTTTTTTGCCAGCAGGAAAGCCGTCTGCATCCCCCAGCAGACCTTTGAGCAAAAACCAAGTGAATGCCCCCTGTTGACCAGGACCATGGAGTGCCGCACCCTTTTTTTCACTGGCAACGGCCATGGGTTTGCCTTGCAGAAAAAGAGAGCGTTTGGCCACCAGATTGGGCTGGTCAGGTTGGACAGCACAGGTCGGGGTGTTATTGAAACAGACATCCAGCAAGACCACGATCTCCTTGTTGGGAAGTCGGGAGAGTGCGCCATTGAGTCGAGCAATGGATATGGCGTGGTCTGCGTCCAAGGCGTTTAATTGGGCATCAACCGGCAACAGCAAAGCGTCTGTGGCCGTGGGATAGCCTAGGCCAGAGAAATAAAACAACAAGCTGGCATTGGGATTGAGTTCTCCCTGTTTGACCAGCCAATCCAGATCTTGTTGTAAGGTCTGCCGGTCGGCGGCTGCATTGACACGCAGTCGGATATGATCGACATCCGCCATGAAAACGCCCCGGCGGGTCAGTAGATGATGAATATTGGTGGCATCCCGGTCTGCGAAGTGACGGGCCTTGATCCGTTTGTAATGGCTGATGCCTGCTACGACGGCAAAGGCGTCGCCACGTTTTTGCCACGAGGCCAAAACAGGCATGGCCGTGATGGTGTTGTCCAGCATCGCGTCTTGTGTGTCGATGTCGCCGGATTTCGGCCATACCTCATGGGGAAGAGGCAGGGGATAAGGAGTTTCGGCCTCTGGGTCGGTATAGGCGAGTAATAATTGGTCCTTGGTTTGGACAAAACGGGTTTCGGTTGGATACTCTTTGACTAATAGGTTGATCGATTGCCGCAAGGAATCCATCCGATCCCCTTTGCGGAACTGACGCCAAAGGGTTTCGGTTACGAATTTAGAGGCCATCTCCTGCCATCGGTCTACTTGATCTCCTTTGAGACCCGTACCCGCTTCATCTTGTTCCTGGGAGCGCATACGCATGATCCAATCATAGGCCTCCAGGTAGTCCCCTTTGCGAAAGAGGGTGAAAAGCTTGGTGTGGGCCATGGACAAATTGCCAGGATGTTGGTTGAAACCCTCCGAAGCAAGTCTGTACGCCTTTTTGTCATCGCCAAGTTCGAATTTTAACCAAGCCAGATTGGCCAGAGTTTTTTCATGGTTCGGGAATGACTCGTGCAGATTTTCCCAAGTTTCCATGGCTTGCTTTTTTTTCCCGGTTTGATACAGTGCCAGTCCCAGATTGAATCCAATGACCACATCGGCAGTGCAGATGGTCTGTGCATTTTGGAATGCTTTCAAGGCCTCGTCTGGCTTGGCATCCAATAGCGCGATGGCCTTGGTTTCGATTTCACGGGCCACAACGCAGGGATTGGACTGGGAAGCCTCAGCGTTGCCGCTGCCAAATAACAGCAAAAGTGACAGTAATGCTGACAAGAACGCGAAAGAGTGGGACAATGTCCTTAATCCTTGATCCGTGGGTCCAGACGTCCAGAGGCGTATTCACTGGCCATTTTGTCCAGATCGATGACCTGGATTCGAGAGGCATTGCCAGCGGTTTCAAATTGTTCAAACCGCTCCTTGCAAATGCGATAGGCGGCATCCTCAGCCGGTCGCAGATATTTTCTGGGGTCAAATTCGCCGGGTTTATCGGCAAATACCTTGCGGATGGCCCCGGTCATGGCCAGACGTAGATCCGTGTCGATGTTGATTTTGCGCACCCCGTGTTTAATGCCGGTTTGAATCTCCTCGACCGGTACTCCATAGGTCTCTGGAATGGCTCCCCCATGGGCGTTGATGATGGCCAGCAGATCTTGCGGCACAGAAGAGGAGCCATGCATCACCAGATGGGTATCTGGCAGACGGGCGTGGATTTCTTTGATGCGGGCAATTGCTAGGATGTCGCCGGTTGGTTTGCGGCTGAACTTGTAGGCCCCATGAGAGGTGCCAATGGCAATGGCCAAGGCATCTACCCGTGTGGCCGCCACAAAGCGAGCGGCCTCTTCAGGGTCGGTTAACAGATGATCACGTTCTATATCTCCTTGTGCGCCGTGACCATCTTCTTCGCCAGCCTTGCCGGTTTCCAGTGAGCCGAGTACCCCCAATTCGCCTTCCACGGAGACGCCGATGGCATGGGCCATTTCCACCACTTTGGCGGTGGTGGCGACGTTGTAATCATAAGAGGCGGCGGTTTTGCCATCTTCGTGCAGTGAGCCATCCATCATGACGCTGGTGAATCCGCTACGGATGGCACTAAAACAGACAGCCGGGGATTGCCCGTGGTCTTGATGCATCACGACCGGTAGATGGGGATAGACCTCTAGGGCTGCCAGAATTTGATGACGCAAAAACGCCTCGCCCGCATATTTTCTTGCACCAGCCGAGGCTTGCAGAATGACGGGGCTATCGGTTTCGTCGGCGGCGCGTAGAATGGCCCGTACCTGTTCCATGTTGTTGACATTGAAGGCGGGAATTCCATAATTAAATTCGGCGGCGTGGTCTAAGAGTTGCCGCATGGATGCCAATGGCATAATTCAAATCTCCTCTTTTTGCGTGTTGACGGCGATTCGGTTCACCGGGTACTGTATGCGCAATGCAAAAAATCCATAGATTGCAAGTCATTGGCTGTGACTTATGAAGCAGTTGAATGGCCTTGACTTTGTCAAACGGTTCATTATAGAGCAATGTTCATGAAAATGATAAAAAAATTTTTGCTTTCTGACAGGTTTTTGTCATGACGCAACCGGCTCTTGCGGATTCTGCCGTAACGTTGTTGACGGCTCAAGCGATTTCCGTGGTTCGGGGCGGGGATGGTGTTTTGCGGGAGGTGGATCTCGCCGTTCGCGAACAGGAGATTGTGACCATCATCGGACCCAACGGGGCCGGGAAATCCACGCTGCTTGCTGCCTTGATGGGTTTGACCCCTTTGGCCGGTGGACGGGTGATCCGTCATCCGCGTTTGGTTGTGGGGTATGTGCCGCAGAGGTTGCGCATGGATCCGGTTTTGCCGTTGACGGTGGCCCGTTTTATTCATCTCTCTGCCCCTCGTGCCTCTTTGCCATTGGCATGGATGGGGCGTTTGGGGTGTGATCGTTTGCTGGAGCGACCGATGCATGGCCTTTCAGGGGGAGAGATGCAACGGGTATTGTTGACCCGTGCCTTGATTCGCCGTCCCAATTTATTGGTACTCGATGAACCGGCTCAGGGAATGGATATGGCTGGGGAGCAAGAACTCTATGGGTTTATTGAGCAGTTGCGCCGGGAGGAGGGGATGGCGGCTTTGTTGGTGTCGCACAATCTTCATTTTGTCATGGCCGGGGCGGATCATGTGATCTGTCTCAATCGTCATGTTTGTTGTTTTGGTTCCCCGGTAGCGGTTAGTACTACTCCAGAGTTTCAGCAATTGTTTGGCAGCAAGGCTACGGGGTTGGGATATTACCAACACCATCACGATCATCGTCATACCCCGCTTGGGGTGGTTCGGGAGACCCCTTGAATGGAATCGTTTCTGCTGCGTGCCTTGTTGTCTGGGATGGGAGTGGCCTTGGCTGCAGGCCCTTTGGGGGTTTTTGTGGTTTGGCGGCGTATGGCTTATTTTGGTGATGCCCTTTCTCATTCGGCCTTGTTGGGTGTGGTATTGGGGGTGGTGACTGGATTGAATATGAATTTGGCCATTGCGGGCGTTTGTGTGTTGGTGGCGGCCTTTGTCACTTGGTTGCACTCCCGCCCAGAGTTGCCTACGGATGCCGTATTGGGGATTTTCTCTCATGCGGCTCTTTCTTTGGGTTTGATTGCCGCCTCGTTGGCCAGTGGGGTGCGTATGGATTTGATGGGTTATTTGTTTGGGGATGTTTTGGCCAGCAGTTGGGAGGATGTGGTGTGGATATTTCTAGGTGCGGCCTTGGTATTGACTCTGCTCGTTTGGTATTGGAACGATTTGGTCAACATTACGGTTCATGAAGGGTTGGCGAGTTTGGATGGGGTTTCGGTGGGCAAAATGCGGGTTTTGTTCATGCTCTTGACTGCCCTGGTCACTGCTGCGGCCATCAAGGTGGTGGGGGCCCTTTTGATTACGGCCATGTTGATTATTCCGGCGGCGGCGGCGCGTCCTTTCTCTTCCACCCCAGAAGGGATGGCGATACGTGCCGCGCTTATTGGCACCTTTAGCGCACCCTTGGGTTTGTTTGCCAGTTATCATTGGGATTTACCAAGTGGACCGGCCATTGTTTTGGTGGCGTGTGTTTTTTTTCTGTTTTCGTTGGGGGTTGGAAAGCGGGGTTAAGAGTATCCCAAATAGTACATCATTCTTACCAGACTTTCGGTTCCAGTATGAAAGGAGGGAAGGTGAAGGTTTTCGTTGGGAGAGTGGGGCTTGGCGTCTGGTAGACAGAACCCCACCAATAACGTCTTGAGGGATAATATTCGCTCGAAATCAGCCACAATCGGAATGGAAGCCCCTTCGCCAATGATCACCGGTTGAATGCCAAAGGAGTCTGCGAGTGCCTGTCTGGCAGCCCCCACCGCAGGAAGGTCCAAAGAGAGATGCCAGGGCAGACCACCACCGGGCAGTTTATTGATCTCTACAGTCACGCCCGGCGGGGCAACCATGCGCAAATGGTTTGCTACCAATGCGGCTGTGGCCTCTGGGGTTTGATTGCATACCAATCGCATGGAAAGCTTGGCAAACGCCTGCGCAGGCAAAACCGTTTTTACCCCAGGACCGCTATATCCACCCCACATTCCGTTGATTTCAATGGTGGGACGTAGCCAAATTCGCTCCAAAATGGAAAATCCAGCCTCCCCCCAACTGCTCTGAATGCCAATTGCACGACAATAAGCAGTCTCATCAAACGGAATGTTTGCCACATCTTGTCGTCTGCTCAAGGAAGGATTTTGTACATCGGCATAAAATTCAGGAATGGCAATGCTCCCCTGGTCATCCTTGAGAGTGGCCAACATCCGCGCCAGAATTTCTACTGGATTGGCCACTGCCCCGCCAAAGCTGCCAGAGTGAAGATCCCGGTCTGGTCCAGTCACCTTGACCTCTAGAGCGACTAATCCACGCAAACTGGCCGTGATCGCAGGGATTCCCTCGGCCCACATGCTGGTATCTGAAACGATGGCTAAATCAGCCTGAAGCCTGGTCTTTTCCGCTATAAGAAAGGGGGGCAAATTGGGACTGCTGATCTCTTCTTCACCTTCAATGAGAAAAATGACATTCAGAGGTAAACAACCATGGGTTTTTAGAATGGCCTCAACGGCATGGATGTGCATGAGGATTTGGCCTTTGTCATCCGCCGCACCGCGTGCGAAAATCCGTTCATGATGAATGCAAGGCGAGAAGGGCGCGGACTCCCACAACTCCAGAGGATCCACGGGTTGGACGTCATAATGACCATAAATCAATAGGGTGGGACGCCCAGGGGCGTGAAGCCAGGATCCTGTGACAATGGGATGGCCTGGAGTGGTATGGACCATTGTAGCGGTCATACCAGCCCGTTGCAACAGCTTGGCGAATGCATCGGCGCAGGCTTTCATGTCGTCGGCATGCTGCGGATGACTGGATATGGAAGGAATTTGCAAAATGGCAAACAGGTCTGCCATGCGCAGATCTTGGGTAGAACGCAGAGTTTCAAGAACGGTGTTCATGCGTTTGGATTAGGTGCCTAGTTCACGCGGGGAGATCAATGTGGAAAGCGTGGCGCAACCCGTGCTGATGCGGGTCCAATCGTCGGGCATTTGCAAATGGGCGATGGTGGCTGTCTTGATAAGCCCCGCTTCTTCTCCAAGGAGATCCTCCATTGGTTTTTGGGTCAGATAGGAAAACAGCATTTCTAGCCCAGGATTATGCCCAATGATCATGGCAATACTGGTTTGTTTGGGGATTTCAGTCAAAACTTCCAGGAGTTCTTCGGTTCCGGCTCCATAGATGCGGGCATCCCAATGGATGACTTTTTTCTTGATATCCAGTATCTTGCAGACTTCCAAAATGGTCTGTTTGGCCCGTTGTGCCGGGGAGCTGATGATAAAGTCAGGGATAAGGTCATGATCCAACAGCCATTGTCCCATGCGTGGGGCGTCCTGTAGACCTCGTTTGGCGAGTGGACGTTCAAAATCAGAGGAGGCGTTTGTGTCCCAAGCCGATTTTGCATGACGCATGATGATTAATTGACGGGCCATGATGGATATTGCCTTTTATGTATCAAAGTGAATGGATTTGAAGTGGATCAACAATAGAATTTGCTCCGTGGTCTGTCAAGAGTTTCGTGACAATTGCGAGGGCCGATTGGCCTTAAACGAGGATGAAACCCCATGGAATCGTTGACGGAGGTGCTGTATGACATTTTGTCTCATCATCCAGACGGTTTGCGGGAGTATACCTTGATACAGATACTGAAAAGCAAACGTATCGAACCGTTTGTTGGAAGCTCTCTTTCTGATGAACTTTCTTTATTTAAATGCCATTTTTTCCTTTTTAATCAGCTCTACTTGCTGCAGCAGCAGTTGCGCTTGGAACAACGGGGTGATCTCGTCATTCACTGTTTGGGCATTCTGTTGATGCCGTGGAAAGGGGGAGATGGGTTGGATTTTCATGATCCCATGCGGGATTATTATCAAGATCTCTCGCATCTGGAGGAGACGACCCGTGAAGAGGTGATCAAACTGCTGGCGGGATTTTGGAAAAGCTTCCAATCTTACGAAGGGCGCGAGGCCGCATTGGCCACGCTGGGTTTGTCAGAAGGAGCAACCACCCAAGAGATTAAACGACGCTATCGAGAGTTGGCTATGAAGCACCATCCAGATCAGGGTGGATCAGCGGCGATATTCCGGGAAATCGCGACCGCCGCTGACCTGTTGCTGCAATGAATTCTATAGTAAACCCTGCACCTGACTGGCAGACTGGTTGGCCTGGGCCTGGATGGCCAAACCCGGTTGTATCCGAATGGCCTCAGCGGTTGCGTTGACGATTTGGCCAATATCGGCCGATGAGATTGAGCGTCCTTTGGATTCAATCAGGCTCTTTGATGAGGCCAAAAGGGTATCGGCTGAAGTGGCCAAGTTGCTTTGAACACTGGAAAATTGTTGTTGGGCGTTGGTGATGAGACGCATATCGCCAGAGAGTGTGGAGACGGCGTTTTTTGCCCCAGACTGCGTCGAGATGTCAATGGCGGCCACACGTGCGGAGAGGTTTGGTAATTGAACCGGAGACGCATTTTCGCCATTGGAAGTGGTCAAGACAGGGGTGCCGTTGTATTGGGTGTTGGCCTCAGTATGGATGATTTGTTGTTGAATCGGTTCTGCTTTCTGTTGCAGTGACGCCCGCGACTGATTGTCGAGAAATTCATTGGCACTTTGCCGCGCCAATTCCACCAACTGTTTGACGTCGGTTTGCAAGGATTGCAGACCCTTCACGGCGATTTGCGAGGAGGCAATGCCGTCGTTGATGTGCAAAATGGATTGATTGAACTCTTGAATTCGGGAGGTTACATAATCTGGAACTGCTAGCAAAATAGCGTTATTGCCGACATTTTCATTTTTTGTGTCGCCAATAGATAATCGGCTTGTATCACTTAAGGATTGAGAGAGTGACGTAACCGCACCGCCACTTTGGGCGTTCCCGATTCCGATCATGGCAATTGTCATGGCAAAGCACTCCTGTTTCAAAAAGACCCAAATTCATGATGCTACTATGCTAACATAGAATGGATTCTTAGATCCACAAAAAAATAAACAATTTATCGAGCCGGAACCCAACGAAGAATGGTCTGTCTGAGGGTCTTGCCGCGTACCGGTTTGGTCAAATAATCATCCATGCCAGCCTCCAGGCATCGTTCCCGATCCCCTTTCAAGGCGTGAGCTGTCAAGGCCACAATGGGGGTGCGTTGCGCTGTGTTAGACTCCCCGGCCCGAAAACGTTGACAGGCGGTTAAACCATCCATGATTGGCATCTGATAATCCATGAAAACCAAGTCATAACGTTGTCGTGCTAGGCAAACCAAGGCCTCTTCACCATTGTTGGCGATGTCGGGATAGACTCCGATCTGCTTCAATAATCCCTTGATCACCTGCTGGTTAAGCTCATCGTCTTCGACTAGCAGAATTTTTAACTCCGCAGGCAATGGGGTGATCCCTTCGTCAGATAACGTAATCTCTTGCGAATGTTTTTTCTCTTCCGTGATGAAGGCAAACGGGAGATTGACATAAAAAACCGTCCCCTCTCCCAAAATCGTGTCCACATGAATCTCCCCGCCCATGAACAGCACCAATCGTCGTGTGATGGCCAATCCCAGACCGCTTCCGCCAAACTTGCGTGTGGTGGAGATGTCGGCTTGGGTGAATGGCTTAAACAGGCGTTCCATCTGTTCCGAAGAGATACCAATCCCGGTATCCTTGATTATGAACTGCAAATGAACGGTCTTGGCCGTCTGCTCTGTCATCAAAACTTGTAACCGCACCTCACCGTTTTTGGTGAACTTGATGGCGTTGGAGAGCAGGTTCAAAAGAATCTGCCGCAAACGGTTGGGGTCTCCCAAAAGGCTTGTCGGCAGTTCAGGGGCCAGATTAGAAAAGAAATCAATGTGCCTAGTACGGGCCATGCCCGCATAAAGGTCGCAAATTTCTGCCAGAAGAATCGTGATATCAAAGAGTGTCTGCTCCAAAGTCAGCTCACCGGCTTCGATTCTGGAGAAATCTAGAACATCATTCATGATTGACATCAAGGCCGTGCCAGAGTTCTGGATGGTTTTGGCCTGTTGCCGCACCTTGTGGAGATCATCTGCGTTCTCCATGAGTTCCGCCATGCCCATGATGGTGTTCAAAGGGGTGCGGATCTCGTGGCTCATGTTGACCAGAAAGAGATTTTTGGTTTGGTTGGCTGCCTCGGCAGAGGATTTGGCCTGCATTAGATCACGGGCCTGCTCACGTAGACGATGATCACGAAAAGAGGTGTTGGTTACATCCAAAATTTGCACAAGACAATACCTTCCCAATTGATCTGGTTCAATGGCCTTGATCAGGATCATCTGACTCATCGCCTCTTTGCGGTCACCGACGCATAGTGCCAAAAAAGAGGGGTTGAGCTTGGGGGATAAAATGGTTGATAACCCTCGATTCACCGCTCCAGTTATGGCGTGATGCAATCTGGAGTCGGCAAGATCTGGAAAAATCTCGATGAATCGGCGGCCAAAAACTTGGTCTTTGGAGATCCCGGAACCGTTTTCCAGCCAATGATTCCAAAAGACGACCCGCTGCTCGGTATCCAGAACCAACAATCCAAGTGCCGATTTTTCTAGGATGGTCAATAACAAGGCGGGAGGTAAAGTCGTTGGGGGGATGGCATTCATGATTACGCAGTCAGGTGTTAAGAGAACTTAAAATGCTATCCAGTTCTTTTTTTAAGTATGGGATTGTCCAAGTGTCAAATAGTAGAATTACATACCCCTTGATTCGGTTGCCATTGGTGACAAAATCCACAAATAAAAGCATGATTGGGTTTTCAGACGCGACCGGTTCTTGTGTCAGCAAGGAGGTGCAAGAGTCTTGCAGATATTCCGGCAGTTCACACAGGATTTCAACTCCCATGATGTTGGCAAAACTGCCTAGGCAGGCGTTGAGGATAATGTTGCCGACTTCTGTTATGCTTTCTTGTTCCATCTCCCTGCACTCCTCCAAACTGACCTCATTGTGCAGCAGGCTACGCACCAGTTCCAGGCTTTTTTCTCGTGGATAAATCAACAAGGTGGAACCGTGAAAGGGGCCAGTAAAGGTCTGCCGAACCGCCGTCATGCGGGTTTTGGGATCCACTTCAATCCGGTTGAACACCTCAGAACGGGGCAGAAAGTAAATGCGTGGAACCGACAGTACGACCTCTTCCTCCATCATTTCGGATAGAGAGTCGGCGGCCTGTCCCATTCCCAGGTTCATTACCTCCAAAAGGGCGTCTTGTTCCAGTTCCGAAAGCATGGCAATCATGCTGATTTCCTTTGAGATTTATTATCGCAAATGAAAAAGTTCCTTGAATTGTGAAATTTGAAACAAATGTCGAATATCCGGCTTGCAGTTGATGAAAGAGATGTTGGCCTTCTCCCCACCGACCTGCTCTCGCATCACCAGTAACATGCCTAACCCAGAACTATCCAGGGAATCAACTTTGGAAAAGTCTAATTCAAAAACGGTTCCCGGTGGATAGGCTGCATAGGTCTTGCGAAATTCGAGGCGTTTATTATAGTCGAAAACCCCTTCGAGATGAATCGTGACGACCTTGGAATCTGTTTTTGTGGTCATGGTGGGTATCGATGCTCTCCTAATCTAGGCATTGTTAAACCGAGCGCATTGTAGCACAAAAAAAATAGTCTGCACCCTTTGTTTTTGACAGGCCGTTAATGGAGTATGGGGGAAGATTGGATACCGAACGGCTATGGGATTGGGCAAACGATCTCGCTTGTGCAGCGGTTACAAAAGGGAAAGCCAGTCATTCTGTTGATTGTCGGAATAACGGTTTGTCAAACGTTCAAGGTAGATTTTACACGGATGGTCCAATTGTCCGCGCTCTTTCAACAGGTTTTCGATTTGCCTTGCCGTGAGAATTTGACCTACGGAAAAATCCGTTGAAAGTTTTTCCAGGATTGGCTTAAGCGTGTTTGGTGTGGGAGATTGCGGCACAACTCGGTTAACATGGCTACGTGGCAAGAGGAATTCCGCTGCAAAGGCATTGGCTCGCCGTTCAACGTGTAGGGGCATGCGTCCCCCCAGGATCTCCACGGATGGCAGAGTGTGTTGTGTATCAAGCAGTAAATGGGCGATTTCATGCGCCAGTGATGCGCGTCGTCCCCAATCGGTTCTGGCTCTTTTGCCGTTTTTATTGATCAAAATTCCGATTTTGTTCTCTTCCCATCGGGCGATGGCATCCATTACCTCGGAGCATTTTGTGTTGCCGATGTATACCCCCCACTCCTTCAATAACTTTTCGGGATTGACCGGTTGATCGTCCTTTATGTCGAGTTTCTTACGTAGCCATTGCGCCAGTTGGTAGCCCTGATCATAGGCTCTCGCAATTACTGGGACGACATCCCTTTGCAGATTAATGAGTTGCGTGCCAATCGGTGTCATTTTTAGTTCGGATACCTTGTTGATAACGTGGAGTAGTTCGTCATCAAAAAGAGCGTGGTGCGTCATGCGTGCCGCGATTTGCATGGGGGTAGGGGATTGGATGATGGAAGGTTGACCGAAAAGAGTCGAAAGATCATCATTGGCTGCAAGGCTTCTTAGCCTTTCTGGGCGTATTCCCATGACGATGGAGAGCATTTTTTCCTGCTCCAGAGGTTGGTCCCGTTGATTCCAGGCATCCAGAATTATTTTGCCTCTGGGAGAACGGTCGTCCACGGAATGGGCAATTGTTTCGCCTAAGTTTTTTAACTGCGCTAATGCGAGGTCAATCGGCATGCGAACATCGTGCATTTCAGATACGATGCGCATTTCATTGCCCTCACGTAGCAGACAGATGGACGAGAGATGAAGGTCTTGTAGACCAGACGCCAAATTATGCCGTTCTGCAAAGGCAAAAATGTCTTGTTCGTCGTGCGCTAGTTTTTCATCTGGTTCTTGATCCCAACACAAATGGGCTAAGGCGTCATCCAGAAACGTATTCGGTGAGTCGGGATTGAAACCTAATGGGTAGATTTGTTCGGATTGTAAGAAGGGCCATGCATTCGCCAAATGTTCCAGAAGGGAATCCCAATACCCATCAATTCCATCGGTTTTATCTCCCCAAACGGGATCATTCTCGATGAAAATTTGCAAAAAACCGTGTCCCGAAAACATGGGGACGTCGTCCGTTCTTGAGGTTGGGGTGAATTGGAATGAAAAAAAGGCGTTTTGTGGAGTGTCCATGTTAGCCACATCTAATGTTGATTGGAATGGAACTCCATCCCTTGGGAAGGTATTTTTGCACCCATCCCTTAAAAAGATGAAACGTGCCATCTGCTTGCGATCTACGCGCTAATGCTCTTAAAATAATAATGGGTACTCTTTTGTTTTCTGTCTCTTTTTCTGGAAAACCGTGAAAGGATACCCCTAGAAGCGTTACTTTGGCGCGATAGACGACGCCTTGATGGACATTAAAAATATTTTTTGGTGATTCCATATTGGGATCACCAATACCCGTATTAAGCAATTCTTCTGCCAACTTTATGTCGATGGATGTTGGACATTTTCCAACTTCCTCATGATTTTCTATTTCAAAGCCAGCATAATCATTTCCCCATTTGTGCTTAAACCGCCACTCACCTGGATCATATTTCCATCGGTGGTCAGGAGTCGGATTGCTTTGGCTCATAGTGTCTCCACTTTGTGAGAGCTAATTTTTTTTGTTGATACTATTCTATTCAAGATGTAGTACATTCTGTTTGAGACGTCAAGAGACTATTCTCTCGTTGGAGGATGGTCTGGGCGTAATCTAGCAGTTCATCTAAGTGGGTGGTGATGATGGTTACGATGATGGGGAGTTGCAAGGTCTGGTAATCATGCACGGCAATGTTGCGGAATCCAACCATGGGTTTGAGCCGTTCAGCCATCTCCATGGGGATCCATCCTCCTCGATACAATAGGTTGAAAACGTCTCTAGCACCTTGGGGGACACCCAATCGCTCCCGAAGGATGAGATGCTGTCCCATGTCCAGAGCGGCTTCGCAGGCACGTTGGATGTTGAGGATGGCGGCATCCTGGCGGGTAAAATCGTTGGCGAAACTCTCCGGTTCCTTGCCGTACTCCTGCCGGGCGCGGCCCACGCAACGTTCGATGGTAGCGGCCTTGTTGATCAACACGTCATCGGCCATAGATGGTTCCCTCCCGTTGAATGATGGCCATGAGCGGGGCGCGGACTTCGTCTAAGGCGGTCTTTTCGCTGAGAATGAAGCTCTCGTACAAGGAGGCCTGATGGTCCCTTCGCCATAGTCGTCTACCGGTGGTGATGATTTGATATTGCATCACCGTGGAGGCTGTGCGTAGGTCCAGCAGGTCCACCGGGCAACCAACGACATCGGCCAGTTGGCCCGCTAGGGTCCATAGAGTGACGGGATTGACTTTGCCCTCTACCATAACCGCAAGGTCCAAATCGCTTTCTGGTCTGGCAGCACCACTGACACGGCTGCCGAAGGCATAAATGACCAGCAGACTGGGCAGCCACTCCCGTAGACATAAGATGAGCGGCTCCCAGGTTAGACCACTTTGCATTGCGTCCTGATTCTGAACCGTCCCCCCAGGAGTCATTTACTTTCTCCCCGCCACCCGGTCGATGGCGTCTTGATCCTGGTACAAAAGGTCAAGCAGGTCGAACAACTCTCGTCGCATGGTGTTGAACTCGTCCATCATCGCCACAGTCTTCATGATTTATCGCCTAATATTGGATGGTTTTCAAATAGTTCTGTAATCTTGTGAGCTGGCAAGGGTTTGCTGAATAAGTAGCCTTGCATCTCATGGCACCCCTGTTCTTTGAGAATGGCCAGTTGTTCAGGGGTCTCCACCCCTTCGGCAACGATATTGAGGTTCAAAGCGCGTCCTAGGGAGATGATCGCCAGAACAATGGCCAGATCGTTTGGGGCCGGGCTTAAATCCCGGACAAAGGTTTGATCGATTTTAAGCGTGTCGATGGGAAATCGTTTGAGATAGTTAAGTGACGAATACCCCGTACCAAAATCGTCCACCGCCAAGGTCAATCCCAGATCCTTCAGGCTTTTGATGCGTTCAATGGATTTTTCTACGTTCCCCATGACCATGCTTTCGGTAATTTCAAGTTCCAGGGCTTCAGCCGGGAGTTCAGACTCCTCCAGGATGGATTTTACGACATCGACCAAGTTATTTTTTTGGAATTGCAGCACAGAAAGGTTGACGGCCATTTTGATGGGATACCCTTGTCGCCTCCAGGTCATGGCTTGCAAACAAGCCTCCCGCAACACCCAGGCTCCCAAAGACAAGATGATGCCCGTTTCTTCGGCCAGAGGAATAAACTGGGCAGGAGAGATCATCGGTCCTTGCGCAGGGAACCAACGCACCAGAGCCTCCATCCCGCACATGCGCCCGGTGGTCAAACTGACCTTTGGTTGATAATGAACGACGAATTCATTGTTTTTAAGACCATTGCGCAAGCCGCTTTCCAGAAGAAGATGATTCTGCATGCCGGTATTGATCTCTTCTTCAAAAAACTTGAAAGTCCCTCGGCCACTCTCCTTAGCTTTGTACATGGCAATGTCGGCGTGCTTGGTCAGGGTTTCGATCTCTTCGCCATCGGTCGGGAAGACGCTGATTCCAATGCTGGCCCCGATAAAGGCCTCATGACCATTCAAGATAAAGACATTTTTTAAACTTTCGATAATTTTTTTGGCAACGTGGGCTGCCTCTCGTCCCTCTTTTAACCCAGTGATGATGGCCGCGAATTCATCTCCACCCAGACGGGCCACGGTATCGTATTTGCGCAAACAGAGTTTGATCCGTTCGGATACTTCCACTAGCAATTGATCTCCGGCTGAATGTCCTAACGAATCATTGACATGCTTGAACCGATCTAAGTCGATGAAGAAAACGGCCACTTTGAATTCGTGTCGGGTCTTTTTGTCCATTTCGTGCTGTAGACGGTCTTTGAAGAGAATTCGATTGGGCAATTGCGTGAGTGCGTCGAAGTAGGCCATCTTCTCTAAGCGTAATTCGGTCTCTTTGATGTGGGTGATGTCGGAGAAAATCCCCACATAATTGCTCAACTGGTTATGCACATTCCAAACGGAGGTAATCGAGAGGCGTTGTGGAAAAATCTCGCCATTCTTGCGACGATTCCAGACTTCTCCGGTCCAAGAGCCGTTTTTAAGAATTCCGTCCCACATTTGCGTATAAAAATCGGCATCGTGACGCTTTGAACTCAACAGGCTTGGGTTCTGCCCTATTAGTTCGTCATGGGAATAGCCTGTGATATCGGTAAATGCCTGATTGACCTTGATGATTTTGACGTCGGCATCGGTGATCAAAATCCCTTCTGTGGCGGTTTCAAAGACCTTGGATGCCAGCAATAACCCTTGTTCGGCCCGAATCCGTTCATCGATTTCTGCGAACAGTTTTTGATTGGTCTGCTCCAACTCCTTGGTACGCTCCAACACCCGTTGTTCCAGTTCGGAATAGGCACGGGTCAAGGCGGCTTTGACCTGTTTGCGTTCGGTGATATCTTTCATGATGAGGGTGAATTGGAGATCTTCACCCTCGGCTGCATAACTGCTTAAGGCAATTTCCACCGGAAAGTGTCCAGCATCCCGGCATAAGCCATCCGTTTCAATGGTGATGTAGGTAATGCGTTCATTTTTGATCCAATGTGAAGACCATTTTTTGCCATCCTGATCAATCGCGCTCTGGAAGTTGGGGATCAATAGGCCAATGGATTGGCCAATCAGGGTGCCGGGATAGTACCCGAACAGATTTTCTCCGGCTGGATTGATGGCTTGGACCTCTCCTTCGGCATTTAAGGAAAGG
This sequence comes from Magnetococcales bacterium, assembly GCA_015232825.1. GTDB lineage: Bacteria > Pseudomonadota > Magnetococcia > Magnetococcales > Magnetaquicoccaceae > Magnetaquiglobus. The sequence continues at coordinate 59,715 of JADFYY010000002.1, forward strand.
ATTGCGTCTGGGGCTGTATTGAGTACAGAACGCACCCGTGCTTCACTGACCTGCAAGTCGTGTATGGCTTGAAGATTCGACTGTGTGGTCTTCTCTAGTCCCTCCACCACGATATTCATCGATGCGGCAATCCGGTCCAACTCGTCTAGAGTTTCGTTGGTTGCAATCGGAATGCGAACCGAAAAATCTCCTGCAACAATTTTTTCATTCAACGTGAGTATGGTGTTCGTCTTGTTCTGTAGCTGCCGCACTAGGAAATTTCCAAAAATCAGCGAGATGGCCAGGATAATCAGAATGAACAATAAATACCCCATAAAACGGATCCAGGCCGCATCCCGAAGTTCGGTGCTGCGGTTTAGCAACTCCCCGGCAAGATGATTTTCTAACCCTTGAAAGAGATTGATTTTTGTTGTCGTGGCTTTGAACCAGTCGTTCGGATCAATGTTGAATTGACCAACCGTCGTGGATTCCATCAGGCGACGAATCGCCATGTCGGCGGGAAGGTCGTCAATTTTGATTCCATCGGATACGTTTTGATCGATTTCATGCAGATGTTTGCCTTGATTTTGCAAATCAATGATGACATCCACACTTTTATGATAGGCCAGGATATTGTTCCAGATGGTTTCCACATCCTGGCGTTGATCGGGTGAAAGTTCCGATGGTGGCAGGGCGCGTATCTGTTTGATGATTTTTTCAATGGCAAGATAATTGGCTTGAAATTGTCTCTTGTAATGGCGTTGTTGTTGCTTGGTGTCGAAGGCCTCATTCTGGAAACCATACAATGAGCCACGAATCAACAAGTTTTTGATGGAGTGATACGCCCCGCGCAACGCCATGTTCTGATAGAGTTGTCCCAACAAGAGATACAGAGAGCTGGCATATCCGCTTTTGAAGATGACATCACGCATCTCACTCACCACATTCATGGCCGGATCTGCCAGAATTTCATCGAGGTAGGCTTGATCGTCTGGTGACGCCATGGTGCGAAAAACATCAAACAGGGTCTCCTGCTCCGAAATCAAGGTGCTAAATTTGCGGTACATGCCAGATCCAAACTGTTGACTGGCCAAGGTATTGGTGACGACAGCCCGTTCGAGACCGGCTCGCTCTTTGCCTTGCAGAAAAGTATTGTAATTTTTGATCAGGTTGGCGATTTCAACAGTGGCGGAGAGACTGGATAGTATATTGATTTTATCTAATAAATCATGATTGATTGTCGAGTAAATTTGAATGGCTTCTTCGCTGGTCACCTCCTGCCGATTCACTCGGTGGCGCAGGGTGATTATCTCCTCATGGGCTTTCGTCGTCGATTGGATAAAATGGTTTGAATTCCAATTGTCCCATGTTTCAGTAGTCGTCGAGGTCAAGTCAGTCAATTGCTGAAAGGCTTTGTCGGTTTGTATTTGCTGGAGTGATCGTTCATCGGAAAATTTTTTTCCATGGCTGCCTAAGTATCCAGCGGTCAATCCGCGCTCTCTTTGGGTCTCATGCACCAAGTCACTGATCTGCACAGCCAGTTTGGACTGATGGTTCATGTGGTCCATCTTGTTGATCACATCCAGTTTTTCACTGATACCAACCATTCCCAATCCAAGAATACCTGTCAGTGGAACAAGAAGGATAAGTATCAGCTTTGTCTTGAAAGAAAAAGTATCTAAATAGCTCATTTGTTTTTATCCTGAATGGATTATTCGAGTTGGCAAGCCTACCTGCTAATTGTTACAAGCGTCTTGATTGAGGTCAACCATTTTCAAATATAATTTAATATACAAACATTTATCAATGATGGTGAGTCAGCGGATGACTGAGCCTGCGAAGATCAAGAACATGCCACCGCTCAAGGCTCCCAATGCCAAGGCGCGGGGTCGGGGAAGGCCAAAAATCGACCGCAAACCTGCGGCGGTAAACAGGCTTTCTGCGGCCACAATGGTCACATGCCAGGGAATGATGAATTCCGGTCCACCAAAACCGAGCATAATCAAAAAACTGTCCACGCATAAACTGGGCAGCCAGGGACCGAAGAAACAAAAGCCGAGCAGTGTCCATGCCTTGCGCATGGTCAAAGGAACGGTGGTGGCAAAAGGAGCCCCATGAACGTGAATGATATAAGCCATGGCCGTGATCATGAGCAGTCCATAGGGGCCATAGAGAAAAATTTCAAAGAATCGGTAGGTGTTTGGGTCAATGGCAAAGGGAACTGGCAACAGCATGCTGCTTTGTTCCCGATAGAGGGTTACCATGGTGGTCAAGGCCGTGGATTCCCAGCGTATGAACTGCAACACCAACGCCCAACGAAACAGATCAAACGCCCGCATCCGGGTAAACAGCCCTTCGGGTTGAAACAATATGAAGAATAATAGGTTTTTGATCATGTTTCCGATTCTTTCAAGGTGCGCAAGGTTGTGCGCAAACGGACCACTTCGGCGATCAAGGAGCGAATGCGTTCAGCCATCTTTATCATGATTCGCATGCTGAAAGAAGGGTCTTCCCCCATCCAACGAAGAAAACCACGTTTGTCCACCGACATGACCCGTACCGGTCCAAGGGCGCGAACTGTGGCCACTCTGGGATGATCGGTAAACATGGACATCTCACCGAAATAACTGTCTCGCTCCAGTATGGCCATCACGTAGGGGGTTTCACTGCCATCATCGACCACAACCTCCGCGCGACCTTCTAGAATGACGTAGAGGCAATCTCCTGGTTCGCCTTCGCGAATGATGGCTTCGCCATGAGCAAATTCTAGGCCGAGAGAAGGCTTTTCATCGTGCATTTTAAACAACATGGGTGGATCCTTTTAAGGAGTTGATCAACGCCCGGATGATGGCTGCGAGCATGCGTAGCACAATGACGGGATGGGCTGCCCGTGCAAAGATGTTGGTGTAGGACGCGCTGCCAGTAAAGGTGTCCCACAGGGCAGAACTGAGGCGATGTGGGCCCTTTGGCTGCTTTTGTTCCGCGCGAATGACCGTCAGGATGGCTTGACGAAAGGGGGGAAATTTTCGCATCACGCCATCCATGGAAAAGAGAAAATGGCCCAATCGGTTGTCATGATCCAGACTCCGGCAGGCTGGCCAATATCCCCGTTGGAAATCATTGGCCCCAATGCCATGGGTCAAGACGGTCACGGCACACGCCTTGGCCATGCGGTAGGCCGCACCAATGCCATCCTTGTAAAGCCGGGAAGAGGCGCAATCTCCCACTAAAACCACGCGGTCGGTAAAGGGGTGTCGCGGGGGACCAATGTTGATACGGGGTTGACAGTGGCACGGACGAACCGGAGCCTCCCACCCTTCTGGAAAGAGGTGCTTGACTTGGGGAGCCTGAAAAACCTGTTTAGCCAATGATTCATCGACCTCATGTCCAAGAATGATGAAAGTCGCGTAATGGCCTTTGGGGGTCAAAGCGGCAAATTGCAAGCGGGGAATGTTTAACAGGAAAATATGCATGGCATTTCCCAGACGGCGATGCACCTCTTCGGCCCCCATGTAAAGCTCGGCGATCCAGGCCCGGTCGCTAGCAGGGGGGTGATAGCCAAAATCCAGTTTTTCAAACAGTTTGATCCCTGAACCATTGAGTCCCACGCAGCCGATCAACAGATCATACGTGCCAAATGGGGTTTCCTCTTGAATGGGGTCTCCTTTGGTCGGTTGCAGGTAAACTTGTGGTTTTGCGTCCTTGTCCCAAGAGAGATGACGCACGCGGCGGGAGATGTGGCGTGTTCCTAGGCTTTTGGCTAGATCGAGTAGGTGTAGATCAAAACTGGTCCAGGGGAGGGGACGTTGACTATCCGCGCCTAGAGGACCGCCCCCACGGAAAATAGAGGCAATCCGCATCTCTTCGTGGAGGGGACGGATGGCGGCGAAATCGGTATCCGTATGCAACACATAGGAGTCAATGGCATCCAAAAGAACAGAGTCGGGCAGACGGATCCCTTCTGTGGCCATTTTTTGCATTAATGATTCCGATATAACCCCGCCACACATGTTGCACCCTGGTGGCCCGGTCGCGGTGAAATCACGCGGCTCGAAGAGATCGACCTGAAGAGTCAAGCCCATTTGTTTGGCCAGTTCCAGCAGGAAGTAGGCACTCAACGAGCCAGATGGACCGCCGCCAATGATGGCTATGCGGCTATTTGGGTTTAGTTGCATGATGACGTTGCTTTGCGTTGTTGTCGATTCTGCCAGATGGCCAACCCTTGGGCGTTGAGGTTTAAGTCCATCTCTAGCAGATTCAATGAATCATTGGGTATTTGCAAGGTGTTTAAGTGTGCGGATGTCAGTGTAGTCAGGGCATGGAAAAGATTTTTTTCATTGGTTTTTTCGGCCAGTTGTTGATAGTGTTGCAACTGTCGATCCAGATCATCGGTGAGTTCAGGCTGGAATGGCAGGGGGCCGAAGTGGGTCATCAAGAGCCATTCGGGTTGCAAGGCCGCCAGTCGTTGCAGGGTGGCCCGATATTGGGTAATGTCAAACTGGGTGGGTGTGGTTGCTGGAATGATCAATGGCCGGATTCCGCCATCAAACTCCCGATAGGAGAGGCCGAAGGCGTCCCCAGTAAAGAGACCTCGGCTTTTTTCGTCGAATATGCACAGGTGATTCAGGGAGTGGCCAGGGGTGTCGAGCAAGATTAAGGGGCGATCTTGCAAAAAAAAGAGTTCGCCATCCTTCGCCGTGGTAATGCGGGCCGGATCTACTGGAGTCGCTCCGCCAAGGGTGGCAAGAAACCGTTCGGTTCCATAGACGACCTTGGCCCCTTCGATGAGTCGGGAGGGGTCTGTGAGGTGTTCAACGCCACGGGGATGCACCACCAGTCGCGCATTGGGAAGATGACGCAAAAGCTCTCCCGCACCGCCAGCGTGATCCAGATGGACATGGGTGACAAGGATAGCCTGGACCGCTTCGGGCGAGAGCCCTTGACGGGTCAAGGCCTCCAGCAGTATCGGAACCGCAGGCAAGGGGCCGGTCTCTACAAAGACGGCTTGGTCTTGTTCCCGTACCAGCCAAGCCGCTGCAAATCCTGGACGGACGTATTCCACATCAATACGGGTGACGCCGGCATGGATCTCCTGATATCGTGACGTCATAGCAGTGTTTTAGCTCCTTTCATCGTTGTTCTTGGATGGACAATGGAGATCATTCTAAAACAAATGAACGTTGATTTCGAGTTTTTATTGGGTGTGTGATCAGGCGTGGGGCGTGCTAGACGTTTTCAGCCTTTGAAATGGCGTTGCGCAGGGAGTCTTGAAAAATGGTGATGGCAGCCTGGAGCAGATTATTGCATTCGTCTGAGGAGAGAGAACCGTTTTTCTCCACAATGAGCAGACGATCCCACGTGTCCAAAGGAGACCCTATCCATAGATGGAAAAACCACTGTTGTTGACGCCAGTGGCGAATACGTGGTGCAGCCCCATGGATGATCTGCTTGACAATTTCGTCCAGGATTATTTTATCGTCTTGAGAGGGCTTGTACACTAAATGGCTTTTGTGTTGACGAGGATTCCAGTAAGCTATCAGTTCCACGGGCATGGTGTCATCCAACCAGAGCGAAATGGCCTTAATCACAGATTCCAGGTCGTCGATATCGAGGTCGATGTCGGCGGAGAGGTGATTGGGGTCAAAAAACAGGGCAGCATCGTCTGTTTCCTGTCTTGATTCGTCGGGAAAGAATTTCATGTCCATAAAGATTAATCACTGGTGGATGTATCGAGTCATGGTTGACCGCCCAATTCCGGTAATGTTATTTATAAGCGAAATTCATGCCAATGTTAAAGTTTTCGATGGATTTGCGGTTTGACGGGTCTTGGAATCGATTCCTATGGCTGGTGGCGGTGGGATTTTTTTGGCAAATGGCGGGTATGTCATTGCTGTGGGCGGGGGAGAAGCCTCTCATGCCGCCAGAGGTGAAGCGACTCCAGGGTTTTTTGGACCAATTGCGTTCGGTGGAGGCCGAGTTTGACCAGCAGTTGTTAGATGGCGATGTTAGCCAACCGAGGGAGAGTCATGGTCAATTTTCTGCCGCTCGTCCAGGTCGTTTTTCGTGGGATTACACCAAACCGTTTAAGCAATTAATCGTTTCGGATGGTCGGACGATCTGGTTTTACGAGCCGGACCTCAAGCAGGTCACGCGCACCTCGTCGGGAAGGTTGGACAAGACACTTGCGGGATTTTTGACCTCTGGCAAGCCGTTGGAGGAGATGTTTACCTGGGAGGTGGTGCCGGGTCCACAAAAAAATCAACCCACGGTGACCTTGCACCCTTTGCATGAGGACTCTTTGCGTTGGATCGCCATTACGCTTCAACCGCAACGGGATGAGATTTTTGATTTACTGCTTGAGGACTCTTTGCGGCACCGTTCGCGGATTCGTTTTTCAAATTGGCGCGCCAATGTGAACATCCCGGATGAGCGGTTTCGTTTTGAGGTGCCAAAGGGTGTTGATGTTATTGAAAATAATGGGGAGTGAAAAGATCATGCCATCATTTGACGTTGTTTCTGAAGTGGATTTGCAGGAGGTGGATAATGCCGTCAATCAGGTTACCAAGGAGATTGCCACCCGGTTTGACTTTCGCGGTTCCAAGTGCAAGGTGGAACGGGATCAGGCGATTCTCAAGGTGACGGCGGATGACGACTACAAGTTGGGACAGGTGTTGGAGGTGCTGAAAGAGAAACTGACACGCCGCAAGGTGGATGTTGGGGTTTTGGATTATGGCACTGTGGAGGAGGCTTTTGGCGGATTGAGGCGTCAGCAGATCACGGTGCGGCAAGGGGTGGAGACGGAACTGGCCAAAAAGATCGTGGCTGGCTTGAAGCTTGCCAAGCTTAAGGTGCAGGCCTCGATTCAGGGAGAACAGGTGCGGGTGACGGGCAAAAAGCGGGATGATTTGCAAGAGGCCATTGCCAGCATCAAGTCGGCGGGATATGAATTGCCATTGCAGTTTACCAATTTTCGGGAATAGATGGGTGTGGGTAATTCCAGTTTGAGGCATCGACATAAAAAATCAGCTCCTTTACGTGTGGGTTTAATCTCTTTGGGTTGCCCCAAAAATGTGGTGGATGCCGAGCGGATGTTGGGGCGTTTTTTCGAGGGGGGATATGAACTCACCTCCGACCCAGACGATGCGGACTTGTTGGTGGTGAACACCTGTGGGTTCAAGGCGGATGCAGAAGCCGAATCCCGTGAGGCGATTTTGGAGATGGCAGCCATCAAGCAGCGGCATCCCGGCAAGCGTTTGGTGGTGACGGGTTGTCTGGCGCAACGTTATGGTGAGCGGTTGCGGGAGGAGATTCCCGCCATTGACGTGTTGGCTGGTACCACAGGGCAGGATCAGTTGCTGACTTTATTGAAGAGCCCAACGCCAGCCATGCCTGTGGCCGATTTTGTCACCGCATCTGAGCATGGACCACGGTTGTTGACCACACAGCCCCATACCGCCTATTTGAAGATTGCTGAGGGGTGTAGCAACCCTTGTACGTTTTGCATCATCCCGAAATTGCGCGGTCCCTTTCGTTCGCGGCCTTTAGAAGAGATTGTCGCGGAGGCCAAGGCCTTGGCTGCGGGTGGTGTGCGGGAGTTGATCGTCGTTTCCCAAGACACCACCTTATATGGCCGGGATCTGCAACCCCGTTTGGATCTGGTGGATTTGCTGAAGGCCTTGGAGACGGTGCAGGGGGTTCGTTGGATCCGTCTGCTTTATTTATATCCCACCTTGATCACCAATGCCCTGCTGGATTGCATGGCTGGATCTGACAAGATTTTGTCCTATTTCGATCTTCCCTTGCAGCATGCCCATGATGGGGTTTTGCGGCGGATGAAACGGGTCGAACGGGAGACGGATCTGGTTGATTTGGTGGCACGAATTCGGGCGCGTATGCCGGATGCTGTGTTGCGTTCGGTGTTTATTGTGGGGTTTCCGGGCGAGAGTGAAGAAGAGTTTATCTGTTTGCGCGATTTTATAGTGGCAACCCGTTTTGATCATGTCGGGATTTTTACCTATTCAGACGAGCCAGAGGCCGAGGCGTTTCATTTGTCTGACAAGATTTCGGATGAGCTAGCCCAGGCCCGTCGGGCAGAGTTGATGGCGTTGCAACAATCCATCAGTCGGGAGAAACTGGCCGCATTGGTGGGAAAGGTGATGCCGGTTTTGGTGGATGGCCTAAGCGAAAATCACGATCAGGCTGTTGTGGGACGCACTTATGGCCAAGCCCCAGATGTGGATGGGGTGACTTTTTTGCAGGGGCGTCATGCGCTCAAGCCTGGAGCTATCTTTCCGGTGGAGATTACCGGTTCATCGGAATATGATCTGCGTGGGCGGGTCAAGAAGAATATCATGCAGGATTCGTTTTCCAAAAAGTAAAAAAACGAATCCTGCGAGGATATTTTTGTTACGTATTCAAGAATTTCTTAATGGTCGCCTTGCGTTGCTCCAAGTTTTCTTCGGCAAAATGATTATGTAGTTTTTGAGTCATCTCTTGATTGAGTATCCATGTTTCACTTTTTTCACGTCCAGGTTGTTCCAGAATGTCCAACATCGTGCGTAGTCCAGCACGGAAACC
>JADFYY010000030.1 GCA_015232825.1 Magnetococcales bacterium
ACAATGCGCTCAGAGACCGAAAATTTGTTGGTACCGCATGGTAGTTGAAAAACCCAGCCACCACTCGACGCAACCACTCCCCCTGACTACGAATGGGGTGATGCCTCCTGCGTTCCAATTCCTCCTTGATTGCCCTCAGCTTCGCTCCCATGCGATCCCGGCGACTCTTTCGCCAAACTTGAAATCGACCACCTTGGGATTGACCACAGATGTGGGTAAATCCAAGAAACGTGAACGTCTCCGGTTTTCCTTGCCCACGTTTCTTGCGATTTTCCGCTGTAAAGTGGCCAAACTCGACGAGACGTGTCTTTTCCGGGTGCAGAAAAAGCATAAATTCCCCCATCCGCCGTGTTAAGTCCGCGAGAAACAGTTTGGCATCGGTCTCATGTTGGAATCCGACAATGAAATCGGTTGATAACAACCCGATCTCAATGTCATGCATGGATCATTAATTCTGAAACACTACCACAGAAGCGTCATAACCGGACAAGGTTGAATCCAATCAAGAAACCCCAGGCGGCTTCCCTCCACCAAACAGTCCAGCCCCTGGAAAACCACCGCCACCACCGCCTAACCCAGGGAAACCACCGCGCATGAATCCCTTGTTGCCCAGTTTACCGAACCGTTTCATCAGTGTCTGGGTTTGAACGAACTGCTTGAGAAGATTATTCACCTCCTGCACGCTGGTCCCAGAACCCACGGCAATGCGCCGCTTGCGGGAGGCGTTGAGAATCTGATGCTTGCGCCGCTCCATGAGTGTCATAGAGAGGATAATGGCCTCCACCCGCTTCATGTGACGCTCGTCCACATTCGTGTCGCGCCCCTTCATCAACTGCTTGGCACCAGGAATCATGGCCATCAAATCCCCCAACGGTCCCATCTTCTTGATCTGTTGCATCTGCGCCAGAAAATCTTCCAGGGTAAAGGATGAGGTCAATAACTTCTCTTGGAGCTTGGAGGTCTCCTTGAGGTCAACCTTTTCCATGACGTTTTCTACTAGGGAGAGAATATCCCCCATCCCCAAAATGCGGGATGCAACCCGTTCTGGATGAAACGGCTCCAATCCATCCAACGCCTCGCCAGTCCCCAGAAACTTGATGGGCTTGCCCGTGACATGACGAACCGACAAGGCCGCACCACCCCGCGCATCACCATCGGTTTTGGTCAAAATCACCCCAGAGACGGAGAGCTTTGTGTCAAAGCTGCGCGCCACATTCACCGCATCCTGACCGGTCATGGAGTCCACCACCAACAAAATCTCGGTGGGCTTGACCAAAGCCGCGACATCCACCAGTTCATTCATCAACTGTTCGTCCACATGCAAACGACCAGCCGTGTCCAACAACAAAACATCAAAACCACCGGTACGCGCCGTCTGCAACGCCCTTTTGGCAATATCCCGTGGATTCTCGCTAGCCTTGGTCGGCATTACCTGCGCACCCACCGCCGCCCCAACTGTCGCGAGTTGATCCATGGCCGCAGGACGATACACGTCCAAAGAGGCCAACAAAGATTTCTTGCGATCCTTCTCCAGCAACCGCTTGGCCAGCTTGGCCGTGGTAGTGGTCTTACCAGACCCCTGCAAACCCACCATCATCACCACCACAGGGGGTTGTGCCGCCAGATTCAACTGCTCGTTATGCCCTCCCATCACCTGGATCAGCTCTTTGTGAACCAGATGGATCACTTGCTGGCCAGGAGTCAATGACCCCATGACCTCCTGACCCAACGATTTTTCCCGCACGCGAGCAATAAACGACTTGACCACATCCAGATGGACATCCGCCTCCAGCAAGGCCATACGCACCTCTCGCATGGCATCGCGGATATTTTTCTCATTCAGGGAACCCTGTCCCTTGAGTTTCTTGAAAACCGCTTCCAGACGGTCAGAAAGGGAATCGAACATGGATCACAAACCTTATCCAGGGTTTTCGCCGGATACCACCGGCAGATCATAAACACGCCACTCGGCAATGGAACCATCGTACAAACGCACCTTTTGCCAACCTAGGTGACGCAACAATACCCACGTCTGCGCGGCGCGGTGGGCTGTTTCGCAGTAAACGATCACCTCACGCGCAGGGTCCGACACGCCAATGGCAGCCAAACGCGCTCGCAAAGAGTCCAAAGGTTGCAACCGGGGATCCTGACGACCCACCAAGGTCTCGACCCAATCCAGATGAACCGCCCCGCGCAGATGACCACGTGGAGACCTCAAAGTCATGCCGACATATTCATTGCGGGTACGAGTATCCAACAGCACCGTTTCCGTTCCACCCTCAGTGACGGCCAGCACCTGTTCTAGATTGGCCTCCCAAGAGTCATCCGGTTGCGCAATAAATTCAACACCCGCCGCAATCACCGTAGGAACGGATTCAACAGGACGCCCCTCTTGCAACCAAACCGCCAAACCACCATCCAGCACAGCCGCTCCACCCTTATGTCCCATGCTAACCAGGGTCCAGACCAAACGAGAGGCATCCGTGCCACCGCTCAAATCATAGGCTACCACAGTGGTCTCTGGCCCAATACCCAAACGACCAAACAGACCAGCCAACACCGCCACATCTCCCCGCATACCGGGTACGCCATCCCGTGGCGTTGTAAACTGGGCATAAGAGAGCAACACCGCACCCGGTAGATGCATGCTGACATACTGGTTTTCCCCACCAACCTGAACGATACGCACAGCCGCTGTATTCAGACGACTTTGCAGCCATTCACCACTCACAAAAAATTGATTCGTCATGACACTTCCACCATCTTGAGGTCAACTTGCAGCCGATTCAACAAGCAAATCGGTATACCGATCCTGAATACGCAGAAAACCGTCCAGATTCTCCAAAAAAAGATCTACCAAACGCGGGTCAAACCGCTTGCTACGTCCATTGCGAATAAACTCTAAAGTACTCTCCAACGACCAAGCCTTCTTGTGCAGCCGTTCATGGGCCAGGGCATCAAACACCTCCACCAAAGAGACAATCCGCGCATACAGATGAATCTCTTCTTCTTTGAGTCCCTGTGGATAGCCACCACCATCCCATCTTTCATGATGCTGCACGGCAATTATGCTGGCCAACTGCAAAATTTTACGATTGGATCCTTTAAGCATTTGCATCCCCAGTTCGGCATGATCCTTCATCAATGCCCATTCCCCATCGTTCAATGAACTTGGCTTTTTCAAAATTTCTTCTGGAATACCAAACTTTCCCAAATCATGCAACGGGGCAGCCAACCAAAGCATTTCCACCTCGTCTTCGTTCAAGCCAGCCAGAGTACCCAGCAAACGGGCAAATTCCGCCACCCGCCTGACATGATTCCCGGTCTCATTGGAACGCCCCTCGATCAACTCTCCCAAGGTAAAGGTCAGATCCTGCTGGGTAGCAAAAATCTCCCGATTCATGAGGATATTATCAAATGCCAACCCCACATTGGTGGCATAAAGACGAATCAACTCCTCATCCCACTCCCCTAGTGGTCCAATCCCTTTAAGATAAAGCAAGTTGACCGAATCCTGACGAGTACGAAAATATCCAACAAAAACATTATTTTCAAAAACACTTTGCTGCTGCTTTAGGGCCAGATGAATCTGTGTCATCATGGTCTCATCTGCGACCGCTTCCACCGGTTGCCCGATCAACTCGGTAAACCGTCCGGTTCCCGCATACAAAAGCATACCGCCCGCATCGCCACTTATGGCAAACCCAGAGGCCTGCGCATACAAAGCACTTTCGTCCAAACCAAGAATGGAGACAAGCTGGGTAAGAACCCCGGTTGCAAGTTTTTTAACAGAACGCGGCTCAAACAAGCTGCCGGTAGCATGGATAATTTTTTTCAGCCCTTGTCGATTCTTCTCGATGATCATCATGTCTCGATAAGAACGCAAGGAGGTGACCAGCGCGGTAATCAACCGGATGTCGGTCAGATCGGTCTTTTCTTTATAGTCATTGATGTCATAATCCATGATGACCCGCTGCTCTGGGGCATAACCCGGCTGACCTGTGCGCAAAATGATCCGCACAAAACGATTCTTCAAGGTCTCACGAATGAAACGTACCGCTTCCAGGCCTGACTGGTCACTCTCCATGACCACATCGAGCAGCAGTACGGCAGTATCAGGATGCTCCTGCATCAATCGTTCGGCATCGGCCCGCGAATGGCCATGCACAAAGGTCAACTTGCGCCCTTCAAAGCTGAAATGGCGTAATACCAGACAACTCAAGGCGTGAACATCCGCATCATCATCAACGATCATGAGTTTCCATGGTGTGGATTCCTCGATCTTGCCACGACCTTCCCCGGAGTGAGGTACGTCATCGTCGGCAAAAACCAGATCATTCATAGGCATCATTCATTCTCTATCATGAAATTCCAACCATCACTCAATCTGCACACCACCCAATTTAGCACAAATTCAGTGATAATCCTGGAAAAAACGTCTGGTCAGCCAAAATGTTCCAAAGCCGTACAGAGAAAATGACAAACATCGAGAAAGCAGTAATCAAAGTAGACTTTAATCAAGGACGTATGGTTGAGATAGGCGGCATGCCATTGATCGAACCTCCAAGCTTTGGTCCATAATGGCTGGTGAGATAATCCAGCAGGATTGTCCGCGTCTTAAGTGAGGGTACGGGCATATTTTTCTCCGTGACCATCCAATCCAGCAACCTGTCCCACGTCTGCCGATTTAACGCTTGTTGTTTGACTAAACTCAAGGAGTGGCAGGCTTGACAGGTGTAAAAGACTTCTTCTCGCCCAACGCCTTCTGGAAGTCCCTGCCAATCCATATCTGCGGAGTGCAACTCAACACAAAAAACAGATAGAATCATCACAAACCCGACCGGGATAAACCATTCTCTATTCTTCATTGGCTGCTTTACCTACACGAAATAAAACAAAGGGGATCAAAAAAATCCCCCTTGTTTAAAAAAATTAGGCGACTCGCAAGGCAATGCGATGCATTGCATTTCCAAGATAACCATTTGGATTCCAAGCCACGGCAAATGGTTGGGTATTATCCTTGCTGTCCGTAGCCCGCGCCCAAACTTCATAATAACCCGCCACAGGGAAGGTCACTGCGACTGACCAATGTTGCCAAGCAAAACGATTCGCGGGCTTGGTAAGCTTGGCCTTAATCCAAGACGCACCAAAGTCAATGGAGACCATCATTTCCTTGACCTCATTTTCACCAGCCCAAGCGTGGCCTCGAATTTCCACCGGCTTACCAACGGTCACTTGATGACGACTGGCCGGGGCCGTGATCAACGACTTGACCGGCATAGAGGTGATGATTTTGGTAAAAATCTCATCCCCTACCTCTTCACCCGGCTCCAAAGGCCGATTTGGCATACGATAGGAGCGTTTCGTCATTCCTTTTCCGTCATGGACCACATCACGCAATTGGATACGTTTCAACCATTTATGAGAGGTGGAACCCACCCAACCCGGCACAACCAGACGCAAAGGGGCACCATTTTGCGGATGAATAGGAGCATCATTCATCATAAAAGCGACCAGGGTATGCGGATCCAATGCCTTGTCAATGGGAATACCCCGCGAGACAGCAAACTTGGTGGGATCGGCCAAGTCCATATCCGCACCATAATGTGCCGTGTAGATTGCGCTTTTTTTGACTTTGGCAACCTTCAGGATGTCAGCCAACCGAACGCCTGTCCATTTGGCACACCCCACGGCTCCCACCGTCCATTGGTTACCCTTCACCTGCGGATTAAAAAAGGCACGTCCATTTCCGCCACACTCAATAACCAATTGTTCACTTACCGTTTTAAACTGCTTTTTAAGTTCCGCAATCGTCAATTTCAATGGGTTCTCAACTTCTCCATCAATCGTCAAAGTCCATGTATCTGGGTTAAGATCCTCTGGAACCGTTGAGTGATTGCGAATGAAATGATACTTGGTAGGGGTGATATCATCATTTAAAAGATAGGCTGGAGTTTCGGCATTCAAAGGCTTATCCCCCAGAGAGATCAGCCCTTCCTTGCCATCAATCTTCAAGGCCTCCTCTGCGAGTGCCACAGGAATCAATCCGAAAGGCATCTTGTCAGCAAAAGGAATGGCTGCGCCAAGCATGGCTGTCATCGTCGCCAGTCCAGCCCCTTTAAGAAACCCACGACGATCTTCGTTGGTGACCCTACCAAATACCTCTAAATCAGCCTTGACAGGATCCTCGGCAAACTTTTGAAACAACTCACTGGAAACCTGCGACTTATGGTCATTATCGTTCATAATTCTTACTCCCCACTACAATTTAAAGACACTCTGATCAAGCAACAAACAATCGCTGTTGCCACCTGGTATTGTAGCGTACACTAATATAAACTTTCCTGTCAAGACCAATCCACTACCAAGCTCAACCTGCACGCCCCATGGCATTATTATAGACATTCCTAGCAAGTTCAGTACGGTAATGACCGTTCAAAGGCTGGGCGACATAATTAAAAAACATAGGGTTGGTGGTCTGTTGCGTCAGTCTCTGCTCAAAATCCACACGGTTCTGGCTCAATTGATGGGGCAAAGCATCCAAACCCTGTTTTTCCTTCTTGACGGGTTCGCTTTGCGACTCCAAAGGATAAGCCGAATGATTGACCGGCTTTGTCAACGGGTCAGCCGGGGCCAACATGGCATGCAGAACCGTTTCAAAACTCGATTTCTGCCACGGCAAACCTGCTGGAACCTCCTTTAAGGGATCCATACTGCCCAACAAGTTCGCCTTAAATAGACTCGACAATCCTGTCACCCCAACATCTGACATCCCCATTCTCCCGTCAAAATATTGACAAAAACCCCAATCCACTCAAAATCAAAAAAAGCATTTCTCGTGCCGATCCTTAATTTCTCACCAATCCACATCTGGAGCCTTTTTCCCGATTTTTTTATAACAAGCCAACAAATAATGTGAAAACTCATCTACAGACATATCTTTTAGCGATACATAACATCCGACGTTTCTTTTCACAATATCAACATTTCCTGTTTTTGCCAACAATAGATAATACAAAACTAAAAGACATGAGCCCTTGAAAATACAATCCACATAGGCCTTAGCACGATCTGCAAAAATATTTTCCATCAGCATCAGAATAATCGACTTATTGGTTACCAACTCTTCTCTCAGCCGATCTTCCGTATCGATACCGATACGTAAAAAAACTTCAGACAATATAGATATAAAGCTTTCCTTGTATACAAGCCTCGTCTCATAATGATCAGCAATAGAACGATCCATTTCTCGTACCACACGATCATTCAGGATAAAAAGTTCAATCTTCTCCTTGAGTATCGACTGTTTCCGCGCATCTACCGGCAAGGATTCCTGAAAAGAAGATTCTTCTGCTTGGATTGGTGCAACAACACCCACTGAGGTATCTCTTTCCACCAGACGACTTTGAGACATGATCTGGTCCTTGATCCTGACTAATTCATCATCCGCCATCTTGAGAAGATAAGAGATTTGCGCCAATTTATTAACATTTTCTGTAGGAATCCTGGCCCCACTGATCAAAAAATCAAAAACCCCTTTCACTTCAGACCATGAATGTTGCAACACCGTCCTAATTTCAAGCTCGGCCTTAAGGGAATCAAAACGCTGATATTCCAAGCGTGCATACTGTTCCGCCAATAGTTTGATCGCAAAACGGCGTATATGGATACCAAATCGATCCTGATCGGATGTATCCACAACAGGACTATGAGATTCATTTATTGAAAATTCTTTTTTTATTAAGCTAACAGCATAATCTAGATCATCCGAAAAATAAACAACAACACGCACAGTGATCAAACACTCGATATCTTTCAACTTACTGTAAAAGCCTGCTTTTTCAGTCAACAGCTTTTTCAAGGCACTCCTGGACATCAAATCACCAGAAATGGCACTGATCGGCAATGTCGTCTTGTTGAACAGCTCACCCAAGTTGATCAATAATCTCTCATTGTAAGCTTTATACAAATCAAAACTTTCATCATATTGATCCAACAGATCACTTAAATGCTGTACATGCAAGAGAGGATTTTTACTTGCCGCTTGCAATATACTCATTTTCGCTCAAACCGCCGAAATTCCAATCCGCTCCAGCATACCGGTCAAGGCGATAAGCGGCAGACCCATCAATGCCGTGGGATCTTCCCCTTCCATACGTTCCACCAAAACGATGCCCAATGTCTCTGATTTGAATGCCCCAGCGCAATCAAACGGTTGTTCTAGTTCAAGATAACGATGAATCCGCGCATCCGTCAAAGTGCGAAACACCACTCGGAACTCCACCACAGCAATTTGCCGCACGGGGGGCTGCGGACTCAACAGACACAAACCATTCAAAAAAGCCACCTCTCGCCCGGAAACCAAGCGCAACTGTTTGGCTGCATTGACGAAACTCCCCGGCTTGCCCAATACCTCTCCATCGATCACCGCAACTTGGTCCGAACCAATGACCACAGCATCGGGATAATCCAGCGTCACGGAACGGGCCTTCTCCTCAGCCAGACGTTGGACCATCGCGTATGGGGGTTCTCCTGGCAAAACAGACTCCTCCCCCTTCGGCGCGACTACGTCGAAGGGGAGACAAAGTCGCTCCAACAACTGTCGTCTATAAACCGACGTAGAAGCAAGAATAAGGCCCATAAATTTCACCTTAACGGGAGGCTTCGTACCACAAACGAGTCACTTTGGCGTCAACCTTTCCGGTCCAGCCAAAGGGGACTTCATCCGCCGACACATGAAACTGACGACCCGTCCCCTCAGCCAAGGGTGCGGATTGATCCCCAAAAATACCACCAGAGACCACTAATGGATTGACCGCACGGGTAAACAACACTTCGCCATTGGAATTCAAAAAATCAATATTCACCCAAGCTGCTGCCAACGGCTGCCGACCATGATTGAACATATGGGCATTAATGCGTACCTCCCCGGTCTCCATGACAATTTGAGAATAGTTTTCAATAGCCAAATCCCCCTGCGTGGCCGGATTCCAGACAGGTGCGGCCTCTTTGGCAGAATCTGCAACCGGCGGAGCAAGGGCTTGCTTACGCGCCAAAGCCGCTGCTTTTTCAGCACTGGTCAACTCACGAGAAACCTGTTCGGCCTCCAAGACCACATGACCCCTCTTGAAATATTGCAACCCCACGACGCCAAGTAACACCAAGCCGACAAGAATGGCGACCAAAAAAATGACTTTCTTGTTGTTTGGTCTACTCTCTGCGTCTTGTGTGATCTCTGCCATGATCGTACCCTAACCCAACCAAACACGCGCATTACGAAACATCTTCAACCATGGTCCATCCCCACCCACGCCTGCTGGCCGCCAGGAGTGTTGCTCCCAACGAAACACCCGCTCTGGATGAGGCATCAGAATGGTCACCCGACCGTCCAAACTGGTCACACCCGCAACCCCACCCGGCGAACCGTTGGGATTGGCTGGATAAACTTCAGTGACTTCTCCCCGATTATCCACATAGCACAACGCTGGATCCGCAACCACCCCTTGAGCGCGTCCCTCTCCATGGGCGCACGGCACCAGCAATTGTGAACCCGCCATGTCTTTAAGCAACAGAGAAGGCGAAGGGAGAATCTCCACCCGCACCAAACGAGCCTCGAACCGTTCACTCTTGTTGCGCACAAAACGGGGCCAATTTTGGGTACCAGGGATCAACTCCCGCAACGTACTGAGCATCTGACAACCATTGCATACACCCAAGGCAAAGGTATCGGATCGGTGGAAAAAACCAGCAAACGCCTCTTTCAACCGTTCATTAAACAAAATAGACCGAGCCCAACCCTGTCCAGCTCCCAACACGTCACCAAAGGAGAATCCGCCACACGCAGCAAAACCGCGATAATCCTCCAGACGAATCCGACCATCCAACAAATCGGTCATGGTGGTATCGACGGGATCAAACCCAGCCGCATAAAAGGCTGCGGCCATCTCTGTCTGACCGTTGATCCCCTGCTCCCGCAAAATCAATACCTTGGGCCTAACACCCATAGGGATCATGGCCGTCATCGGGAAGGATGCATGATGATGCAGACCAGGATCATCGGCATCTAGCAGAAGATCATACTCCTGCAAGGCGCATTCGGGATTATCCCGCAAAGTTCGCATACGCCAACTGACCTCAGACCAAGCGCGACGATAATCAACCCGACTTGCGCCTAAAATCTCCTGACCATTGCGCCGAAAGACAATCCGATCCTCTAAAGAAAGAACGCCCAAAGGCTTGGCAATAACGCCAACCTTGGCAAAAGCATCACACACCAACCCGACATCCGCAGCAGAGACCTGCAACACGGCCCCCAACTCCTCAGAAAAGAGCGCGGCCAAGGGATCCAAACCCCATTCATCCAGCTCCACACTCACCCCGACCTTACCAGCAAAGGCCATTTCGCACACCGTGACGAACAAGCCACCATCGCTACGGTCGTGATAGGCCAAAATCCGGCCATCCTTGATCCATTGCTGAATCGTCACAAAGAATCCCTTCAGAATCGCTGGATCCTCCAGATCTGGGGGTTCCTCTCCCATCTGCCCATACACCTGGGTCAAAGCCGAGCCACCCAACCGGTTCCGACCATTGCCCAAATCGACCAATACCAACGCCGTCTCCCCGCAATCCAGGCGCAATTGAGGGGTCACAGCACCCCGCACATCATCGCTCACGGCAAAGGCGGAGACAATCAAGGAAACCGGAGAGACTACCGCCCGCTGTTCTCCATCAACGGTCCAGACTGTTTTAAGGGACAAGGAGTCCTTGCCAACAGGGATACCGATCCCTAAAGCTGGACACAACTCCAAACCAACGGCCTGCACAGCGGCAAAGAGATTGGCATCCTCTCCAGGATGGGAAGCGGCGGCCATCCAGTTGGCAGAGAGCTTGACCTCCTCCAGCCTGCGCACCGGCACCGAGGCCAAATTGGTAAGGGCCTCACCCACAGCCATGCGAGCCGATGCCGCTGGATCCAACAAGGCCACCGGGCTTCTCTCCCCCATGGCCATGGCCTCACCCGCCCATCCGGTATAATCCCGCAAGGTCACAGCCGCATCGGCCACCGGCACCTGCCATGGACCCACCATCTGATCCCGATAGACCAATCCGGTGATGGTCCGATCCCCAATGGTAATCAAAAACCCCTTATCCGCCACCGTTGGCAGACGCAACACCCGCTCTGCGGCCTCTTGCAAAGAGATAACCCGCACATCGAAAGACGAACGAGACCGGGTAGGCGTAACACTCTGGCGGGTCATGCGAGGAGGCTTGCCCAACAACACCTCCAGAGGCAAATCAATGGGCGTCGTGCCAAACCGCTCATCGGTCAAGAGCAGATTTTTCTCCTGTGTGGCCCTCCCCAATACCTGAAACGGACACCGTTCGCGAACACAAAACGCGACAAAGGTCGCTTCGTCCTCTGGGGCGATGGCCAAGACATACCGTTCCTGGGCCTCGTTACACCAAATTTCCATGGGCGACATGGCCGGATCATCATTGGGAACCTTGCCCAAATCCAACCGCCCCCCGACTCCGCCACCATGGAGCAACTCTGGCACGGCATTGGACAATCCCCCAGCCCCGACATCATGAATGGATAGAATCGGATTGGCCTCACCCAATTGCACGCAACGATTGATCACCTCCTGACAACGGCGTTGCATTTCGGCGTTTTCTCTCTGCACCGAGGCAAAATCCAGTTCGGCCTGAGAAACCCCACTGGCCTGTGACGACGCCGCACCCCCTCCCAAGCCAATCAGCATGGCTGGTCCACCAATCTGAATAATCAGGGCATCTGAAGGGAGCAGGCGTTTTTCAATGTGTTGCGGGTCAATGGTGCCCAAACCGCCAGCCACCATGATGGGCTTGTGATACCCCCGCACCTCATGGCCGACCTTTTGCTCGAACGTGCGAAAATAACCCAATAGATTGGGCCGCCCAAATTCATTGTTGAAATTGGCCGCCCCGATTGGCCCTTCCAGCATAATCTCCAAAGCCGATACAATGCGATCTGGCTTGCCGTACTCCACTTCCCAAGGTTGAATCGCACCGGGCAGACGGAGATTGGATACCGTAAATCCAGTCAATCCCGCTTTGGGCCGAGATCCCCGTCCAGTCGCCCCTTCATCGCGAATCTCCCCGCCAGAACCGGTCGCAGCCCCTGGATAAGGAGAGATGGCCGTGGGATGGTTGTGGGTCTCCACCTTCATCAAAACATGCACTATCCCAGAATGAGGATGATAGCTTCGGGTAATGGCATCGGGAAAAAACAGCTCTCCTACCCCCCCAGTCATGACCGCAGAATTGTCATGATAAGCGGAAATGGCCGGATAAGGCGTCCGAGCTTCGGTGTTACGGATCATGCCGAACAGGGTTTCCGCACGCTTTTTCCCGTCGATCACCCAGGAGGCATTGAAGATCTTGTGGCGGCAATGTTCTGAGTTGGCCTGAGCGAACATCATCAATTCTACATCCGTGGGATCCCGCCCAATCCTCTGGAAATGATCGACGAGATAGTCAATCTCCTCAGCGGAAAGGGCCAGCCCCAACGCAACATTTTGCCGAGTCAGATCTGCCAAAGCCACATGGACCAAAGGGCGCGGCGATACCTGACGATGCAACCAAACCGCCACAACAGTATGGTCAACCACGGCTTGAATCATTCGATCATGCGGCGGATTTGAGAGATCATAAGCCTCCCCGCGCTCGATGCGACGCAGCTTGGTCAACCCACACCTGCGAACAATTTCCGTGGCCTTGGTGGACCAGGGAGAGATCGTCCCCAAACGGGGAATCACATACCATGAATCCTTAGAAAGATCCCCCAGCCTCGCACCATCCAACAAGGCCGAAAGAACCCGTTCTTCATCCGCGTCCAGGCGATCCTCTAGCTCAACAAAATAAACAATGTGTCGATTGCTATCACGCTCACCAAGGAACACATATGGAAAAGATATTCTCATGACTCCAATGCCAATCCCATGCGCCGCGCCACCTCCTGATAGGCTTCAACAACCCCGCCCATATCCCGCCGGAAACGATCCTTGTCAAGTTTCTCACCGGTAACCATATCCCACAAACGACAGGTATCCGGTGAAATCTCGTCAGCCAACACCACTTGCTGGGGATTTTCCGCCAGACGTCCAAACTCCAGCTTATAATCCACCAAACGAACGCCGATATTAGCAAAAAAGCCAACAAGCACATCATTGATGCGGAGACAAGCGGCCATGATCCAATCGAGTTCCGCTTCCGTGGCCCAACCAAACACCATGGCATGATCCCGTGTGATCAAGGGATCATCCAAGGCATCCGTCTTGTAGTAAAACTCGATCACTGGCCGAGGCAACGGCTCCCCTTCCTGGCGTCCCAGCCGTTTGGCCATGGAGCCAGCCACGACATTACGCACCACCACCTCCACCGGGATAATCGCCACCTTGCGAATGAGTTGTTCTCTGGCATTCAACCGTTTGATGAAATGGACCGGAATTCCGACCGCCTCGATGATGGTCATCAGCCGCGAGGCCACCATATTGTTAACCACCCCTTTTTCCGTGATGGTTCCCCTTTTGACCCCATTGAATGCCGTTGCATCATCCTTGAAATACTGAATGAGAAGGTTCGGGTCGTCCGTGGCAAAAACCGCCTTGGCCTTGCCCTCATAGAGTCGGTCCCGTTTTTCCATAGTTATGACATCCTTATATTAAAATGAGTGACACTCAGACAACCCTGTCCCCACACGCACCGGGGCAATGGCGAGACACCGCCCAGTGTTCCTATCCGCCTTGATGACCGCACCGCAGACCATGGCATCCCCCATGGCTGGCTCAAAGCGTGTAGGCATCTTACTTAAAAATTTCGGCATGACCGAATCCACCCGCATGCCAATAATGGAATCATAACACCCGGTCATGCCCACATCGGTGATGAATCCCGTCCCCTGCTTCAAAATTCTGTGGTCTGCTGTGGGTATATGGGTATGCGTTCCCAATACAGCCGTCACCCGACCATCCAGATAAAAACCCATAGCGATCTTCTCCGAAGAGGCCTCGGCATGCATATCCACGATCCAAAGATCCACCTCTCGTCCCAAAGGGTTCGCATCCAAAATGGCATCCGCTGCACGAAACGGGCAATCCAAAGATTCCATGAAGACACGACCCAAAAGGTTCATCACCCCGACCCGTACTCCATTCGCGCTTTGAAACACCCCATATCCCGCTCCCGGCGTCCCCGGTGGATAATTGAGCGGCCTCAAAATACGCTTCTGACTCTCTATAGTAGACAATATCTCTTTGTGCCGCCAGACATGATTTCCCGTGGTGATGACATCCACCCCAGCCTTGAACAGCTCAGCGGCCACATCTGGGGTGATTCCCACGCCAGCAGCGGCGTTTTCACCATTGGCAATGACAAAATCCGCACCACACGAAGCCTTGAGATCCGCCAAATGACGCGCCACAGCCCGACGGCCTGGTCGTCCAAAGACATCCCCAATCAACAGCACGACAATCGGATCAACAGAATTTTTTAGAATTATCATAACACTCCAAATTACGCTTCACACACTTTCATGTTACCCACAAACAGACAATAATACAGCCATCCAACCATTTTCGAAAAGGATACCTTTAACAAAAGCCACAAAAAAACGACATACCCGATAAAAAACATCCTTGAGAAAAGATCGTCAAGAGACGATAAAGAGCAAGTCACTGATGATCCACATTTACAAAACAGCACTTAGTCTACTTTCAATAAAGGATTAACCATGCTCAAAAAATCCACTATCCCGCTTTTAGCCATGGTTGCCCTGTTGGGAACCACCCCGGTAGCCAATTCTGCTGGCGAACTCCCTTCCAAGGAAGAGATGTGGAAAATGCTGAAGCAGCAGCAAGAAGAGATCAATGCCCTCAAACAGATCCTTTCCATACAAAAAAACGAGCCGGTCGCACCAGCAGAACCGCAAAATGGCGAAAAAAAGAAAGACGGGCTGCACTGGTCAGACCGCATCACCCTGAGTGGCGTGGTGGATGTCAGGGCCAACGCCAAAAAAGACTATGCCAAAACCCGTACCAGCGACATCGTGATCGATACCGTGAAAGTGAATGTCGATTCCAAAGTGACAGACTTAGTCTCAGCCCATGTCACACTGTTGCATGAGGAAGCGGCCAATGGTGCCGGTCCTGAATTTGTAGACGTGGACGAAGCCACCATCACCCTAGGAGACCCGGATAAATTCCCCGCCTACCTCACAGCCGGACGCATGACCGTGCCGTTTGGCAAGTTCACCACCAACCTAATCAACGATCCCCTCACCCTGCAACTGGCGGAAACCAAAGAATCCGTGTTACAGGTAGGCTTCAACTCTGAAGGGTTCTATGGTTCGGGTTACGCCTTCAACGGCAACTCTCAAAAAGCTGGACACTCAGATACCATTGACCAATTCGGGGCCAATCTGGGCTTTTCTGGTAAACTGCGCAATGCCACACTGGACATTGGTGCCAGTTATATCAATTCCATTGAAGATTCGGAAGTCTTGTCCAGTTCTATCCCCACTCTCAACGCTATGAGCCGTCATATCGGTGGGGCTGGAGTGCATGCCGTACTCGGATTCCAGGGTTTCACCTTGATCGGCGAGTACATTACCGCCACAGATCGCTTCGACAATGCAGAAGTGGCCTGGAATGGCAGAGGTGCCAAACCCAAGGTATCTAATCTAGAACTTGACTACGAATTTGAAATCATGGGCAAGACCTCCATCGCATCCCTGGCATGGCAATCCAGCGACGAAGCCTTGGCTTTGGGCTTTCCGGCCAATCGCATCATGACCGGCTTATCCATGCTCATCTTTGACCAAACAACCGTCGCTGTGGAATGGATGCACGATAAGGATTATGGCACAGGCAGCACCGCCACCCTGCCAGGCACCAACACTACCGCGAACACCGGCACAGTCAAGCTTGCCGTAGGATTCTAAACCTTGATTCGCATTCTACCCGGCCTCGCGCTCCTGCTGTTATTGGGAGGTGCGGGGCTGGGATTTGCCTATATTGCGGTTGACACCCTTCAGGAAGCCATCCTGCAGCTCAATGCAGACGATCCAACCCAAATCCATGGTCTCGTGGCAATGACCCAACGCATCCACGAACTCTTAAACCTATTGGTCTTCTCCTGGGGGGCCAGTTTTGGTCTTTTGGGGGCCGGTTACCTGTTGTGGCACCGTCCAACCAAGCAACCACCCGATTGGGAAACACGCCTGACTCAGCTCATTCAAAGCTCTAACAAACATCAAACAGAGATTCTGCAACGTGTGGAGTCCACCACCCATGATATGGCCGCCGACATCAAGGCATTCGCAAGTTCACCGCCCCCACCCCCTTCTCCCATCACCAACGCCTTGACACCTCTCTACGCCTCCCCCCCACCATTTTCACACGCCCCAAGATTGGCTATCGGTGGTCCAGAAATTATTCATGACAAACATGACGAAGAGTTTGAGCCTTTTTAAATAAAAATAAGGAGATTGGAAAGTGGACACCATTCAAAATAAATTAAATAAGGCGTGTTGGCTATTAATTAATTATCCGATGGAGTTTCCAATTGGTCTTTCCTATATTTCAGCAACATTAAAGACCGATCCTCGACTCTCTGTCCATTGCCTCTCAGTTGGTTCAATTCCTCATCATCTGCCAGCCATCACCCAAAAATTGACCGAGACCATGGCCGGTGTCGTGGGAATCAGTGGGTTTTCAAGAAATTTTTCTTCATTGAAGCAAATTGTTTCTTGTATTCGAGATTACGATCCATCTATAATTATAGTTTTTGGTGGCCCGATTATCAGTTCGGACCCTGTTTTTATTCATAATAAATTAGGACACGATTATGGCGTTTACGGCGAAGGTGAAGAAACGGTTCTTGAATTAGCCAATTATTTTATTACCGACAACGGGATACAGCCAGAAGAGATTGCCGGGTTAGTGTTTCGTGATGCAGATGGTCAGATCATTAAAACTTCTGAACGCATACCGAAAAATGATATCGATGACATCCCTTGGCCAGATTGGGAAGGATGGGACTTGGGTTATTTTATTGATCAACAGGCCTTTGGTTCGCGGTGGGTCTTTAACACCCATACTGATCATCCGAGAGAGATATTGTTACTCCTTTCGAGATCCTGCCCATATAAATGCACCTTTTGTTTTCATTCAATAAAATCTTTTCGCATGCGGAAAATGGATGCCGTGTTTGAGGAGATCCGCGCCCTTGTGGATCGGTATCAAATCAATACCATCTTCCTCTCGGATGACCTTTTTTCAGTAAACCGTAAGCGCATCCTCGACTTTTGCCAACGCATCACTCCCTATAACATATACTGGTCGGCTTCATTGCGCGTAAATATCGCTGAACCAGAGTTGCTTGCAGAAATGAGTAAGGCAAAGTGCATTATGGTCGGTTATGGTTTGGAGAGCATGGATGATGGGGTGTTGCGGAGTATGCGTAAAAAAATTACCGCCTCTCAGATTGAAAAGGCTTGTCAATTGACCTATGAGGCCAACATCTCAGTTCAGGGGAATTTTATATTTGGAGATAGCCAGGAAACCGTCGAAACAGCAAACAGAACATTGAACTGGCACATCAAAAACTTAAAATATAGCATTGCCTTGTCATACATGATGGTTTTTCCAGGAACAGAGCTATACAATACGGCTTTAAAACAGGGAAAAATCGTTGATGCTCATGACTATATCGAAAAGGGCTGTCCCACGACAAATACAACATTAATGACAGATAAAGAGTATTTCTCGTTTCTAAATGAGGCTTTTTTTATAGCTCAATTCATTCCTGCACACGTAATCAATGTCGATATAAACCCGCCATCCAAGATTAAAGTAACGGTAATCTGTCCTCACTGTGGAGAAATCGTGTTCTACTCTGCCGTTCCACTTTCATGCTCTAATGTCATGTGCAAGCAGTGTTATGGAAGATTTAACTTGGACCCTCATAAACTTGTCTATAGGAATTTTATATCACCAGATTCCCATACCAATATACTCGCTGAATCTATTCGTTTTTTAAATGAAGGTCGGGCCGAAGAGTTCAATAGAGTATTTCTGCCATTTATAAACGAAGCATCTGAAAGTGATATTGATATGCTTTCTTTGTTTGGTACGGTCTTGTTGTTGCAAGGAAATCTTGAAGAAGCCAAAAACAAATTCCAACAGGCGTTTATGTACGCTCAAGGATTGCCAGACGCGCATAATAATTATGGAGTTGTACTTTGCAAGCTTGGTCAAATTGGCTTCGGTCTGGCCCATTTTCAGATGGCCTGGGCGATTAGTCCAGAGTGCTGGGCTGCACAGGCGAATGCTCAATTTGTTAGCAGATGGCTTGTTGAACAGTCGTTTGAACTCATCCCTTTTGCTCAATTCATTTCTGATTTTCCGAGCGAAGGTTTACATATTACCGTTCCCTCTTTGTCGTCCACAGTATCCACAGCTTTGTGGCCACCTCTTCGCACCAGTTCAGAACATCCACTGGCTCGCGACCTGCTCAAAGAGATAGCCTAACCAAAACAACAAAGGAGTAACCTCTCATCATGGCCCGTTTTCTCTATTTTTCCTGGGTGCGAGAAAAAATCGGCGCATCTACCGAACAACTCCCCATACCAACCACGGTAACCACAGTAAGCGAACTGCTTGAGTTTCTACGGAGCCGGGGAACTCCTTATGCCACGGCCTTGGCCAATCCCAACCTGCGCGTAGCGGTCAATCAAACCTATGCCCGACTTCAGGATGCGGTGACCGACACCGATGAAATCGCCATTTTTCCCCCGGTCAGCGGAGGATGAAACCAATGAATACTCCCCCCATCATCGGCTTTGTCGCACCAAGCGGTTCTGGAAAAACCACGCTCATGGAACAGGTCATCACCCATCTCGTCCGTAGCGGCCTAGTCGTGGCCGCCATCAAACACGGACATCACCCGGCTGACCCAGACATCCCCGGCAAAGACACCCACCGCTTCCGTGAGGCTGGAGCAGAAACGGTTCTGTTTGCCTGTCGCCAGCGATGGTTCATGATTCAAGATCTCCACAACCGCCCAGAACCCACCCTAGCCGAGCAGGTGCAAAGACTCACCGGACACGATCTCATTCTCGTGGAAGGCTACAAAGACGAACAACACCCCAAAATCGTCATCCACCGCCGGGAAGCCGGGGAACATGACTTGCATCATCGTCTGCAACAGGTGGTGGCCGTGGCGACGGACGACCCCAATCTCCCCACCGAACTGCCCTTGCTCCCACTGAACAACCCGGAAGCCGTCGCCACATTTATTCGTCACCACATAGGCTTCTCAACCGAGAACAAACCGATCCGATAACCTCATTTAAAATGATAAAACGTTGCATTGAGATAGGCCACCACATTCTCCTCATCTTCCGGGAACCATGCGGACTTCAGAGCCTGCTGATTGCAAAAGGCCACTTGGACTTTCACCTTTTCCAAAGAGTCCTTACGCCCTTTGCGCGTATAGATGGCATTGGGATCTCCATTCCCTTTGGCTTCGTGACAGGCTCCCATGCAGCTTTTATCGTGCAACTCTTTGCCCTTGGCAACATCCGCAGCAAACAGAGGTTGCATCCCAAACAACAGTGTCAAACATCCAATAATCGCGTGCTTCATGCTTGTTGACTCCAGTGACAAAAAGGAATGGAAATGAAAGCCAATCATACACCCCAAGAGACACAACATCCAGCAAACTCTTTGGAGTCACAAGAGGCCCCCACACTGCTGGTCGTTGGCACCGGGGCGGTTGGCGGCTTTTACGGAGCCAAACTGGCCCAAGCTGGAGTACAGGTGTCAACCGTCCACCGTTCTGATTTTGACACTGTCAGCCAAAATGGAATCCATATTGACAGTATTGACGGTGACCTACATTTTATTCCCCATCGTGTTTTGCGCCGGGTGGCCGATTGTCAGACCCCGCCAGATTATCTCCTGGTCACTCTCAAGGCACTCCCAGACCTAGAAATTGCCAAAATCATCGAACCTGTTGTAGGACCGAAAACGGTCATCATTTTGCTACAAAACGGCTTAGGGGTTGAATCCCCCGTGGCTCACGCCTTCCCAGAAAACACCCTCATCAGCGCACTGGCGTTCATTTGCGTGCAGCGCGTGGCCCCAGGCCGCATCCGTCACCTCTGTTTTGGACGAATCACCATCGGTTGCCATCCAGAAGGCCCCTCGCCTGCCGTGACACAACTGGCGCGTCTTTTCCAATCCGCCCATATCCCCTGCCATGTCACGGAATCCCCCGCCATGGCCCGTTGGAGCAAGCTGGTCTGGAACGCCTCTTTCAACCCCATTTCGGTGCTGGCAGGGAATGCGACCACAAAAGAGATGCTTGATCTTCCAGAAAGTGTTGAATTGATTCGCAATATAATGAAAGAAGTGATTAATATTGCCAGAGCCACAGGTCACCCTCTTTCAGACGGCCTGATTGAGGAGAACCTACAAGCGACTCGACAGATGCAGCCTTATCACACCAGCATGGCACTGGATTTCATGGCAGGACGTCCCCTGGAGACCGAAGCCATCCTGGGGACCGCCATCAGAATCGGACGAAAAGCGGGGATTGCGACTCCCTGCATGGAAGGGGTCTACGCACTACTAAAACTGCTTGAGAAACCAAAAAAAGAGGAATGATTCTCTACAAGTCAGTGTCGAATCCAAGAGACCAGAATCATGGCTTGCACGAGCGTCATTGCTATCAATCCATACGCGCCACCCACATAGAGTACGTTCAGGATTTTAACTGTCAACTTCGATGTTTCTGCCAGTTTGTGACCAGAATGAACTTCCTGCATGGATCATGTCTCCTTGGTTTGTTGAATTTCCTAAGAGACGTTTAAAGCAAGAATGATACCAGGAAAAAAAACGATGGATGCTCACAGCGGGATTAAGAGAACATCCGGTACATAGCTTGCATTAACTGACCATACGTGTACAAAATGCCTCCAAAAAGGTGGCAAAAAACCGGTATCTTTTCGTAAACTTTTTAATGGGATCCTGTTCCTGTTGAAAACTGGTTGTCAGTGGAACATGATTCCAAAATGCTATGATCCAAAAGTACGATTCACGAGCATTTCCAGCTCAAGGGGATCAAATGGGACTGGCAGTCAAT
This sequence comes from Magnetococcales bacterium, assembly GCA_015232825.1. Lineage (GTDB taxonomy): Bacteria > Pseudomonadota > Magnetococcia > Magnetococcales > Magnetaquicoccaceae > Magnetaquiglobus. The sequence continues at coordinate 21,190 of JADFYY010000030.1, forward strand.
GGATGGTTCCCTGGTTCAGGCCCCAGTTCGGGAGGAAAGCTAGGCTCCTTTGTTCTCTGGATGATATCCACTTCTAGACGGTCGTTGACGCCGGTGGCGATCTCTACAGAGGAGATGCGTCCACCGTTAGCCGAGGTGTCGCTGACGACTTGGGACTTCATGAATTTGATCTGGTTGAGTTCGATGGGCATGTTAGACCTCCATAAGTTTAATGGAACCGTTGAAAAGAGTGCTGTTTGGCCATAAGGGTTTGAACGATGTCGCGGGTGGGTCTTGGTGCCGGAACATCCCTGGAGATTCACGCCTTCCCAGGCAAGGGTGAAAACACCTCCAGGTTGTACGGCCATGGCATAGATTGCTTCCACCTGATTGCTGTCCAACCAAGCGACGTCGCCTTCCGCTTCCAGATCGATAGGCCGCCCACCAACCAATGGGGACGACCACACCACATTGGATCCGCCTAGGGTGCGGGTGGTTTCGACAGCGACAGGTGCCCATTCGTAGCGGTTGGTCCATTGGATCGAATTTGGCAGAATGATGTCGCCGAGGCTTTTCATGGTTGCTTTCCTGTATTTTTGTTACTACGCTATGTGGTATGAAAATGATTTGCGACCCCTCCAAGGATGCCATCAATCAGGAAAAGCACGGGCTTTCCCTGATTGATGCCATTCATCTGGATTGGGAGCATGCCTTGATTTGGGAAGATACCCGACATGATTATGGGGAAGTCAGGCAGGTTGCCCTAGCGACACTTGGAAATCGTGTACACGTTGTTGTGTTTGTGGATCTTCTGAATGATCGTCGGATCATCAGCCTGCGTAAAGCCAACGCAAGAGAGGTGACTCGTTATGTCGGCTCAAAAAATGAGAATTGAAATGCCAACTCCAGAGGAAGATGCGGCCATTACCGCTGCAGCCATGCTGGATCTGGACAATCCACCACTGAGCGACCTGGAGTTGACTCAATTCAGACGTATGGTTGGTCGCCCAAAAACTCCTACCCACAAAATTTCGGTGGTGCCTTACGTTAACCTAATCGGTCTGGATGGAAATGAAATCCACTCATGAACGGTCCAAACATGGTCAGCGAGGCCAGCAGCCATGGCTGGTGTTCGGGGTTCCCATTTCCCATTTCCGCCCTTGGTGCGCAGTGTTCGCACGGGCCAGCAAAAATTATAACTGAACACCACAAAACATGTCATTGCATTATGCATCGCCCAGTTTTTTGAAAAACAATAGCTCTTGCGTGCTTTCCTGGCATTCTGTCCACGATCAGTAGCGTTGAGACGTTCAACAAACGATGTGTTGATAAAAAAACTGACCGTCGAACGCAGCAACCACAGAACCAACAATACCATTGAACCGAAAACTACCGTCCGATTGACCTCCACGACACGCCCTTTTTTGCGGGTTTTACGGACAGTGGCGTAACACAGGTCAGTTGGCATGACTCGTTTGGGTTTCGGTGGTCGCCCAGGCCC
>JADFYY010000031.1 GCA_015232825.1 Magnetococcales bacterium
GACAAAGTCATGGTGCCGGAAATTCCGTTCCATGAACCGGTTATACCGGATTGATTGGTAAAAGCGAGAATATCTTCACTGGCGAGATAATTGCCAGTGATCTGAACCGTGGCTCCAGCCAAATTGACGTCATCGATATCGGTCAAAGAGAGGACATTGTTAACTGCGGTAGGTGCGTTGCCCTCGACAAAGGTCAGGGTGGTTGCACCAGCGGAGAGGGTTGGGGCGTCATTGATTTCCGTGACAATAATCCCGGCTGAGTCACCGGTACTGCTGAATGCCGTGGTTCCTCCCCGTGTCGAGACGTTTACTTTGGTGCCAAAAGTGCCGCTGGTTTGATCCCAGGCATAAAAGGAGATACTGCCTGAGGTGGCCTTGATGGCATTGGGAACGAAACGGATTTGATCCGTATCCCGCAACAACAAGGCAGAGGTTCCACTGACAGCCCCAACGGCGTTCCATCCACTGCCGGTATTGTATTGCCAAGTGCCATTGCCGCTGACGCGGCCATACACGGCGATACCTTTGGAAGCTCCTACATCGATATCGCTATTTCCACCCAGCAAGGTGGAGACCGTCACGCCAACATTGGCGGTATTATCCTCGGTAATGGTGGGAAAAGCGGGAGTGGCCGTTGCATCCAGGGTGGGAGCCACGTTAATGCGGATGGTGGCCATATCGCCGGTTGAACTAAAGGCCGTGGTTCCGCCACGGGTTGTGACATCGGTTTTGGTCCCTTGACCACCAAGATTTTGGGTTTGGTCCCAGGCATAAAAGTTGAAGCTGGCCGAATCGGAGGAATTAAGCACATTGGGTTGAAAACGGATTTTATCCTGTGGGCGTAGCAACAGAGCCTGAAGAGAACTAACCGTACCCGTTGATGTCCAGGTTGTGCCGTTATCCGTGGAAAACTCCCAAAAACCACCGCCTGTGCCGCTGTTGACGGTATAAATAGCGATTCCCTCCAGAGGAGTGGTGACAGCATCCACATCGCTGATGGAGGTTCCGACCAGTGTAGAAACCAACACACCCGGATTGGCGGTATCGGTATGCATGATGTCTGGCAGAACTGGATTGACGACTGTCAAGACTGGGGCATCATTGACGTTGGTGATGGAGATACTAACGGTCTCCACATTGCTTGAGAAGGGAGTAGCATTGCCTCTGGTGACAGTAGAAACCTTGCTGCCTGCAGCCCATGTAGCGGATTGTCCGGTTTGGTCCCAGGCCACAAAGGTAAAATTCACGCTTCCAGGTGCGGCATCGTTGGGCGGATTGAAGCCATCTGGCAGAAAACGAATAAGATCTGTTTGCCTCAATAAAAGGGATTGATCCGCAGAAACCACACCAACATCGGTCCAGGAGGTTCCACCATTAATGGAAAACTGCCAACTGCCATTATCCGTGGTCAAACTTTGAATGGCAATCGCATCCACAAGTGTTTCGTTCATGTAACGAGTATCTGTAATGATTGGTCCCACCAAAGCACTGACAGTTTGGCCAGCAGAGATCGTATCCTCTGTGATGGTGATCATATTGACCGTGCCGGAGTTATCCAGAATCGGGGCAAGATTGATGGTGGCTTTGATGGTCCCAGATGCTGTGCTGAATTCGGTCACTCCACCGCGTGCAGAGGCATCGACCTTGTCACCAGCGACGTTGGCAGAGGTGCGATCCCAGGCGTAAAAGGTCAAATAGGGTTGACCACTACCCGTTGTCCCGTCCGGTTGGAAACGAATTTCATCAGAGGATTTCAATAGAAAGGCGTTATTGACATTCAGTCCACCCGGTATATTGGCCCAGGCTCCGCCATCGATGCGGTATTGCCATTTGCCGAGACCGGTATTGCTCTTAAAAATAATGGCGACTCCTCCCAGAGGGGAGGCATCGGCATCGGTGATGCCGGAAGACAGCAGAGTTGAGAGGACCATTCCAGTATTGGCACTATCTGTAGGCAAGACTTCAGGCAAATACCATTCGGTTCCGGTCAACATTGGGGCGTCATTAACCGAGGTCACATTGACGGTGGCGGTTGCAGCCGTGCTGAGCGTCGTTCCATCATTGACCTGAAAGGAGATTGTACGAGCAGTGGTTGTTGGGGCGTCACCCGTGTTTTGGTATTTAACACTACGGAGTGCAGTTTGGTAATTGGCCTTGGAGTCGGTTCCGGTCAAGGTCAGGGTGCCGGCACTCCATGAACCGGTAATGCTGGCGGTGTTAGTGAAGGTCAAGATATCGGCACCGGCTTGATAATTTGAACTGATGGAAATGGTCGCGCCTTCCAGGTTGGTATCATCCACGTCGGCAATGGTGATGGTGTTGTCAATGACGGTTGCCGGGTTGTTTTCCGTATAATTCAGTGTGCTGCCTGCGATAATCGTGGGGGCATCGTTGACACCAGTCACCACCACACTGGCGGTTGATGTGGACGAGGTTCCACCACTGCCATCGGTCATAGAAAAGGCGATGCTACGGGTGGATGCAGTGGGGTTGTTGGTGTCGGAATTGGTATAGGTGATATTTTTCAACAAGGCCGAAACCGCCGTAGGATCGGCGTTGGCGTTGAAGGAAACGACCAGATCATTGGTGCCACTGCCGCCGGAGAAGGTGCCGATGACCGTCCCCTGATAAGTGACATTGGCTCCCGCGATGCCGATTTGTCCCGCGCCACTGCCCTGATTACGGATGGAGAGAAAATCTTCGGTTGGATCCCGGTTGACACCGATGGCGACCGTCAAGGCTCCACCGTCGAAATTCACAGAATCGCCATCGGTGACGACCACGTTTCCTCCCTGATCGATAACAACAGACCCATTGCCTTCTGCATAAGCCACAGTGTCGCCATGCAGATTGCTGATAATGGGATCGGCAGAGGGGAGAATGTCGTGATATTCCAATCGAGCTGTCGTTGAAAGGAAGGTGTTGGTGTCAATGGCACCATGATGGACCTCCAGGATCCAGTCGCCCCCTTTATCGGCGGCTCCAGTGAGGTTATTGGATGCGGCCACATCTGCGCCGGTCAGTTCTGCCAAACGGGAAACAAAGGCCCCACCAGTCAATCCGGCTCCGATATCGCATCCATAAATCATGATGTCGGCCTTTTCCGACAAGGCCGCGCCCCAATCCTGCAAGGCTTGGGTATGGTCTTCCAGATTGACGACATCGAGTTCGGATCCCCCCAGTGCCAGATATCCAGCACTGCCATGCGAGACAATATGCACGGCATCAACGCCTGAATGGCCTTTTAGTGCCGCACTGATCTGTTCCACGCCATCCTTGTGGGGATCAAGAATGACCACTTGGGCATCTTGTGGAATATCTTTGATCAGTGTCTGATAATTTTCCACTGTGGGATCGATGAAGATCATTTCGCGTGGAGATGGCGTAGCCGCATCTGGGACGGGCGGTGGGAAAGAGGCATGGTCACCGTCATGTCCACCATCGTGTCCTCCGTCCCCTCCATGCGGGTCATGATGGAGAGCTGCCAAAGCAGTCAAGACTCCCGATGCATCGAACATCAATCGCTTCTCCAAACGCAAAGCCAGCTTGGATCTCCATGCCTGAGCTGGTTTTGGGTGAATTTTTCCGGGGTTAGGCGCATTCCCAGTTCGGAAAAACAGGTTGGAGAAAAAATGAGTGATCCGTGACCAAAGATTCATGGCTTTTGGACTCCTAGCAAAATTATTAATATTTCAACTACTTAAAAAAATGCAATATATACGCCAATATAAAAAAATGGAATTATTTTTTTGTTATCAATTGGTTAATTTAACTGTCACTCCTGTTGTGACATTTTTTTTAACTGAAGCATCTCAATTACTTGTCAGGTAGACAGTTTTTTTTACAATCCCAGATCCTCCTAGGAGTGTGCTTGTGCTATTTGCGCGCACGACCCTTTATCCGTATACTTCATGCTTTGAGCATTTTATCCTGGGGAAAATTGATCAAAGGGACTTGGTAAAGGCAGGCTGTTATAAGGAGACGAATGATGTTTACCCGACTGGAGTTGACCAACTTTACCGTTTTTGAATCGCTGGATATCGATCTTTCTCCTGGGATCAACGTCTTTGTCGGTGCTAATGGGACTGGAAAGACTCATCTTTTGAAGCTGATGTATTGCATTCTGGCGTCTGGGTATGTAAAAGGGGATCCATTGATGAAAAAAATAATAAATGTATTTAGACCAGAATCTGAAGATATCATGCGCCTAACAACACGCAAGAATGATTCAAATAATACAAATATTTTTTTTGAGTGGAACGGCAACACTAACAATATATCTTGGTCTAAGTCGCCCATACTTTCCAGCCCGACGTTTTCTTTTAAACTTAGTTCTCCTGTTTATATTCCAGTCAAAGAAATGCTATCTTTTGCACCAGGATTCATTTCTCTCTATGATAAATATGAACTTGAATTTGATGAACTTTATCCAGACATGTTGAGATTGGCTTATTTCCCAAGACTTAAAAATATTCCAAAAGGGTTCTTAGAAATTTTAGAGATTATTCCAAAACTGATTCATGGGGAAGTCATTATAAAAGGAGAAAAATTTTATCTTCAATCGCTGCATTCAGATATTGAAATGTCCTTGGTTTCTGAAGGATTTCGCAAATTGGCGTTGATCTGGCAACTAATACGCAATGGTTCCATTCAAAAAGGTACGACACTATTTTGGGATGAACCGGAAGCCAACATGAATCCATCCTTGATGCAACACGTTAGCAACATTCTGATCATGTTGGCGAACCGGGGTATTCAAATATTTGTTGCAACCCATGATTATGCTTTCCTCAAAGAGTTAGACTACCAGAAGCAACAGACGCCTGTCACCTATTTTTCCCTGGACACTTCAGAGGAAAATGGTGTTCAGGCCAATGCCTGTTTCAGATACACAGATATCTCCCCAAACAGAATCGCCGAGGAAAATCTCCGAATCTATGATCTTGAAATCAAACGGTCACTTGGAGTAGACTCCAAATGATTATCGAGCGGGAAGAATGGAGAGAGAATGACCTATATTTTGATTTTTCAAAAGCTGTATCGGTCATCAAACTGGATAGCCTGGAACATGGCTTGAGCCATCATATGAAAGCAGTGGATTTTGTGGTGGAATGGCAGAATCAGTATTGGCTGATTGAGGTGAAAGATCCAGAAAACTCGACCATTCCTCAAGAAAAACGAATAAATTCAATGAATTCATTTTCCGATAAAATGCTTTCTGGGTCAATCATGAAGCAACATCTATCCCCAAAATTCAGGGATAGCCTCGTTTACCTTGGCCTGGATCGTGGGATTCCCTCCAAATCCATGCGCTATTATGCCTTAATTGGCATCGAATCTTTGGATCCCCTCATGCTGAACAGCCTTGCCGATACCTTTCGCCAACAGGATCCCGTCATTTGTGGACCCAAAAAAGGCTGGACCAAAAGCTTTGAATTCCGAATTTTCAATATCGCATTATGGAACAAATACATGCCGAATTGCCCGGTCTTCCGTGTCGGCGCAGGATTTTTGAACCAGACAACAACATCGATGAACGGATCAACCGCCATTAATAAAAATTTGGCATGATTTATGCTTATTTATTTCACATGAATTAACCTGCAACCATACTTCAAGAGTAAACTGCTTTGAAAATCCTGTTTCGTTTCCTATTGAGCGTTGCGGGGATCGCTCTGATTGCAGGGTGCGCAATAACCATTCCCGCCATCACACCAGATGAACAGGAATCGCTAGCGCGGCAGGATCAGGAACTTTTATTCAAAGGACAAGCGGCACTGAATGGTCCTTTGACCTTGCATGAAGCCATGGCGCGGGCGATTCAGTACAATTTGGATTTGCGCGTCAAACGATTGGAAGAAGTTTTGGCAAAAAATGAAGAGGAGGTCATTCGGCTGGATATGCTACCAAAGATGACGATGGCAGCCGGATACTCTTCCCGCTCCAAAGACACCTCTTCGGTCAGCCAATCCTTAAGTAGCGGGATGATCTCCACAGACCCCTCCATCTCTCGCGAAACCACCACAAGTTCGACGGATTTAACCATGAGTTGGAATCTGTTGGATTTTGGCGTGAGCTATTTTTATGCGCGACAGGAGGGCAACAAGCAATTAATCCAGGCCGAACAACGACGCAAGGCGACCCATAATCTGCTCAAGGATGTCCGTTTAGCCTTCTGGAAAGCGGCCTCGGCGGAATGGTTGAATCGAGAAATCACGGTGATCATGAAGGCCTCCGAACAGGCCGCCGAATTGTCTCGCAAGACCGAACGCGAACAGTTGCGCTCCCCCGTATACGCACTGCAATTCCAACTTGGCTTGATGGATATTGTACGCCAAATGGAAAAAACCCGTGATGAACTGGCCATCGCCAAAGAGGAGTTGGCGGTATTGATCAATCTGCCTCCAGGTGTGCCTTATCAGCTTGTGGATGACAGCGTTCCTCTGGGCGGGGCGTGGGAGTTATCCATGTCGATTGAAGCGTTGGAGAGGATGGCCCTTTCATCTCGACCAGAGTTAAGGATTGAACAGTATCAGGCCCGCATTGAAGCCGATGAAACACGCAAGACAATTGCACGTCTTTTTCCTGGTCTGGAATTTGACGTATCCAAAAATTATGACAGCAACTCTTTTTTGATTTATCAGCACTGGGCGCAGGCCGGTGCCCGGATGAGTTGGAATTTATTGCGCACTCTGACTGGGTCACAACCGCTCAATTTATCCGACAGTCGGGAAAAGGTGATTCAGATGCGGCGTTTGGTGATGCATATGGCCATATTGAGCCAAATTCGCATCGCCTTTCATGAGTACCGTTCGGCGCGGGCCAATCTGCAAAGCATCATAACCGAGAATGAAACGCGGAAACGTTTACAAGACCACACCGCCAATCGCAGCACTTTGGGGCTTGACAGTCAATTGGCTTATGTCCAGACCGTCGCCTCGTCGGCCTTGGGTCACATCAAGCAGTATGAATCCTATGCCCGTTATCAAAGTGCGGTAGGTCGTCTGTACGCCACCTTGGGTTTGGATCCTCTGGGAGCAAAGAATCCCAATCAGGAGCTTCCACAATTGACTCGCAACTTGCGAGAGAATGATGAACAATGGCAGAAAATGATTTTTCAAACTTCCAAACCATGGCCATTTCTCAACGCAAAGAGTACGGAACCCTTTCCATTGTCTGTTCTGCTGGCTGAACAACCAGCAACAAAAGTCAAAAAAACAACCCCGAATACTCCGACTGCAACAGTGGCCAAACCACCCACTCCTTTACCAGACGCTTCTGCTAACACCAAAAAAACAGCTTCTAACACTCAAACGACAACCAATGGTAAACCAAGCTTTGCCGTTCAGGTAGCTGTCACCAATAACAAAGCCGGGGCAGATGCTTTGCTGGTCAAATTGAAAGCCAAGGGTTATCCAGCACGGATTAAACAGTCACTAGGGGCGAATGGACAACCCGTTATGCGTGTTTTGTTAGGCGTTTACAATACAAGCAAAGAGGCTGAGAAGGATCGAGACCGCTATCAGAAGCAAGAACGACAGAGTGGAATGATCGTCAAATATTAACCATCAATCCACGATTCAACCCATAATTTCCGCCAAGGCCTCGTTCATCTTTTCCAGGCGTTCAACGATGATCACCACCAACTGTTTGGTGAGTTTGAGTTGAAATGAGCAATCAAACTGTTCCATGGCGTTCTGGTCAAGTTTAAAGACGTTCACCAATCCCTGGGCTACGACACTGGCCATCCGGCGACGACCACCAACCAGAAAGGCCGCCTCCCCGATAATGGAGCCGGTCTCCAGATAGGCGATGATATGCTCTGGATATTCATCTTTGCGGACAAAAGCGGCTCCAGTCAGGATAATAAACAGGGAAGAATCTTGTGTATCGCCCTCCTGAATAATGACCTCGCCATTTTTGAATAATTCAAAACAATGGCCATGCTCTGCCAAAAGTTGCTTTTCACTGGCAGTAAAGACCGCAAAAAACGGAATATTTTCCATCATTTGAACAATCGTGTTCATATTATCCCCCCGAAGCATGGAAACCATCTGTAAGGATAGCGCATATTCTCGATTATTCCAAATCATTTTTTATCTTTCTGACGTTTCACCATTTTTCGACCATTCTCAGAGATATCGGGTCAAACTCATACGGTTGGTGGCTAGACTCAAAACCTGCTAAAATTGATTATTCAGAATGCGCAAACAGAAGACGCCTCTCGACACCCAACGACAACTAGATTTGCAGGAAGACACGTTATGCAGATTGAATCCATACGACTAAAAAATTTCAAATGCTTCCAAGATATTGAATTAAAAGATATCCCTCGATTTTGCATCCTGGTTGGTGCCAACGGAACTGGTAAGTCCACTTTATTCAATGTCTTTGGGTTTCTACGAGAGGCTTTTTTTAGCAATATTCACACAGCTCTAGCCAAAATGGGTGGTAATCGGGGGTTTCGAGAGGTACGTAGCCGTGGTGCAGAAGGAGAGATCGAAATTGAATTGAAATTTCGCATCAAGAATGACGGCCCCCTTGCCACATATTTTCTCAGCATAGACGAACAGGATGGTATCACAGTAGTCAGCCGAGAAATTTTAAAATATCGTCGTGGTCGTCATGGCCAACCGTGGCATTTCCTCGATTTTCACAGAGGAACCGGCTATGCCGTGACCAATGAACTGGAGAAGGTTAAAGATATTCGTCTCCTCAAACGGGAGCAACAGACGCTGAAATCACCGGACATCCTTGCCATTAAAGGATTGGCGCAATTTGAACGTTTCCCGGTGGTCAAAGAGTTGGGTAATCTGATTGAAAACTGGCATGTCTCCGATTTCCACATTAACCGCGCTCGCACTGAACAGGAGACGGGATATACAGAACATTTATCCACAGAAGGGGAGAATCTTTCCCTGATGATCCAGTTCCTTTACACACGACATCGTAAAATTTTTGATCAAATTTTGACAAAACTGGCGCAGAGGATTCCCGGAATTTCTCAGGTGGATGCCAAAACTACTGAAGAGGGGCGAGTATTGCTCCGCTTTCAGGATCAAGCATTCGAGGATCCATTTCTTGCTCGTTACGTATCCGATGGCACGATCAAGATGTTGGCCTACCTAACTCTTTTACACGATCCAAAACCACATCCTCTATTGTGCGTCGAGGAACCAGAGAATCAACTTTATCCTTCATTGCTTATTGAATTGGCAGAAGAATTTCGTGCTTATGCCAACCAGGGAGGCCAAGTATTTGTCTCTACCCATTCACCTGACTTCCTCAATGCAATGACGATTGATGAAGTTTTCTGGCTCACTAAAAAGCAGGGATACACCCAGATTCAAAGAGCGAGAGATGACCAGCAACTTGTTGCTTTCATGGAAAATGGCGACAAAATGGGCTACCTTTGGAAACAGGGATTCTTTCATGGTGTGGAGCCTTAATTATGCAATTAGTCATATTTTTGGAAGAATTATCCGCCAAGGCTTTGCTCCAGGAGTTGCTGCCACGACTTCTTCCTGATCATATCACACTTTGCTTTATTGTATTTGAAGGTAAGCAGGATCTGGAAAAACAGCTTTCAAAAAAACTTAAAGCGTGGACAGTGCCGGATTGTCGGTTTATAGTGTTGCGTGACCAGGATGCTGGAAATTGTTTGATCATTAAAGAGCGATTGCTGGATCTATGCCGCGAAGGTGGAAGGAACGATGTGTTGGTCCGAATTGCCTGCCGAGAGTTAGAGTCATGGTTTCTGGGCGACTTGGCTGCAGTAGCAACAGCCATGAACGCATCTGGAGCAGCCACCCAACAAAACAGGCGCAAGTATCGCAATCCAGACGCTCTGGGCAATCCTTTGCAGGAACTCAGTAGATTGGCACCAACCTACCAGAAAGTCGCAGGTTCCCGTGCATTGGGTAAGGTGATGGCGGTGGATCCACATCACAACCTCTCGCACAGCTTCAATGTTTTTCTGAATGGCATCCGTCGCATATTGGAAAAGGAGTGAAAGAATGACTCTCAAACCTTGGCGTGAAATCGCCATTCCCCATCAAGATATACTCAAAAGAACGTTATACCGCTGTCTTTTTCGTAACAATACGTTTAGCAATTCCTCCAAGTATTCGATGTCACTCAAAAGGATTGGACTCTTCATCGATCATCGGCGTTGACTAGACCTCTTCTGGCAAATTGGTATCAACCTCCAAAGCCTGAATAACCTCATCAAGCAACTTCCACAGCTTACAGGCAATGGCAAAACCGGCTTTGTCATATTATCTGTCTCACGTCAGTCTTCGCACCAGAAGCGGAGAACAGAGTTTGTCGATCATTTCGTCGGTTTGGTCGCAAAGGTCGAGTTGCTTTTTCAGTGCGTCGATGTAGTGGTTAGCCTTACGCATGGCGTCGGTATTCGATGCATCGACTAAAGCCTCCACACGATTACACAAATCGTGAATCATCTTGCGCAGGTTGTCGTTCGCGTGCTTCTCCTTGTTTGGATCGAACGTCAGTCCAAATCCACCGACAATGAACGAATGCGATAGTCGCTTAAACGGAAATAGAGCTACACCGTCACCATCGCTTGCCGTCATCCGCCCGAACATTTTTTTAACACAGGCATCTTCGCAATTAGATATATAATCGCAAACGGATGGGTCGATTTCGACAAAGGGTGTTCCTCGTTCATCGGCGGTGCGCTTGAATACTGCGACTTGCTTTTCTGCTTCAACGACATTCTGGTATCCAGAACCGATAAAATTTCTAGTCGAATGGTATATAGGGCCTTTGCTAATATACCCACGGCACATGACTCCCTTTTGCAGGAGTCTGAAGACGACCCCCCAACAATGATTGATGAGATTGATAACCCCCGCAGGAGAGATTTCGGTGGAAACGACGGCGCAATCGGAAATTTGCGTTAGACGGAAATCTATATTCCGTGCAATATAGCGACTCTCAGGGCAACAGGGCGGACCATATGTTTCGAGCTGCTCACGTTCGGAGGGGGAATCGAGACATTCTTGAAGCTCTGCAATTTCATCTAGGGTGAAACCCGAACCAGATTCAGCATTGGATACAAGGCACTTGAAGCCGATGATGTCGATGAAGGAGATAAATTTTTCTTTGGATTCAATTTCTGACATAATAAATCTAATATAGTGAGCGAGAGTACACAGAATGCGCCATTGTCAATCAGTCTTCGCACGGATTACGTATAGAAATTTGCCACTTGCTTTTGGATAGAACTGCAAGTTTGGGACAATAGTGCCAGAGAAAAAAGAAAAGAGCAAATATAAATGCTTGCACCTCCGATCATAAGACGATCCATGGAATAGATGACGTGGCTGTTGAAGACCGAGTGTCGATGCAGGATTTGGAAAAACAGCTTTCAAAAAACTTAAAACGAATGTAACGCCGAATTATCAGTTTATAGTATTGCATGACCAGGATGCTGAAAATCTTTTGATCATTAAAGAGCGATTGCTAGATCTATGCCGCGAAGGTGGAAGGATCGATGTGTTAGTCCGAACTGCCTGTCGAGAGTTGGAGTCATGGTTTCTGGCAATCAAACGCAGATAAGAACAGCAAACAACCGAAGATGGCTTTATAAGGAGAAAACCCATGCTAAAAAGCTATGAAGCAATTGTAGACCAAGGAAAAATCGAATGGCTTTCCGGGCCGCCTCCTGGAGAACGCTTAAGGGTGGTTGTGGTGGTGGATCAACCAAACAGGATTCCGCTTGCCCAACCCAAAAAAAGAAGACAACCACCCCTGGAACTCAAAAACAGTGTGAGATGGCATAGCGACCCTTTGGAGCCAGTAATCTCCGAGGAAGAATGGGAAGCATCCTTGGAGCGCACTGCTCGTCAGATCGCGGGTGATCCAGAGGCATTCAAATGAGAACTCCGGGCATTTTTTGTTGCTGGATACCCATGTTTGGATCTCTTTCTCGTATCCAATCAAAAATCAATATCAAAGTGAACGGTCTCGCCATCCATACGGGTACGAACGGCAAAGCCGCATTTTTCCAACACGGCCTGCATGGGACGATTGTCAGTGAGGGTTTCAGCGGTTACACCGGCTAGGCCAGCATTACGGGCGACGTTGGCCAAATGACGCATCATGAAGGTTCCGATGCCCTGCCCCTGCCAATCATCCCTCACCAAAAAGGCCACCTCAGCTTGGTTGGTAGCATCTTCGGCAACATTATACCCACCGATGGCGACAATCCGTTCATTTTTGTCATCCGCCACCACCCCAACCACCACCACATCCCGTCTTTGATCAATAAAGGTGAAGTTTTTTAATTTATTAAATGGAAATCGTCTGACATGGCTCATGAAACGTCGGTAAACCGTACCCTCGGAAAGAGAATAAAGCATTTTTTTCACGGCCTTCCAGTCGGTGGGGCGTGAGGAGCGGAAGGTAATCAGTTGTCCACTCTCCAGCACCATGGAGGTGCGCAACTCCCGCCCCCCCACCCAAATTTGACCATTCACCTCGCCGATTTCCGGGCGCACATAACCCAGTTTGATCGCCTGTTTCAACAGACGCACCCGAAAATCAGGATGGGCGATGCCAATCAAAGCAAGGGCACGTTCCTGAATGGTTTTACCAAACAGATAGGCGGTTCCATGCTCACTGACCACAAAATGAACCACCCCCCGATTCAAAGCCACTCCAGCCCCCGGCGTCAAACGAGAGACAATACGCGACACCTTGCCCTTACGGGCCGTAGAAGGAAGGGCAATGATGGCCCGACCATCCACCGCAGCCGTGGCCCCGCTGTTGAAATCAACAATCCCCCCAATCCCCGAATAAAACTGCGATCCCAAGGAGTCCACACACACCTGACCAGTCAAATCGATTTGCAACCCGCTATTGATGGCCACCATGCGTTGTTGACGGGCAATGGTGCCAATATCATTGATATATTCGGTACGACGAAAGGAAAACAGTAAAGAATCCTGTACTGCATCATAGAGTCTACGACTTCCCAGGGCAAAACTGGTAACCACTTGAACGGCATCAGGAGATTTCTCCTGACTCGAAATCGCACCAGAGGCCATGAGATCAAGAATAGAATCCGAGATCATCTCCGTGTGGACCGTCAGATTTTTCTTCCCGGTTAAATATTGAATGGCCAACTGAGCCACGCGACCAATCCCCATTTGCAACGTGGCACCATCAGGCACCAATGCGGCAATGTTGCGACCAATCCGCTCCATCGTTTCATCCGGTGTGGGTAGGATCATTTCTGGCAAAGGTTCCTCTGCCGGAATCAACAGATCCAGATCCCAAATGGACAAAGTGGAATCCCCATGGGTGCGCGGCATGCGTGAATTGACTTGCGCCATGACCAATGTGGCGTTTTCCGTGGCACAACGGACCACATCCACAGAGACGCCCAAATTAACGTTACCATCCATACTAGGGGGGGCGACCTGAATCATCGCCACATCCAAGGGCAGATGTCCGCTGGCAAAAAGACGGGGGATGTCCGACATATGGATGGGGGTATAATCGGCCAAACCCGCCTGCACCATGGAACGAACATTATCCACGACAAAAAAGGTATTCAGTGTAAAGGTGTCGGACAGCTCTTTCATGGCAAGGGGGAGATCCCCTGCCACAAAAAGAATCACGATTTCAATATCCGCCAGACGGGCACGATCCTGAATCATGGCTCGCACCAAGGCCTGAGGAACACCCGCTCCAGTGGCCAAAAAGACCCGTTGTCCCGGCTTGATACGCTGTACTGCGGCTTTGGCCGAGGCAACCATTTTGGCATAACGAGTTGGCCATTGGGGGTCTTCGATGGTCAAAGAACGGGGCATGCCTCACTCCTTAACTCAATGACGCATTCCGTGGCAACCGGTGGCAAACCCGCTCGACGAATGATGAGCGGATTGATTTCAATACGGCGGATGACAGAAAAATCGGTTGCCAACTGCCCTATTCGTTGCAGCACCTCTGCCACACCGAGCCATTCGTTTTCATTCATCATGGCACACGGGTCGCCTTTGGTGTGGTGTCGGCAGACGCTACGCAGCATGATCAAGGACTCCTCGCTGGTGATGGGAGCCAGTTGATAAACGGTCTCATCTGGTGACGAAGGATCACACATGCCCACATAAAGCAGAGGGCCAAATTGTTCATCGCGATGCATGCCCATGCGTATGAGATGACCATGGGCCACGTTTTTTTCCACAAACACCCCGTCGAGTTGCCCGTCTGGCACCCGTTTGGCAAACCGAAGCGTAAGCAGATCAAAGCCATCTTGCACCCCTTGAGGGCCGGTGACATGAACCAAGCGGCTTGCCATATCATGAGCCAAATGGAGTTCTGGAGAGAGCAAATGTAAGGAGACTGGATACCCAAGCCGTTCAGCCATTTCCAGGGCCTCATTCACGGTAGTGGTCTTCTCCCCACTGGGAATGGGAATACCATAGGCGTGGAGGATCTGTTTAGACTCCAGATCGTTGAGGCGTCGCATGTTCAAAACCTGATTGCGCTGCAACAATCGTCCAACCCGGCTACGGTTGACGGTAAATCCAGAGATAATTCTAGGGCCGCGTCGTCGCCAGCGTCCGTAATGGTCCAGTGCGGACATGGCGGCAGCGGCCCGTTCTGGCGTAGGGAAATTGGCCACACCCATCTGATCCATTGTGGCCGCGCCATGACGGATATGTTCACCGCCCATCCAGACGGTCAACAGGGGTTTATGTTTTCCCGATTCCGCAAGGAGGGCCTGCGCGATTTCCTCTGGACGAGTCAGGGGTTGCGGTGTCACCACAGTCAGGATGGCATCGATTTGTTCATCCTGTCTGACAGCCTCCACGGTAGCACGAAAGTGCGAAGGAGTGGCAATACCACACAGATCCAGAGGGCCATGCAAAATGCTGCATTGGTGCAACATGGGGTGCAAGGTCGCAATCAATGCGGGAGAAAGGCCCACCGAGGTCAGTTCATGATGCTCCAGCATGTCAGCGGTCAACAATCCCGGCCCCAACCCATTGGTGATGACAGCCACGCGGGAACCATCTGGCGGAATCGAGCGAGACAACGTCATCATGACGTCCAGCCAAGTTTGAAAATTGGGGGTTTGAATAATGCCCGTGCGGTCGCAAGCTGCCGCAAAAACCGCTGGAGAGAGAATGGAGTCATTCAGTTGATGTTCACGCCACGCACTGTGGCCGCCCAACAACAACACGACCGGCTTGTTGCGCGAGGCTTCCGTGGCAGCTTTGAGAAAACCAGCCCCATCGATGATTCGCTCCAGATAGCAAGCAATCACCTTAGTATCGGGATCATGGGCCAGGAAGGTCATGGCGTGAGCCATGGTGATGCCCGCTTCGTTACCTGGGCTAATCATTTTGGAGATGCCCAGATTGCGCGAGACCATCCAGTCCAGAGCAGCTGCAGCCATGGCACCCGATTGAGAGAGCAGAGCAATTCCGCCAACCGGTGGAAACGCCAAAGTCAAAGAGGCGTTCATCCCCAATTGACGATGAAGAACGCCCAGGGAATTGGGCCCCAGAAGGAGAACGTTTCGGTCCTGACAAATTTTGGCCAGGATGACCTCTTGTTTGGCACCTTCTGGGTTCAATTCACCAAAACCATCAGTCACCACCACCAAAGCCCCGCATCCACGCCCCATGGCCAGTTTTGCCTGTTCCAGAACCTGATACGCCGGAACAGCCAGCACCACCAAATCCACCCCACGCGGACATGCGGTCAAGCTTTGCAGTAACGTTTGCCCCAAAACTTCCCCGCCATTGGGGTTGACGGCATAAACCGGTCCAGCAAAACCGCTCGACAAGGCGTTGGCCAGCAAGGTATATCCCAACTTCTCCGCATGGCGGGAAGCCCCCACAATGGCCATGGAACGGGGGGATAAAAGCGGAGTGAGTAGGTTGGTATGGTAACTCACATAAAAACATCAATCATAACAAAAAAAGTTAACGCCATTGCCACCCCGACATCTCGCCAACCGGCAAAACGTTCATCAAGGTTCCGGCCATCCCTTTGGAGACGCGGGTAAAAAAATCTTCCTTATGGGTGAAATCCACAATACGTTCGTTTTTGATCAACTGCCGGGCGATCCAGGCACTAGAACCCAAACCATCGACCAATCCAAGTTTCACCGCATCTTCACCGGTCCAGATCAACCCCTGAAACAGCTCATCCCGTCCCGCCTTAAGACGGTCGCCACGACCGGCTTCAACCGCCTTGATAAACTGCTCATGGATGCGGTTCAGCAAGCCCTGAGCATGCTGTTTCTCACTCGGATTCATCGGGCCAAACGGATCCAGAAAGGCCTTATTCTTACCAGCAGTCATGGTGCGACTCTCCACACCCAGTTTTTCTAGGGATTGCTGAAAGCCAAAATTCTGCATCATCACACCAATGGAACCAACCAAAGAGGCCTTGTCTGCATAGATCTTCGGAAAAGCAGAGGCCACATAATAACCACCAGAGGCACAAAAATCCTCCAAAGCCGCATACAAAGGCATTTCCGCATAGCGTTTTTGCAAACGCATGACCTCATCATAAATCTGTCCCGCCTGAACCGGGCTGCCGCCAGGACTGTTGATGCGCAGAATCACCCCTTCCGTGTCGGGATGCTCAAACGCCTCCTTCAACCCCTTGTTGACCATGTTGGCCCCAGAGGGCATCCCCTCCATGATGACACCACGCATATCCACAACAGCAACATGCTTATGCTTGATCGACATCGTATTGAAATTAATTTCATCCGCATTACCAAGCCACAAAAGTGCCAATAAATAGAGAACCAAAAATAAACGAAACCAATTTTTTCCACGTCTGGATCTCTTTTGTTCGTCAAGCGATGTTTGCAACAATCGCTCCAGAACCTGACGTTCCAAAGCACGATTGGCCTCCATGCGTTCCATCCAATCCTCTCCCTTGTCCACAGGGGGGAGCGTTAAAGATGGCAGTTCTTCAGAAAGGGATGGCTCGTTTTTTTCCATTTTTTCTCACAATGAATCGTTATCCGTCACACCATCAGGCCGTGGACTATTTTGATCGGGCCGCATGGAAACCATCATGTGCCGCTTGAAATCGCGAATGTGAAACCGCATTTCATAAACCTTGCACTGCCGACATATTGCAATCGATTGAAAGCATTTGCTTTTTTTATTGCTCCAGCAGGGATAATCGTTATCTTTAAGCGACGGACACTCCTGCCTAGAGACAAATGAACATTTGGTCGCATCCCAACAAGGAATCTGGGCAAGCAAGGAACGAATGCCAGCAATGCTGATGCTGGACTTGATCATCTTACGCACCTCTATCAGCCACGCAATATCCTTTTCACTAAAAAGACGGGTTCCTGCGTGATTTTTGTGGGCAATGAACAGCCGTTCGCGTTCGTACATATGAATGGTACGAATGGAAATGCCAAGCTGCTTGGCCACAACACCAATCTTGACCATGCCAGTGAGATCATCGCCTGAGTGATCGCCAGATATGGTCATTTAGATGATCCCTGGGAAAAGATTGAAAAAGGCTTTTTTTCCCGCATACCTCGCGGCACTTCCCAAAGACTCTTCAATCCGCACGAGTTGATTGTACTTGGCAATGCGATCCGAACGGTTGAGTGAACCGGTTTTGATCTGACCAGCATTCAAAGCCACGGCCAAATCGGCAATGGTCACGTCCTCGGTCTCCCCAGAACGATGCGAGATGATGGAAGGATAACCGGATTGCTTGGCCAACTCCACGGCCTCCAAGGTTTCGGTCAGCGTACCGATCTGGTTGACCTTGACAAGAATGGCGTTGGCGATCCCTTGCCGAACCCCTTCTGCCAAAATTCCGGGATTGGTGACAAACAGATCATCCCCCACCAATTGAACTTTGGCCCCCAGGGTATCGGTAAGCCGTTGCCACCCTTCCCAATCGTTCTCCGCGCAACCATCCTCAATGGACAAAATGGGATAACGCGAACACAATTCTTGATAATACCCGACCAGTTCATCACGACTCAAGACCCGACCTTCCCCTTTGAGTTCGTATTGTTGCGATTGGGCATTATAAAACTCAGAAGAGGCGCAATCCAATGCCAAATAGATATCTTCTCCAGGGACGTATTTGGCATTTTCAATGGCCTGCAAGATGACCTGCACCGCCTCCTCATTGGAGGCGAGATTGGGAGCGAAACCCCCTTCATCCCCCACAGCGGTATTCAAGCCCTTTTTGGTCAAAACCTTTTTCAGGTGATGAAACACCTCAGCCCCCATGCGGACCGCCTCAGCCACGGATGTGGCGGTAATGGGCAGAATCATGAACTCCTGGATATCCACATTATTATCCGCATGCGCCCCGCCATTGATAATATTCATCATCGGCGTTGGCAATACATGGGCATTGACGCCCCCCAAATAACGAAACAAGGGCTGTCCAGTCGCCAAAGCCGCCGCCTTGGCCGCCGCGAGCGAAACACCAAGAATCGCGTTGGCTCCCAATGCCGATTTATCTGGGGTGGCATCGAGTTCGATCATGCGGGCGTCCAAGGCGCGTTGCGCAAAAACGTTCATGCCCGACAACTCAGGGGCAATGGTCTTATTGACAGCCGAAACCGCCTTGACAACCCCTTTGCCAAGATAACGCTTCATATCGCCATCGCGTCGCTCCAGTGCCTCACGGGCCCCGGTAGAAGCCCCAGATGGCACAGCCGCTCGACCCATGAAACCGTTGGCCGTGGTGACATCCACTTCGATGGTAGGATTTCCGCGTGAGTCCAAAATTTCACGGGCTTGAATTTGGGCAATGGTGGTCATAAAACAGCACTCTCCTTCCAGATTAAATCAGGCTTTCTCGCAGCGCGGGTGGCGTCTAGACGTCCGATGCCACCGCCGGGAACCGGCACGGCAAGAGGAGCTTTGAGCAAACGTTGTGGATAATCTCTGGCCTCTTGACGAATGGCGATCATGGCATCGGCAAAGCGATCCAGGGTTTCTTTGGTTTCGGTTTCAGTGGGTTCGATCAGCAGGCATTCGGGTACCAAGGAGGGAAAATACATGGTAGGGGCGTGAAAACCGAAATCCAGCAATCGTTTGGCAAAATCCAGAGCCGAGATGCCGAACTCGTCGGCCTCACGTTTCAGGGTAATGATGAATTCATGCGTAGCGCGACGTTTGGGAAACGCCACAGCAAATCCCGCTTCAGTCAAACGGGCCATGAGATAATTGGCGTTGAGGGTGGCAAATTCAGCCACCCGTTTCAATCCTTCTGCACCGATCATACGCAAATAGATGTGGGCACGCAGCAAAATACCCACATTGCCAGCAAACGTGGAGAGTCGGCCAATGCTTTGAGGCAGATCCTTTTCACTCATCCAAGAAAACCATTCGCGGCCATTGTCGCGGATCTGTTTTTGCACAACGGGAAGCGGCAAGAACGGAGCCAATCGATTGCCCACCCCCACAGGCCCTGCCCCTGGCCCTCCTCCCCCATGAGGCGTGGCAAAGGTCTTGTGAACATTGAAATGAACGGCATCGAATCCCATGTCTCCAGGGCGGACCCATCCGGTCACAGCATTGAGGTTGGCCCCATCGTAATAAAGCAACCCGCCGGCCTCATGGACAATAGCGGCCATGCGTTCGACCGCACGCTCGAACACCCCCAAGGTCGAAGGATTGGTCAGCATCAGGCCAGCGGTTTGCGGTCCAACGGCCAATTGCAAGGCATCGAGATCAACATCGCCTTGGGCATTGGTGGGAATCTCCCGCACGGTATAGCCGCACATGGCAGCCGTGGCTGGATTGGTGCCATGTGCGGCATCTGGAACCAACATTTCGGTACGCCCTTCATCGCCACGGGAGCGGTGATAGGCACGAATCATGGCCACGCCAGCAAACTCCCCCTGCGCCCCGGCCATAGGGGTCAACGAGACCGCTTGCATGCCAGAAATTTCTTGAAGCATCTCTTGCAACTCGTACAGAGAGCGCAACACCCCTTGTCCACTCCCCTCAGTGGCCAGGGGATGGCGGTTGAGAAATCCGGGCAAACTGGCCAAAACATGACAAATGCGCGGATTGTATTTCATGGTACAGGATCCCAAGGGATAAAACTGGGTATCCACAGAGAAATTCATCTGCGACAGCAAGGTGAAATGGCGCACCACCTGTAATTCGCCAACCTGCGGCAAAAGGGGCGGGGTTTTCCGCAAAAACCGTTCTGGGATATCCAGTGGTGTTTGGGAGTCCTGCGGGGCGTGTTGCCGATTGCTCCGACCTGCGCGTGAGGCATCAAAAATCGTCGTGGTCATCAAAAGGACTCCTTCACGTTCAAAGCCCAGACGAGGGTATCGGCATAAAAATCCAGATCCTCCTCGGTTTTGGTCTCTGTGGCACAGATGAGAATGGCCTTGTCGAGTTTTGCATAAGCCTCTCCAAGTCGATACCCCCCCTGAATGCCAAGCCGTGAGAGTTGCGCCAGAATCGCTGCCGTTGGTTTAGGCAGACGTAGCGCGGCCTCATGAAAAAAGGGACCGGTAAATTGTCTGCTCACGCCGGGAATGGCCGTCAATTTATTCACCAAGGCCACGGTTTTGGCATGACACATGGCGGCAACTTTGGCCAAACCTTCGGGACCGAGCAATGAGAGATGAATCACCGCCGCCACGGTCATGATGCCTTGGCTGGTGCAGATATTCGAGGTTGCTCGCGAACGGCGGATATGTTGCTCACGGGCCTGTAAGGTCAGGATCATTCCAGAGCGTCCTGATGGATCTTCGGTACGCCCCACGATCCGGCCCGGCATTTGGCGAAGAAGCTTTTGTTTACAGCACAAAAAGCCGAAATAGGGTCCACCAGAAGACAACGGTGATCCCAAGGGTTGACCATCGCCACAAGCGATGTCCGCGCCCTCCTCTCCCCACTCCCCAGGAGGTTTCAAAAGACCCAGAGTGAGTGGATTGACCAAACCAATCACCACCGCACCTTCGGCCTTGGCCCAATCGGTCAACTCATCCACCTCTTCCAGGATGCCAAAGAAATTAGGCTGTGGAATCACCAACGCGGCCACCTTTTTGCCGCGAAAAGAGGCCAAGGATTTCAACGCAACCCGACCTTCCACCGGATCAAAGGGAATCTCGATGATCTCGATTCCCTGATCTTGTGTCATGGTTTCCACCACTTGACGGTAATGGGGATGGACGCTGGCAGGAATCAGAACAACTTTGTTGTGGTCCGGGTTGGCTCGTACAGCCATAAGAACCGCTTCGCCCAAACCACTGCCCCCGTCATATAAGGAGGCGTTGCTCGCATCCATGGCGGTTAAGCCAGCCATCATGGTTTGGAATTCATACAACACCTGCAAAGTGCCCTGGCTAGCTTCGGCCTGATAGGGCGTGTAGGCGGTCAGGAACTCCCCACGCGAAGCGATCTCCCAGACAGCCGCCGGGATATGGTGTTCGTAGGCACCCGCGCCAATAAAGCAGAGTCCCCCGGCATCGGCATCGGCCCGTTCGCGCATGAGTCGCGAAACCGCCATCTCCCCCAACGGAGGCGACAGATCCAAAGGTGGACAGTGCAGCCTGTCCGGCACCTCTTCAAACAAGGTTTCAATAGACAGTACGCCGATCTTATTCAACATTTCGTCGATTTCGGCAGAGGTATGGGGAATAAATGGCATCCAATATTTCCATTAACTGACTGATGGTTAAGTGTGGACAAGCATAGCAGAAAAATCACGGTATGAAAAAGCATTGTGTGCAAAAAAACCCATGCGGAGGAGATATGGATAAAAATTTATAAAAAATCAATGCTTGACTAAATCTCATAGACATAATAAAGTGTCATAAATTAAAATTATATTTTTTGAAAACGGTGAATCTTACGATGAGTGACAATCCATGCAAAATCTTTCACAGCATCCAGTTGAACAATTTTTTATCGTTCGGGCCAAAGGCAGAACCTTTGCCATTAGAATCCCTGAACGTCCTGATTGGACCGAATGGTTCTGGCAAATCCAATTTTCTTACCGCCATTGCCCTGCTGCAAGCCGTTCCCAAGAATG
>JADFYY010000032.1 GCA_015232825.1 Magnetococcales bacterium
CGATAAAAACAAGAAAAGCCAGCATTTAGCTGGCTTCTTGAGATGTCCTGAAATGTCTTGAAAAGGGGTTTTGGTGGAGCCGAGGGGGATCGAACCCCTGACCTTCGCATTGCGAACGCGACGCTCTCCCATCTGAGCTACGGCCCCATTTATAAAATCCATTATCCGCGATTCGGCACTAAAAAACAAGGGCAAAGATTACGATTCACCAATATCAACCAGTCGCCCACCATTTATTTCAGTCGCCCACCATTTATTTCACTCCATCAACGCCACAGACTTAATCTGCACCCACACCAATTTACCCGGCATCAGCTCCAATACATTCACAGAACGCCGAGTCACCCGCGCCAACACAGGAGAATCCCCCACTTGCACCCGCACCAAAATCAAACCTGGATGAATGTCGTCGCCAATCTCCGTGACTTGCCCCAAAAGCAGATTGAGAATGCTTGTCCCTTTTGGTTGCTCCAGGGCCAAACTGACATCTCGTGCTAGAATGCGAACCCGGATCGCTTGACCAATGGAAAAACCATGATCGCGAATCCATAAACTACCACCAAGAAAATCAGCCCGGCAGAGATGACACGCCAAATCACGTTCCTCTACCACAGCCTCCAACACCACACAACTCTCCTCCCCCATCTTAAAGGGTAGGTCGATTCGTGCCAAAACCGTATTTAATGAACCATTGGCCACTACCCGACCTTCCTTCATCACAACCAAATAATCCGCCAAACGGGCCACTTCATCGGGAGCATGACTGACATAAAGAACAGGAATGTCCAATTCATGATGAAGTCGTTCCAAATATGGCAAAATCTCTTGCTTGCGAGCCAAATCCAAGGCCGCTAGAGGTTCATCCATAAGCAATACAGCCGGACTGACCGCCAAAGCGCGTGCAATGGCTACGCGCTGCTTCTCCCCACCAGATAAGGTGTTCGGCTTGCGCGTCAGCAAGGATTCAATGCCGAGCAGTTCGATGGCATGCTGAAGCGATACCCGTTGTTTCTCCTTGGGAATCCGTTGCAGACCAAAGGTCACATTGCCACGAACATCCAAATGAGCAAAAAGCGTGGGATCCTGAAACACGTAACCAATCGGACGCTGATGGGTTGGTAGAAAAATGTTCCGCGCATCATCCTGCCAACAGGTGCCATTGACCTGCAATACCCCCCCCGCAGGTCGAATCAATCCAGCTATGGCCCGTAACAGCGTCGTCTTGCCAGAACCGGAATGGCCAAACAAGGCCGTAACCCCTTGGCCAGGAAGGTCCAAATCCACATCCAACGAAAAGGTCGAATAGTCCAGCCTAAAACAAACCTGAATGCGGTCTGGAGCCATAGAAATCATTTCCGGCCACCAGTCGGGTTGAGGGTGTATAACAACCACAATACCAGAAAAGAAAAAATAACCATGCCCAATGACAAGGTATGGGCATGACCCAACTCCATGGCTTCGACATGGTCATAAATCTGTACTGAAATAACACGAGTTTTTTCAGGAATGTTGCCACCAATCATCAACACCACGCCAAACTCGCCAATGGTATGGGCAAATCCCAAAACTGTGGCCGTCAGATAACCGGGTCTGGCAAGCGGCACGGCCACACTGAAAAAAGCATCCAACGGTGAAGCTCGCAAAGTAGCCGCAACTTCCAAGGTCTGCTCGCCAATGGATTCAAAAGCGTTCTGAAGGGGTTGCACCACAAAAGGCAACGAATAAATCGTCGAGGCCACGACCAGTCCAGAAAAAGTAAAGGGCAGAACCCCCAATCCCAAACTACTGGTAAGTTGACCAATGGGACCGTCTGGTCCCAAAAAAATCAGCAGATAAAACCCCAATACCGTAGGCGGCAATACGATGGGTAAAGCCACCAATGCGCCCACCGCACCTTTCCATCCTGACCGGGTATGGGACAACCACCAAGCAATGGGAGTACCAAAAACCAGCAAAATCAGTGTCGTAACCGAAGCCAGTTGCAGGGTCAGCCAAACAGCCGCCAGATCAGAGGATTCTAGCATGCGGTACTCCTATTTTAATTCATAGCCAAACTGTTGAATCACAGCCCGAATCTTTTCGGATTGCAAAAAGCCAAGAAACGCGCTCGAAGCAGGATTGTTCTGACCGCGCAACAAAATCACACCATCTTGATACAGCGGTTTGTATAAGTTAGCAGGAACAATCCAGCCCGAACCGTTGTTAAGAGCCCCACCTTCATAAACCTGAGAGAGAGCAATAAAACCCAATTCCGCATTGCCAGAAGTGACAAATTGAAAGGTTTGCGCAATATTTTCCCCCTGCACAAATTTTGGCTGAAGAGCCGCAAATAGGTTCAAAGCAGATAAAGTCTCCTGGGCCGCCATTCCATAGGGGGACAATTTGGGCGCGGCCAAGGCAAGATGTGCAAAATTTCCAGATCGCAAAACCTCACCCTTGTCATCCACAAACCCAGATTGTTGCGACCAAAGCAGCAGCTTGCCAATGGCATAGGTGATGCGACTGCCGGGAATGGCCAAACCCTCTTGCTCCAGTTTGGCAGGCGTGGCCGCATCAGCGGCAAGAAGAAGCTCAAACGGTGCCCCATTTTTAATTTGACTATAAAATTTTCCCGTGGAACCAAAAGAAAGAATCGCCTTATGGCCGGTAGATGTTGTAAAATCTGCAGCAATGACCTTCATTGGTGTGATAAAATTGGCTGCCACCGCGATATGCAACTCATTGGCTAGGGCTGAATCGAAAAAAAAGAGTGTGAGGGTGTTCCAAAAAAGCATATGAAAAAACGTCGGCTTCCGATTATCTGGGGGTGTATGCATTCTAACATCCCTTAATAAACAAAAAAATTGATTGAAAAATCATCATCACCTATACCGCCATCAAGATAACAAGGCAAGAGTGATTCATTGTTCTTGAGCGGAATGGACAGCAGACCGATAAGGGCCTATATTCATCGATATGGAATAAAAATTAAACAGGCCATATAATTATCAAAGGTCAGCATTGACATGTCTATCTTACGAAAAATCAATGTTATTCCAGGTGTTTTTTGGGTAGAAATTCCAGAAATTAACCTATACATCCTGTGCGGTTGTCCAGCGGATGTGGTCAAACACCTGATGAAACGCGGGTTGATCATTCCCACGGAAAAAAATGGCGTGATCTGTGAAAACGGTCCCAACGCCATCCTTCTTTCAGACATTTTGATTCAAAACGGTCACATCTCCAATCTTTCCGAATTTCCTGTGCTGCAAATGCTTTACAGGCAAGGCATGATCTTGCCCAACCATCCCAACAATACCGGTATTAAGCCGTTGCTGATGGGTTCGGAGACTCAGGTCAAACGGCAGATGCAATACATCTTTCGAGGCAATTATGGATTGATCTCCACTGAAGAACTGATGGCCGCAGGGGCGACCGCAGAAGAAGCGGAATGGATGATGTCCCTTAAATTACGCTTCGCCTTTGGCCAAATCCGTCCCACCGAGTCTCTGCTCGATGGTTTGACAATCGCGGATCGTGAAGTGGAGATCCGTTCAGGGGCCTGGATTGCACGCATCACTCCAAACGTCTTTCGCATCCGCTTTCGTGATGCAACCATCACCGTTGATCTTAACCTGCCACTCAACCAGGTCTACTTATCACCTTACCCTTTAGGATATAACAACTTAAGGCGTGAATATTTTGCCGTTGTCCATTCTGGTCAAGGGGATGGCTGGGATTCGGAGAACCCCAGCATGTCTTCTGTTTTGATTTATCAGGGAAAAATATATTTAGTCGATGTTGGACCCAATCTGGTATCCATCTTAAACGCCCTAGGGATCAGCATCAGCGAGGTGCATGGTCTGTTTCACTCCCATGCCCATGATGACCATTTTGCTGGCATTACCACATTGATTCGCGCTGGACACCGAATCAAATACTTTGCCACCTCGTTGGTACTCAGTTCGGTCAGCAAGAAACTCTCTGCCTTATTGGGTTTGGATGAACATTTTATGGAAGATTTCTTTGAGATCTGCCCGTTGACCTGTGGTATTTGGAACGATATCGAAGGATTGGAGGTTAAACCGCTCTTCTCTCCTCACCCGGTGGAGACGAGTCTGTTTGTTTTTCGCGCCCGTGGACCCAACGGTTACCGATCCTATGCCCATTGGGCGGACTTGGCCTCCCTGGAGGTTTTGGAAGGAATGGTACGTCAAGATCCCAGTGTGCCGGGAATCAGTCAGGAATTTTTTGAAAAAATTCGGGACTCTTATCTGACGCCGACCAATCTAAAAAAAATCGATATCGGTGGTGGACTCATTCATGGTCGGGCACAGGACTACAAGGGAGACCACTCCGAAAAGGTGATCTTTGCCCACTCCTCAGAGAAACTAACCCCACGTCAAAAAGAGATTGGATCTTCGGCCACCTTTGGCACCATGGATATCCTGATCGGGGCCATTCAGGAGTATCCTTGGAAATTCGCTCATGTCTATTTGAAAAGTTATTATGAAGGGGTGTCGGACAATCGCCTGATGGTATTGCTCAACAATCCGGTTCGCACCTTCAACCCCGGCACGATTATTATTCATGAAAAAGAGACACACGGCGAGCTTTTCCTGGTTCTTACCGGAATTGTGGAACAGATCCAGGAGGGAACCGACCTCATTATCACCCACTCGGCGGGAAGCATTGTCGGCGACATTTCCGCCATGCACGCCATGCCAGCCATTGCCACGTTTCGCACCAACTGCTTTGTGCAGTGCCTGTGCATTCCAGGTGACTTGTATCGGGATTTTATCATTCAGAACAATCTCTATGAAAATTTTGAACGACTCCAAGATTTTTGGACCTTTTTGCGCACCACCTGGATTTTTGGCGAATCGGTCAATCTGGTTAATCTGACCCGTATTGCCATGTCCATCGAAAGAATCTTGTTGAAAACAGGAGAGGTTTTCTTACAAATAGAACCTGATTTTCTCTATGTGGTACAAGAGGGAAGTGTGGAACGTCTGGTTGATGGTGTGGTCACGGAAGTGCATGCTGTCGGTGATTTTTTTGGTGAAGAGAGCGTTCTCATGTCCCCTTCTGCAAAATTCACCTTCCGTGCGAATGATCAGGCCTTGATCTGCAAAACACCCGCTACATTGGTATCGGACATCCCTATTGTGCGTTGGAAACTTCTGGAAGTCGTGGAACGACGTCGCGGAATAACCGGGGTTTAAAAGCCGCCGCATTTGAGCGGCGGCTCCCCCGACCGTTTAATGCATGCCAATGGCTTCGCGATAAAGATGAATCATTGTCTCTTGTTCATCCAAGGCCGCCCGTTCCATCTTACGAAATTTAAGAATCTCACGCATGGTTTTGACATCAAAACCATTGCTCTTGGCATCCAGGAAAACCGATTTGATATCATCGGCGATGGCGACCTTTTCCTCTTCAAGATGTTCGATCCGTTCAAAATATTGCAAGAGAACATCTCCAGCGATACCTTGATATTCAATGGGAGGGGTTGCGGTTTGGGGCTGAGGCATGTGAAGCTCCTTCGTTCGTTTGATAGATTTGTTTCAGTATGTCAAAATCAGACAGCGATGGTGATGCGGATTCATTCAAGCAAAAGGTGTGCCTTTTGGAATGGACAATCAAGCGGAATGGTGATAATATGAAATTTTTTCCTTACAGTATTGGGATTGCTAAAGCATGACAGATTCTCTTTTCACCTTATCGATTCCTGCTGGATCCTCACGACGTTTGGCGGTAGGCTGGCTGTTGTTGGCTCTCTATTCTTTGATTGGTGCGGGAGTGGTGGTGATCTTAATCCTGCTCGCCCGCACCCCATTGATTCACGGGTTGATCCCCTGGACTGGATCATTCAAGACTGCTTTGGTGATTCATGTCGATCTTTCGGTTCTGGTATGGTTTTTGTCTTTTGCTGGTCTTCTGGCCAGCTTGAATCTGCGTGAGCGTGGCGGATGGGTCGGTTTTATGGCCTTAGGGATCTCCTTTACAGGTGCGTTATTAATCACCTTTTCACCCTTTTTGGGGGTGGATGCCCCCTACATGAACAACTATGTTCCTGTACTTGAAAATAAGGCCTTTTTCCTCGGTATTGGGCTCTTTTTGACCGGAACGGCCATCATGGCGGCTTTCAGTCTGATCGCCTCTCGTCCAACAGAAGGGTGGACAAAAGGCTCTGGAGCCATTCAATTTGGCCTACGTACCGGCTTGGTGATTCTTCTGCTCTCCATTGGCTCTTGGGTCTGGAGTTTTGTCACCATGCCGCAAGGGTTGTTTGGAGAGATCTATTACGAGGCCTTATTCTGGGGAGGAGGCCATATATTACAATTCACCCACACTCAGTTTGTGATTGTGGCTTGGCTCTGTTTGGCCAGTGCCTCTGGCGGTCAAAGCGGTCTGACCCCACGGGTGGCGGCCATGCTTTTTTTATTGGGGGCTTTGCCGGTATTGGCGGCCCCAATCCTGCATGCCAAATTTCTTCCTGGAGATCCGGGTTATCAAGCCGGTTTTGCCGATCTCATGAAATATGGTGGCGGTGTGGCCGCCCTGCCCGCTGGATTGGCGGGAGTGCTGGCGTGGCGTTCGTCGAATCGTGAGAACCCATTTCGACATCTGCGTCTAGCCCTACTCTTATCCATTCTCCTTTTTGGCGTTGGCGGGGTCATTGGTTTTTTGATTCATGGCATCAATGTTACCATTCCCTCTCATTATCATGGCTCCATTGTCTCTGTGACCGTGGCTTATATGGGGTTAACCTATTATTTGCTACCCAAATTTGGCTTCCGTCAACCGGACGTGGGATGGGCCGTGTGGCAACTTTTGCTGTATGGCGGGGGGTCGTTGTTGCATGTTTTTGGCTTAGCATGGTCAGGCATGCTGGGTGTGCAACGAAAAACCGCTGGCGCGGCCCAAGGACTCGAAACACTCCCCAAACAGATGGCTATGGGATTGACAGGAGCTGGCGGATTGATTGCTGTGATCGGCGGGATATTGTTTCTGGTTGTTTGTTACCGCTCATTACGCAACCGTTGAGGTGACTGTGTCGTCACTTCAACACCTGAAATAAATTATTGAAATCGTTCGTCCATAATTTCATGCCGGGAATCTCCTTGATTTCCATGGCACTCTTTCTGAATTCCTCACTCTGCAGCAACTCCCGATCACGACTTACCAACACCCAATGGGTTGTATTCAATGAAAAATTGATATCCTCCCGAAAATCCACCACACTGACCACTCCCATTCCCGCATCCTCGGCCAACATTTTTACCACTGGAGCCAAATCCAGATAGCGGTTTGAAACATGGTAGGCCACAACTCCCATTGGTTTCAAATGAGTCCGATAAATGGCCAAGGCTTCGCGGGTGATGAGATGGACAGGAATGGCGTCACTAGAAAAGGCATCGACCACCAGCACATCAAACCCTTGCGGTTCTTCCCGTTCCAATGAGAGACGGGCATCCCCCATAGAGATCTCGATTTTGGCCCGACTCTCCCCCAAAAACCGGAACTCCCGTTGAGCCAATTCCAGGACTTGAGGATTGATCTCATAAAAGCGGATTGTGTCACCGACCCTTCCATAGGTGGCCAGGGTTCCAATACCCAAGCCGATAACCCCAAGTTTAATAGGTTTGGGTTGGGAGACAAGCCTGTCAAGCATCAAACCAATACCAGAGGAGTGACCAAAATAGGTGGTGGGTAAACCAGATTTTTCATTAGCCATAAACTGTTCACCATGTTTGATAGTGCCGTGTATCAGGCTACGCACCACCAACCCCGATTCTGGCGTGGTCCTCTCCAAAACACGCAGGGTGCCATAAAAATTACGCATCAAAACGCGGGAAGAGGCATATCCCACTTCCACTTGGCGATAAAAGAACCATCCACAAGCCATCATAACAACCAAAGCAGCCACCATGGCTGACTGACCAAGGGAACGCATGACCAAAGCAGCCAGTAGACCAATCAGGACAAAGGCAATACCCAACTCATAAAAAGAAGAAAAAATCCAAGGGGCCACCACCCCGGCTAGGACTCCACCCAGAGCCCCGCCCAAAGAGAGCATCAGGTAAAAACGGGTCAGATAACCCAGAGCAGGTCTACGACTGGCCAGTTCACCATGGAGAAACATACACAACAAAAAAAGGGCTCCCAAATACAAAGGAACGGCCCAATAAAGATTATACAAAATCCTGCCATCCTGAAGCCCCCAAGCTGAGATGACCAGAATGAGAACCAAAGGCAGGGCATACCTTCGACGATCATACCAACCTTTCCGTTCAAAGCATAAAACAAAAGTCAACAAATATAAACCAAGAGGTAAAATCCAAAAAAAAGGGACAGAGGCAATATTCTGGGTAATGTGGTTGGTAATGGCAACGAGCAGCCAAGAGCCCATGCCAGCAAGAGAAAGCCACATGAACAACATTTTTACCGTAGGTTTTTCACCTTTCAGCTCATTTTCCTTGGAGCCAATACCCTCTGTGCAACAGGGATGGTGGGTGAAAAAAAAGATCGAAACGACGGATAGGATAACAAAAAGGGTATAAACCCACGACCAGGAGATCGCCTGAACCAAGGTAGAAAACCAGGGCTCGATAAAAAACGGATAGCTGACCAAGGCAAGCAGAGAGGCCAGATTGGAGAGGGAGAAGAGTCGATAAACCGTGGCATTCTGAATGGTAAGGGCACACCAAGATTGCAAAAGGGGTCCAGTGGTAGAAAGCAAAAAATAGGGCAGACCGATGGTGACCAAAAGCAATCCCAAAATGAGATAGGCAGGATCATCCGTTGGATGAGGCTTCCAATCCACTCCGACTACAATAGGCAAGGAGAGCAGACTGGCAACAATAATCGCCCCGTGCAACCGGCCTTGATTGATTGGAGCCAGATGAGAGGTGATCCAATCCGAATAGGCATAGCCCACCAAAAGTACACTCTGAAAAAAGACCATACAGAGGGTCCAGACCATGGCGGATCCCCCGAACCACGGGAGAATCTGTTTGGCGATGATGGGCTGAACAAGAAACAGGAGAAATGCACTGGTAAAAATGGTTCCGGCAAAAAACCACAACAAGGAACGGTTCCTGGTCATGGCAATATGGTTTCGCTCCATTGGCCAAGAAGCAAAACACCACCATTGGCTGTCCCGCCAGCCAAAATAGCCGACACGCCTTGCGCCGTCATTTCCGCTAGGGCTGCTGGGGTGGTGTTAATATCCGAGTTATTACCGGCATTCACCGTTCCCTGGGTGGCCAGTGCGCCATTCATCGTGCCATTATTGCCAAGAGAGATCACGGATGAGACATTGGGGGCGATAAGCAACCCGGTAAAGTTGCAATTATTGGAGAGGCTGGCATTACCATACAAATAGACCACCAAATTTTGGGCCCCCCCACCTCCCACGTTGAGAGTGGTGTTGTTGTTTAGGTTTAATGCGGTGTTGACGTAAAGTACTACCTGACCAGGGGGAGAGATGTTGACGACTCCATTATTTCCACCACTCATTGAACCAATAAAATAGGTTCCCGGTGCCAAGTTGAGGGTACTGTTATTACTCATCGTAAGGGAGTTGATTTGACTACCCCCTTGGAGGGTAAGAGTGCCATTATTGCTAATATTGGCCGTGGTATAGTTTCCTGCGGGTTTGGTGCCCACGGTGATCGGCCCATCAACCCCGCTGTTGACAGGAAAAACAGGGAGAGCAGGAAATGTGGCTGATGTAACGTTCCATGCATTACCGGTAACATCAACCCCACCCCTATTGGGACTCATATTATCGACAATATCGACGCCGTTCACTTCGGCGTTATTGCCTAGGTTCAGTCCGCCCAAGGCAATGATCGGAGGGGCCCCGCCCGTGGCACAGGCATTCACCACCTGAGTCACTGTCCGCCGCCCAATAGGAGCAGCAGCAGATGGAACAAAGCCGGTGCTGGTGATGGTCCATCGCGAGTTGACTGCGTCATAGGCAATACCATAACTATATTCACCCCGCGTAACACCCCCAACGACAATGGCACCAGAAGAAGTATTGGCTGGTAACCCGACCGTTGGACACAAACCTGGATTTGTGGTCAGGTAGTACACACCAGCCTCAACACCGGATTCAGCGAAATAGAGTGCCTCGATGGCAGATTGGGTGTTGCCACCGGATCGATAGTTGGAGACCACCGCACTAGACATTGCGGCCATCAGCCCTCCACCCACCACGATCAAGGCTAGGGTATTGAGAAGCATGGAACCGGTAGAGGAGTGAAAATAAGTTTTCATAGCGGTTCAACAGTTCGCCAAGACTAAAGAGTTTCGCAACTGCACGGATCCCAGCAAGTTAGTGGATTGACCGCGCACGGTAATGGTCATGTTCACGTTGATGGTAACGATCACATCCGTACCCACGGTCACATCGGTGCGCGTAAAGGTCAGACCGCTCACGTTAGAGGCCATCACCTGCATATTGCGGGTAAGATTGCCATTGGTTAACGTATAGATCACCTGGGTATTGGTAGCATCGTTAAAGGTAAGGGTGGAACCGGCTGCCGTCACCGCCACACCACAACGGTTACCACGCACCTCCCGCAAAATGCGTTCCATGGCAGGTCGAATGAGACTATCCGTTTCGCGGATGCTGGAATTGGTATCGAACGATTGGAACAGGGTGGCAAAAAACGGTCCCAGCATTCCCACCACCATACTGGCCACCACGATGGTGATGATCATCTCCAGCAGGGTGAACCCCAAGGTATTGGTATGACGGGAGTTAGTCATTTTATCAGCCAAAACACAGAAGAAACGCTTAAGTTGCGGGTAGCCTCCAAAACAGTGACCAACACCCGCTTGCAATCCGTCGCAATGGCGGCGGGACAGCCATTACCGGTCCCTGGAGAGGTGACTGTGACTGTGGAGCTAAAAGTGTAGTTATTAACCGTAACATTGGGACATAAAGCGGTGGCATTGGCACTGGTGATCGAATTAAATCCCTTTTGGGGATCTTTGGATCTTCGGTTGGCGATGATTCGATCTGAGCAGGTCTGCAAGACATAACTAGCCGCAGTCTCCTCACGGCTGAGGTCGGGAAATTGAACAGAGGCCACCATGGCCGCTCCCAATCCGCCAGCCACCACGGTCAAGGCGACCAAGGAGACCAACAACTCAATAAAGGTTATACCGGCCTGACGATTCATGGCACGATCACCGCGCCGGTGGCGGCAATGACAGTCAGGTCGGTAGAACCATCGGTATCGGTAATGGTTATGGTGCCAGCACCACTGGTCGCAGCGCCCAGAGAGTTGAACTGAATGTTAAAACCAGTCACCGTCCCTTTGGCCAATGTATTGGTTCCGGTCATGACCGTTTCAGGAGTGACCCTTCTTATTTGGTAAGTGGTGCTATCAATGGACAGGATACGAAATCCGCCGCCCCGTGCCATGGCATAGGATTGAGCCAGACGGATATCATTAGCCAACTGACGGGCTGCCGCCACCCGATCCACGCCACTAGGCCACAACGAGATGGCGGTAACAGAGAGGATCCCCATGATCATCACAACGATGATCAATTCAAGGGTGGTAAAGCCATCATCTAGCCTGCGACCAGAACCGTCCAAAATGTCGCTGGGAATCATTGGTTGGTAATGGAAGCAGAGGTGTAGGTGATGTCACCCTGGATATGTCGCACCGTACAAGCCGTGCCAGCGGAGCTGATGGTATAATCACTGGCTGTGATACCGCTCACCAGGGCCAAAGCCTGATCACACGTCAAAGAGGTGGTAGCGCAATTGGCCTCAATGCCGGTACGACAACGGGCATTGCGACTGGCCGCAGCCGCCCCCAGAGAAGAAGCCACCGCAGTGGCACTGGCATTGGCAGCGGCAGGAGTCATATTACCAAACTGGGGCAGAGCCATAGAGGCCAACACCCCGATAATGACCACCACGATGATCATTTCCAGCAGGGTGAAGCCCCTGCAATCCAGCCTGACGCGACGATGACGCATTTTCGCTAACAGTTCACCCATGGCCTGATTCCTTTAATCAGGCTGAAATCCATTTCAGCCTGAACGAAAACGACAGCAAGATCCTCTTATTTGGGCGCAGCACCGCAAGATGCCGTGATCTCGGCTGCAGTTCTGCCCGCATTTGTTAACTGTGTCACGCATCCGTCATACGTCCCTTTGGCTGCTTTTGAATAGGCCTCTGCATTGGTCTTGGCATCTTTTGAAAGATCACCAAACATAGGCAGTGACATGCCAGCCAGGATACCGATCACCACGATGACGATGATCAATTCAATCAAAGTGAACCCGGCTTCCCGTTTGCCACACCCATCCTGATTCTTTTTCTGTTCCATGGTCACTCTCCTCAAGGTTAATATCGATTAGGCTCACGACCGACAAGAGTGACTCCTGCCCGGTCAATGTTGGGATGACAATTGCACTAAACTCCACATCGGCATAAACACCCCCACCGCCAAAATCAGCACCATGCCTCCCAGCATGATGGTAATGATTGGTTCGATGAGAGACGTGAGTTTTTTCACGTCATACTCCAATTCCCGTTCATAGAACTTGGCGATATCGTCCATCATCCGGTCCATATTGCCGGTCTCCTCTCCCACGGACATCATCTGCATCACGAGGGGGGGAAAAAGACGGGTGACATAGGCGGCCTGCATCAGGGTATCTCCCCCTTGGATGGCGACAGACATCTCTTTAATCTTTTTCCCTACATATACATTATCTACTGCATCTGCGATAGAGTCAAGCGATTGTAGCAAAGGAACTCCAGATCTTGACCCCATACTGAAGGTGCGGGCAAAACGGGCAAGGGTGCCACGCAAAATGATGCTTCCCACCACAGGAAGGGAGAATTTAAACTCATCCCACCACATCTCCCCTTCAGGAGAACGAATATACCAAATAAAACCACCCACCAATGCAACGATTCCGCCCAACACCAGATACCAATAATTCACCGTGAACTCGGAAATTGTCATCAAAAGCTTGGTCTGCCACGGCAATTCCAATTTGAACTTTTCAAAAAAGGTAAAAAAAGTCGGAATAACAAAATAAGTAATCGTAAACAGTGCGGAAAACATGGATAACAAGACAAATGACGGATAACGCAAGGCACTCTTGATACGGTTTCTGGTGTCCTGATCCGTCTCCATATAGGCAAAAAGCTGCCCGAAGGAGTTGTCTAGTTGACCGCTTTGCTCGCCGATACGGATCATATTGCGATACAATCGGTTAAAGATTTTAGGAAACTCACTCATGGCCTGAGAAAGCTCGGTGCCAGCCTCCACATTGGCCATAATCGTGGTGAGTACCTCGCGCATCATTCGGTTTGAAGTGCCATCTCGCACCCCACTAAAGGCCCGACCAATCGGCACCCCAGAACTAATCAACGTTTGCATCTGACGCGAAAATAAGATCATCTCGTCAATGCTCGGCGGTGGATCGAAAAAGGAGGCCTTGTTGCCCATTCCTTTCTCTTCAATCTCCTCCAGGTTAATCAAGACAACCCGACGGTTGCTCATTTGGCCGATCACCTCACCTGGGCTGTTGGCCACCATCTCCCCTTGCACAGCGGAACCATCGTGGTTGCGTCCGGTATATCGAAAAGTCGGCATGCTCAATCACCAATGGATCCACTGGCATTATCCCCACCCAACCGCATCGCCTCCCGCAACGTGGTGAGGCCATCCCTGGCATACCGCACCGCCGTCACATGAACCGGTCGATATTCTGGATGCAGGAGTGACTCTTTCAAAAAGGTCTCGGTATCATTCTGCCGCAGATGCTTGGCCAATTGGCTATCAATCTCTAACAACTCTCCCACAGAAATCCGTCCCGTATAGCCACTATTGCCGCACAGTTTACACCCTGTACCCATGATCAACCCATCCATACCGAATTCCGCCTCTCCCATGGACTCCAACCATGCCACCTCCTGGATGGTCGGTTTATAAGGTATCGCGCAAGCCTTGCATACCCGTCGCACCAAACGTTGCGAGAGAACACCAATCAAAGATGAGGCCACGGCAAACCCTTTAGCTCCCATCTCCATCAACCGAATGGCCGTACTTGGGGCATCATTGGTGTGCAAGGTGGACAAGACCAGATGGCCAGTTAAAGCCGCCCGAATGGCCACATCAATGGTCTCCTGATCCCGCATCTCGCCCACCATGATGATGTCAGGATCTTGCCGCAACACCGTGCGCAAAATAGTGGCAAAGGTCAGATCAATGCGGGCGTTGACCTGCACCTGATTGACCCGATCCAGACGATACTCCACCGGATCCTCCACGGTGATGATCTTTTTGCTCGATTGGTTAAGATCGTTGAGAATCCCATACAAGGTGGTGGTCTTGCCGCTTCCCGTAGGGCCCACCACCAGCAAAAGGCCATGAGGATGCCGGATCCAAGAGCGCAAACGGTTTAACTGTAACTCTGGAAAACCCATCTGACTCAACTGCACAGAACCGGATTTCTGGATAAGCAGTCGTAATACCGCTGCTTCGCCATAAGCCACCGGAAGAATGGAGAGACGGACATCCACATCCACCTCATTCACTTTAAGACTAAAGCGACCATCCTGAGGTCTGCGCCGTTCTGAGATGTCAAGACCGGACATCAATTTTAGCTTGGAGACCAACGGCGGGGCAATATGCTTCTCCCGCATCACAGTCTCTTGCAACTCGCCATCCACCCGCTTGCGAATCCGCAACACATCCTTGCCCGGCTCAATGTGGATATCCGAAACACGATTGGCAATGGCATCCTGAAACAGACTCCGCAAAATGCGCACCACCGGGGGATCCACCTTCATCTCTTGATCGATGAATTGGTTAAAATCGACCTGTTTGCGGGTGATCTCGTCCCCCAACTCCTGAACCAGCCCGTGAATCTCCGTGCCTTTTTTGTACACGGTATTCATCAGAGATTGAACTTGTCGCTCCATCACCAGGGCCAACCGCACAGGCCGACGCAGGATCTGGGACAACTCGTCAACGGCCATAATATCGGTGGGATCCACCATCCCCACCATCACACTATTCCCCTCCAAGTACAATGGGACCGCCCGCAACCGCAACGACGTAGCCTCATTGAGGGATTTCACCACCTTTTCATCCACACTGATGGCATCAAGATCCAGAAAAGGGACATTCAAAGAGGCTGCCAGATAGGAACAAAATTCCCGCTCTGGCATGATCCCCATGTTGATCAACACTTCACCAAAACGGGTATGAGAACGTTTCTGTTCTGCCAGAACCGCATCGAGTTGATCCCTCGTGATACGACCGTCCCACACCAACTGATCACCAATGCGCTTGACACTCTTTTGCGCGTTGAGAAACTCGTCGATCTGCTCCTTGGTCAAAAACTTCAATGCCACCAGAGCTTCCCCCAAACGGATGTCGCACTCATTTTGCATCCGTATGGCCTGCTGCATTTGATCATTGGTCAACAGACCTGCAGCCTGAAGCATCTCACCAAGTTTGGGACGGTTATTGGGTTTTATAAATTCAGCCATGATTCAATCTCACTTTAACCCGGTGATCCAACAAGGGTGGCGATCCGCTCCTGGATAAAGCTCTGAACCCCAGACTCCAAACGCCGATCCCCCTGGGCCTGACGATAAACATCAAGGGCCTCCATACTCCGACCCAAGTGGTCCAGACTCACCGCCATACCCAAAATCCAAGTACCGTTGTCAGGCTCATGAGTTAACAGCTTACGATAATTTTCCAGAGATTGGGCAAACTGTCCCTGTTTTTGATTCAGATAAGCCAACAAAGAGACAACCTCCATCTGCTCTTTGGCCTGATCTGGCAACGATTCCAATTGACGGATGGCGTCATCAATCCGACCTTCCCGCACCGCAGTTCTGGCATCCAAGATGGTCTGCTCTTCATAAGTAGGCTGCAACTGGGAGACTACCAAATGTTTGGCTTTTGCAGGGAGCGGTGATTGGGGGGCAAGAATGGCACTGGGAATGGCATGGACCGAGTTGGCCGACACAAACGCAACCGTGTTGTTGTGATGGTTCTCTTCCCTGGGTAAGCAGACCCCATTCTGTTCACCTGAACGTTTGGGTATCTGCTTGACATATTCCCCAATTTCGACCGAGAGTTTCTCCAATCCTTTGATAACATTGTCCATCGCGTCACTCTTGACTTCCGGGATGACCGGGGACTCTTCCGTGACATCTGGCATGGAAAGGGTTTCTGTGGGCTCGAAGCGTGGCGAGAACCACAAAGCGGTTACCACGGCCATAGCCAGAACGCCACCTTTCAGCACACCACGACTCTTTGGTACTGGCGGTGAAACCTTCACCGGTTTCACCATCAGATTGGCCAATTCGTCCTGTTGGGCACACTCGGAGTGATTCTGACTTGTTTCGGTGAGAACCCGGTTTAATAAACTCATGCAAACCTCTACCAGTATAAATACAGCGATGCAGCCACTACCAGAAGCATCGCGAACACCACGACCAAAACCATCGGCACCAGCCAAAACGAGATTTCCAAAAGCTTGCGCCACCAAGGAGGATGCTGCAATGGAAGATGAATGCTATCCTCAATGGCTTGTTCCACATGAGCAATCGTCACTTCGGATTTGCCATCGCCAAAGGCCGCCAAAAGCGATTTATGCGCCAGAACGTTGACCATGCGGGGGTTGCCACCGGTGATACGATAGAGCAGACCCACCCCGTGCGCAGAAAAGAGCGGATCTTCCCATTGATAACCCGCCATTTGCAAACGATGATTGAGATACTCCCCAATCTCGTCCTCTTTTAAGGGAAGCAAGCGAGTTGCAAAAGCGATTCGTTGACGCAAAGGCCGCAAATTGGGTTGGGACAGCAACCGTTGATCCAATTCAGGTTGACCAAACAGCACCACTTGCATAATCTTACGTTTTTCGGTCTCCAGATTGCCCATCAACCGAATCGCCTCCAGGGTGCTGTCCGAAAGGGCCTGCGCCTCATCCGCCAGCAACACCACCCGCTTTCCTTCCTGGGTCAACTCCAACAACCGATTGGTGATCAACTTGACGTGATTGGAGACCCCCCTACCCTCTGGCAGCGTCAACCCCAACTCACTTGCCAAGGCGCAATAAGACTCCTCAGGCGTCAACAGCGGATTGTGCAAATAGGCGGTGACAATGCCCTGTTTTTCAAGGTTGTTCAGGATGGCGCGACAAAGCAGGGTTTTGCCAGTTCCCACCTCGGCGATCACCTTGACAAACCCTTCGCCAGAGACAATCGCCATCATGACGTCGTTGTAGGCCGCCTGGAAACTCGGCGTAAAACAGATCAATTCGGTGTCTGGCGTCAGACTGAATGGAAGCTGCCTAAGGTTAAAATGGTTCTGATACATTCCAGTGATCCATGCCTTAAGGGGTGGGGAGTGGCGTGGTCGGAGTCACAGAGATACCCAACGGCGACTCCCGCCGTTTTTCCCCTAAATCCCGCATATTCCGCAGACGCTCACTGGTACTTTGCAACTCCCCTTTCCGGGCCTCATCGCTGTCCATCAGCACAGGCCGCAATAAAATCACGAGTTCTGTTTTGTTCCATCCTTTGTTGGTCTGCCCAAAAAGCTCC
This sequence comes from Magnetococcales bacterium, assembly GCA_015232825.1. Lineage (GTDB taxonomy): Bacteria > Pseudomonadota > Magnetococcia > Magnetococcales > Magnetaquicoccaceae > Magnetaquiglobus. Next base: position 17,603 of record JADFYY010000032.1, read on the forward strand.
CCAAATAAAGGAAGCGCACCCAGAATGGGTAACCCATTGTTTCCCAAGCTGGATGAATTGCGCATCAAACCACCAATCACCACCACTTCACCGCTTTGCGCCCGCACCATGGTATCGGACTCACGCACCTGATTGATGGCCAAAGGAAAAGTATAATCATCCTTGCCCAGGGTCATCACCTTTTTGTCGATGGTCACATCGCTCACCGAAGGGTGAATGTGCAACAAAATCTCGCCACTTTTGTCAATCTGCGGGGTGACATCCAGGGCAATGCCGGAAAAATAGGGGGTGAACTCAGGCACCCATGTACCCGTGGAAACGGCTCCACTTGTAGAGGACTCGAATTTAATCTTGGTGACAAAGAGTTCATCCGTACCCACCCGGATCACCGCTTTTTGGTTGTTAACCGTGGCCACTCGTGGGCTAGAGAGGACTTGCACCTCACCTTGACCTTGCAACTGCTCAATCACCTTGCTGAAATCACTGAGGGTCAAGGCCATGGCCACCCCATAATTGCCAGCCCCCACCCCACCAAACGGCGTATAAGTGTCGTTTTGCGTAACACTGGTTCCATACTGTGACGGCGTTTGGGTATAGTCTGAACTGCTTAAGACAAATCTCTGGAAGGGTTGTCCTGGGAGGGCATTAATCAACGATCTGTTATCTGAGTTCATCCATCCCGCATTGGCAGACAATCCACTAAACAATGAATGCCAATTGACTCCCGATTGGTGCGAATCACTTAAATTTACCTCCAAGATTTTCGCTTCCAGGACCACCTGACGTCTCAAGTCGGCACTTTGAGTCTTGATGAACTTACGAATATCCCGAATCTCGGCAGGATAGGCCCGTACCCAAAGAGTCCCGGTCTGAGGAGTCACGGCCACGCGACGCCCTTCCATGGCCACCCGTTCCTTTTCCTTGCTTGGACCCGATTCGCTGCAACCCAGCATGGTGGAGGAGCGATTCCCAGACTCACCCCCGCCGCTAGAGGGAGTCCCCCCTTCGGAGCTATTCAGATGATTGAAATTCAACCCAAGCATATTACACAAAGTAAAAGCCAACTCCTCCCAGTAGCGGGAGTCCTGCTCCGTCACCAACTCGCTACCGACCATCTCGGAACTTGTGCTGGTCTTACTTTGTTGCACCGCGCCCTGGGTCGTGCTTTTACTGTCAGATGAATTGCTGCTTTGGCCTGCGCTGACCCGTGTTCGTGTGACACCAGTACGACGCAATGCGAGATAATTGATATGAAACTGGGCGGTTTCAAGAGCGGTTGGCAAGATGATGAACTGCTCCCCCTCCTGTTCGCAATTGAGTGCGTACACCTTGCAAGCGGTATCCACCACCATGGGGACGGTGACATTGTTGAGACTTAAAGTTATAGTCCCAGTTACATTGGGATGGACCACGATGTTGTAAATGCTCTTTTCTGCAATGGCACGAAAAAAACTGGCAGCATCCGCGCTCTCTACTGAAACATCGAATCTTGGCTCTTTGGAGTTCTGATTTTTAGGCGCGACACTGGCTCCGCGCTGCAAGGCGTCATCCACAGCTTTGGGAATCGGTTTCTGAACGGCTGTAGAAGGAGTCTTGACCGACTGATCCAAGGCCTCCAGAGTTTGATCCAGTGGAGCTTGAGCAGAAGGCACACCCCCCACGTTGGAGCAACCTGCTGTCACAAGAGCCATGGAGCAACAGAACAAAACGATTCGACATCCATTTCGCATCTCAAACCCCTTGTGCAAACAATCACCTCGGATGAATATTCAACGTAGCACTTCGCTTTCCACTGCCCAAAACCAAGGTCCGCTTGACCTCCCCTTCGGTTCCCTTCACCTCGTTACCCTGTATCTCCGTCACCTTGAATCCATCCACTTCATCTCCAGGATAGACCAATCGCTTATTGACAATGGCCGATGGCTGACCCATGCCAATCCGAATCAAGGTCACCACCCAACGGGAGGCTGGATCACCCTCTGTTGGCTTTCCGGTTTCATTTTTTTCAACAGAGTCGCGGTGCAGCAACGACCGTGATGGATCCGTCAGTGGAGCCGACAACCCATAGCCTGGAATCCAGCCAGTCACCACGAGAAGAAGTGTCAACACCTGTCGGCCAAAGGGTTCAGCCACCAAACAGACCCTCCCCAAGAGTCAAGGTGAAAAAATGGATGGAAGTGACCACCTTGGGATATCCACTGGCATTGTATTCCACACGCTCCCAAAAAATCACCCAAGGGAGCTTTTCAATGGCCTGAAGCATACCCAGCAGATCCAGATAACGGGCCTCCACACTCATGATAAAATTATGTCGATAAAACAATAAAGAATCATTTCCAGGTTCAACTTTTTTTGGTGACGTCTTCCCTGACTCTGGATTGACCGGCTCCACGCTGGTGGCATTGAGTTCCAACAGGCGAATATCCGGTCGCTTGTCAATCAACGAACGCATGGCTGAAACCATTTTATCAGGAGGAATCAGGGCGTCGGCTTCCTGACCAAGACGGCTGTTCATCTGCTTAATTTGGTTTTCCAATGCATCGATTTTCTTTCTGTTGATGGCATTGACGTCTTCTACCTCAATGCCAAGCAGACCATTTTTTTCCTCCAAAAGCTTCTGCATCTGCCCTTGCAGATTGGCTGAATTGGACCGCATCCACTCAAACATCTGTTTAGAAGGCAGAAAAAACAAACGTTGCCAAACAAACAGGGTAACAATAACAACAACAAGAAGAACTAAACCCCGTTCACGGGGTTTGAGTGCATTAAACTTATTTTCCCAATTTGTCATCCTAGCCTGTGCAGAGCGATTCACGGTTTGATGAGGCCACCCCCCCCTCCTGAAAGCATTTTTTGCAAGGCTTCATTCAGCTTATCATTCTGAGATGGCACCCGTTCGCCCTCTTTGACGACATTGACATTTTTACTGCCCAAGGCCACATCGTCCCGTTCCACGGCCTTTGTTAAAACGGCATGGGAGGAGGCCAGATTGAAACGATAGAGGGTTGAGGGTTGTTTTGATTTGTCATCCTCTTCCAGGATCGTCAACTGAAAAAACGGAAACGGAACCATCTTGAACTTTTCACTCTCCCGCAAGGCTCCAATGAGTGTAAATACGGCATCACTACGCAAAGAGCGACCTGAAATGGCCACATCCTTGCCAGCCTGATCCAAACTGATTTGGGTTACCCACAGATCTGGATAGACGGCCTCAGCCAACTGTTGAAAATAGGGGGAGAATCCCTCCCGATTGCCTTGTTGACGACCTGTCAGAAAGGCAAAGGCAAATTCTTTTGATTGCAATTGCCGTGCCAGATCTTCAATTCTTTTCTCCAAAACATCTTCTTTTTTAGGAGCTTGTCTATTCAGTTTAAGCTGTTCCACCTCAGACTGCATTTGATTCAATCCCGCCTGCAAGGCATCCATCTCCTTCATATGGCCGACCTGTTTCATTTTGGAGATCCCGCTGCCGATGACCAACAACAGAAAAAACAGGAGGTAATAGACCAGCATATGGCGTGCATTCAACCAGTCACGGACTGGCTGAAAGGCTTGTTGATAAAGGTTAATTCGTGGAATCATTTCACTTCTCCCATGGGTCGCAAAGCCGCACCCAAGGCAGGCAGATAAAAAGCGAGTGCGTCTGGATCAAAGGTCGCCTCCACGGTCAAAAATGTCTCCAACAGCAACGGCTTAACACGCACATTCAAATGCGAGACCAGGATTGGCAGAAGATTTTGTTTCATGCTGACAGGAGAGACATAATAAAGTGCCCCTGGAACAGGCCGTTGAAAGGCATTTTGATAATATTCCAGGGCCCGACGGACCTCCTCAGCTAAGCTCTCCCAGGGAGAGACCATAGAAAAGGCCTCACCTTCCTCACGAAAGGGAATCCGGCGAGAAATATAAATCTCCTGATTTTGGCTGATCTGGATAAAGGCTGGTTGGTTATCAGGGGGCATATAAAGCACCGCCACCCCATCCTGATCTTCAGGCAGACGCGAGGCTATATTGTTGATTCCCAACTCAGGAACCTCAATCGCCTGAAGCGGAAGTTTGGCAAGAGAAAGAATTTTGACGTATTCCTGTACATCGGACTGTCTGGCCGCCACGACATAGACTTTGCGCTGCTCAGCGAATCGCCCTTTTTGAGGAATATCAAAATAATCGACG
>JADFYY010000033.1 GCA_015232825.1 Magnetococcales bacterium
GAGCCGGTACGCGACCGTGTTACGCGCGGGAATGTCGTTTTTATTCATCTTTTGCGAGTTTTGCTCTCTGCGCAGGGGGGCTTTTTTAAACAGTATCCAATCCCCGAAGATTCGGCCTCACGAGAGCAGGAGTTTCAACGATTATTGATGCAGATGCGTTATGAAACCGAAGATGGCGAGAATGCGCAATCGGTCAATGACAATGCGTCAGGATATGCCGAAATGAGGCCTTGTTTGGATAACCATTTTGAGGGGATTGAATTTAAATGGCGGACGGCTTTTTTTGATGAGTTTATTGGTGGACTCCGGTTTGATGAAGCGATGAATGTGAAACTTGCCCATTATCTGCGTGAGATTGATCGAGAGTTGTGTCAGCTTGGGGTGCTTTCCGCGACAGAGTTTTTTTATGTGGGACGAAAACCGATTGCTTCATAAGAGTTCTTTCACACGATGGCTGTGGCCAGCAAGGTATCGGTCACATCCAAACGTGCCAATAGGTTTGCATATGCGGCATCGAGTTCTTGGGAGCGTAGGTGCGACCACTCCTGATGTCCATTTGGTTTTCCTTCTGCCAGCCAACGCAGATGATTGGCCAGAGGATAACGTTGCACCCCTTCAATCAGGATTCGTTGGAAACCGGCCTCATGCAAGAAGGCGGTCAAGGTGGTTCGGGTATGCAAAATGAGATGTTCGCTCCAAAAACTGAATCGTTTAAAAGAGTCCAGATCAAATTGGCTGAGTAGAATATCTCGCGCATGGGGGACTTCTATGACGAGGACGCCGCCGGGAGTAAGCCGCTTGCGTATGGCGCACAAAAAATCCAGTTGGTCCGGGATATGTTCCAGAACATGAAAGAGTGTCACCACGTCGTAACCCGGGTCGGTGGGGAGATCTTCAATGGAGGTGTGACACACCACTCCTTGTTGGGTTAGATAATCGCGATCTTTTTGATTCGGTTCTACGCCATGGGCCACTTTGGCTTTGCGTCCCAAAAGGTGCAATAGGTTCCCGCTGCCCGTGCCGACATCCAGCCATCGTTTGTTTAAAATCAGTGCCTCGTGTTTGGTTGCTCTGAGTTGATCATCTGTGATTGATTGGCGAAAGAGGGCGTCGTAATAGCTCTCTTGCGATCCTGTGAGTTCTTTTTCTTTTTCGATATGGTAGCGGAAATCTTGATGATCACTGCGTGAAAGCACCACCGCACCGGTTTGGCGGCATCGCAAGACGTGGATATCTTCGCGGTCTCGCACGCGATGAAAATAGGGTTCAAGAGTTTCCGGGGAGCTTAATCCCAGTGAGATCAATGTGTCGATTACCTGATTGTTCATCGTTTACCCTCTTTGCAGTGTCTGAACCCATTCGGCCATGGCTGGTTGGAATGGGGTATAGAGGAATCCAGGTAGATAGTGTTGCAGTTTGCCGAGATGATAACAACGATGTCCCCCCACGTAATTGTTGACATCCTGAGCCTGACCATCTGGGCAATAGGAGTGTACTTTGAGTGGTTTATTGAGCCGTTCTGCCAAGGTATTGTAATAGTGTAAATGGGTCATCAGATCGGGTCCAGCCGCTGTAAATTGGTTGCCATAGGCCTGTTCATTGTGGATCAGTGTGACGATGATGCGTGCTAAATCATCCACATGGATGGGTTGAATCAGGCCTAATCCACCATTGAGCAGGTGAAGGGTATCCCCTCGTTGGATCTCTTCGAGTAGGGTGGCGCGTCGTCCATGTTTGGGAATGGTTCCAGGCCAACTGCCTGGTCCATAAATATGGGGTGGACGCAGAATGATGGATTGGATGGATTCGGCTTGCAGAACGACCTCTTCAGCACGCCGTTTTGCTCCACCGTAATCGTCGAAGTCGCTGAAGATGGCCTCTTCTTCGCGTAAGAACAGTTTGCGGTGGGCGGGATGATAGACATAATCGCTGCTGATAAATACCAAGCGTTGACAGTGACGGGCTAAAGAGACGGTTTGGCGCAGGTGTTGGGCATTTATGCCAATAAAATCAATAACGACATCATAAGTTATTTCATCAGGTAGGGTTTCTGGAATTTCTTGACGTTCCATGTGGATGGTTTGGTTCACGCCATCTGGCATGGTTTTCAATCCGCGTGTGATACAGATCAGTTGATGCCCTGCGTCCAGGGCATGTTTTACAAAGCGTCCTGACAGAAATCCACTACCACCCAAAACTAGAATTTTCATGCCAAGCTCCTTGTTTTAATGTTTTTGCTCAATCAATACACCTTCACTGTCCGCATTGAGAAAGGTGCAACCCGTGCAGGTGGGTATGGTTTCAATCTCGCCTTGCTGATTCAAAGAGACCAGTCGCTTCCAAGGCTGACCATCATAAATCTCTTGCAAAGTTTGGTGGTTCATGTTGCCAAACGCCAACTCCCGATTGATGTCCATACTACAGGGACAAACATCCCCATTGACACAAATGACCGGTTCCGGGTTGATCAACTTGCCACAAGAACGACGTTGCCCTTGTGTTGGTCGCAAATGTGGTAACAAGTTGGACCAACTATGCGGCTTCCATACCTCCATGGCATCCACCTTGTCCCAGAAAACCGCTTTGATCCGCTCCACCTCGTCCGTGTCGTTCTCCAACAATAAGGTATAAAGCTCGGTACGAATCGGCTGACCACAGGCCGCATTGCGTTCTAGAAAATATTCAATGGCTCGACGCGCATCCTCTCCCTGATCCGCCCGATGATAAACCCGTTGACTGGCTTCAGGTGTCAAAGCCAATAGCGAAAAACGCATGGCAGGCAATAATCGCTCCGTCACCACAGCTTCGGTGTGGCGTTTTTTCCAGGACGCCATGTTGCTGGCAATGTGTGGCGAGAGATTCGGGGTCTCTTGTTGCATAAAACGCAATCGTTCCAATAATAAACTGTCGCAACTCGGATCCCCCATGCCACCAAAACGGATATGTTCGTCAATAGAATGATGCGTCGCAATCTCTCGCAGGATTTTTATAAAAAGCTCCAACGGCATGGTGGTCAGGGGATGCCGGAACAGGGTGTCGTGAGGACATACGACACAAGAACTGTTGCAATGTGTGGTCGTCTCAATCCCGACCCAGCGAAAATGAAGGCTCATTGGGGTTGATAATCCTGTGCTGAAAGGAGATTGATATGATCTTCACGGGGCATCTCAAGCAGCGTGCGCTGTTCTACCTCGGCCCGGTTGGAGCGAAAGCCGATTTTCACTCCCAACGATTGCAAAATCCGTAAAGTATCTGGGTTGTAAGAGTTACACGGATGAGCCATGGTGCAAGGAGATACACCCAGCAATCGCTCCAAATGGGTGGTGTTGGCCACATACTCCTGGAGCTGTTGCTCTGGGGGCAGACGACCAAGGCGGGTTGGGTGCGAATTGGAATGGAGCCCTATGATGTGACCATCTTGATGTAACGCTACCAAGTGGTCAGGATTCATCCAGAGTTGGCTGACCGCACGCTTCGTATCAAAATGATGGGCGGCCATCATCTCTGTCATGAGTTGGGCATACGCTTCGGTCGTGAGTATTTCATCGCGCAGATGGCGGAAAATACGATCATTGCGGGTGTAAAAAGAGAAGTCGGCTAAATAATTGACCGCCACATCTGAGGTGATGTGCGGCTTGTACGCAGGATAGTGCGTTGTCACCATGGCAAAGAAGTCAAGGTAGAAATCATCGATTGTGGCAAAGGCTACGGTGCGAAAGTAGCGATAGAGTTCCAGTGGTTCCAAATTGCCCTGAAAAATGGAAGAGTAGATAAACCAGAAGGCCTTCTTGCCAAACTGCTTTAGAACAGGTAAGGCAATGTCATATTGGCATAGCAAGGCGTCATCAAACGTCAAACAACGATGGTGAGGTTCCAAGGTGCCAGCCATGGCCTTCTCTAACCAGACTGGGGCGTCTAGCACATCCGCACTGTTTAATGCGCCAAGCAGATTTTTGAGATCATCCGCCGAAATCGCACCTTGTCCTTGTGGATGGATGGCATCATGAAAATGGTGAAACATTATGCCGTAAGCCATGGATGACGCATCCTTAATTTCCGTTATCAGATTCAAGGAGAGTGTCAATAAACGATACGCTTATGACTGAATTGGAGCAAGGGTTTATTCAGTCAAACCCGCCTCTTGGATAATCTCCAACATGGGTTTGTGAACCCCTTCGTGGGCGGCGACTACAGCACCAGATAGCAAAAAATTCCCTTTATTGGAAAAATCGCTGATCAATCCTCCAGCCTCCTGCACAAGGATGGCCCCGGCTGCGATATCCCAGGCCGATAGGCCAATCTCCCAGAATCCGTCATAACGTCCAGCTGCCACATAAGCCAAATCCAAAGCTGCGGCACCTTGCCGACGTTGATCATCGACTACAGCAGAAAACGCAGAAAACGCTTTCAGGTAGGCCGGGAATTTTTCCAACTGACGATGCGGAAAACCCGTGGCCAATAGAGAACCCGTCAAGTTCCCCGCTCTGCGCACAATGCGGATGCGGCGATCATTTAAGAATGCGCCCCGGCCTTTTTCTGCTGCAAACAGTTCGTCTCGCATGGGGTCGTAGACGACTCCCCCCAAAATCTCAGACCCCGTGGCCAATGCAATGGATATGGCAAAATGGGGCACGCCATGGATGAAATTGAGCGTGCCATCAATGGGATCAACAATCCAGCAAGGCCGGTCTGTGGTCAAGCCACCCCCTTTTTCCTCGGCCATGATGCCGTATTTGGGATAGGCCTTTTTGAGTTGTGACAGAATCTCTTTTTCCACCGCGAGGTCCGCACTGGTGACGTGGTCATTTTTGCCTTTACTTTTTATTTCCATCTCATAGCGACGGTCAAATTGATCTCGCGCCAGGATGCCTGCTTTGAGAGCAGTGCGAACGGCGATGTTCATTGGGGGTGAGAATTGCATGGGTGACCTCGCACAAAATCCTTGGGAAAAGAAAATCTCCAAACCAAGACGGTAACACGATTACAGCAAGAAAGTCACCCATGGGAAACATTTGCCGCGATTTTGTGTGCGGGTGGATGGATTTTTCCCTGGTCCGAATTGCCTGGTGGAGAGGAAAGGATGGCTTTATCTGGGTCATTTCTGCCTGGTGGTGGGGGTGAATTTTGGAATGTGAACGTGGAATTTTTGATAAAATTGTTTATTTACATGTAATTAATAAAAAATCAATCTGTACGAAAGATCTGTTTTTTATCTTGGCATGCCTTCTGCATAATCAATGGTCATAAGGGAATGGCTGGCATCAATGTTATTGTTCGAATTGGAGTGTTTTGAATCATGTCTCTCGTCAACCTGTTAAATATTTCCAAGCTGGGCATCTTTGCCTCCCAGGGGACGTTGCAAACGATTTCGCACAATATCACCAACGCCAACACCCCTGGCTATTCGCGGCAATCCGTGCAGTTGGAATCGGCTCCTGGCGGACAGTCGTTCGCTGGAGGGGCCGGAGTGCGGATCGCAGATGTCCGCAGCCAAATGGATCAACTGGTGGATCGGCGGATGGAGTTGGGAACTGGTGAATTGGGTCGGTTGGAGATACGGGATAAGTATTTAAATTTAGTCGAGAATGTCTTCAACGAACTGGATGGAGACGGACTTTCCAAGCGTATGGATGCCTTGTACGACGCCTCGGATACCTTGGCGGACAATCCGGGCAATGCCGTGGCGCGTCACCAAGTGGTTGCTAAGGCCGATGATGTCGCCAAACAGATGAATAAGATGCATGGCGACTTGAGTGAGCTGGCTTTGCCTTTGGATAAGGAAGTTGGCGTGATCCTTGCTGATGTTAATACGAGACTGAAGGCGTTGCAGCAGATCAATAACGTCATTGTGCGCAACGAAAATACCAATCCCGCGATTGACTTAAAGGATCAACGGCGGAACATGATCCTTGAGTTGGGCAAAATTATCGATATCCGTACCTTGGATCGGGAAAACGGTGACATTCAGATCATGACATCCAGAGGACAGGAACTTCTTGCCGATGCGGCCTTTTCTGCCACCCTTTCCAGAAGTGCTTCGGTTACGGAGACCGGGTTTCAGGGGATCAAGATCGGTGACCAGGAACTTGGGGCTGAGAAGATTCAGGGTGGACAACTGGGCGGTCTGCTGGAACTGCGGGATCAGATTATTTATGGAAAGGATGGATATCTGACCCGGATGGAGACCTTAGCCGATGAAATTCGTTTTCAATTCAATAAGGTTAATTCCCAGTCTGTTGGCAAGAAATTGGTCTCCAGCATCACGGGTGCCATGAAGTTGGGCTCTGATTTGAATACCAAAATAGCGGACTTGGTGACAGACACCACTTCGCCTGATTACAAGAAGAGCCCTGTGGATCTGAGTCGGGTGACAGATGGCAAGATTTTCTTTGCCGTTGGGGATCGTGAAGAGTCCTTGACGCCGACCCAGGGGGTGGAGATCACCAAGGAGATGTCGTTGGTTCAGGTGCAGCAGGCCATTGACGCCCTTGATGGGGTCAAGGCCGAAATCACCAGTGAGAATCAACTAAAAATCAGTAATGAAAAAACTGGTGCGAAACTTGCTGTCATTAGTGACCAAACCGGTTTGCTGGCGGCCTTGGGTGTGGGAGCCTTGTTTGGTGGAAAGGGTATGGCCGACATGGGAGTGAATCCTACGTTGGTGCAAGACCCAGATCTGGTGGGTGTGGGGCGTCTCATTGTGGATAGTTTAACGGCACCGACTACGGTTGCTTTTGATAATGCCAACAGTCAAGGGGCTTTGGCTCTTGGGAATTTGCGCACGACCAAGTTTGATTTGTTTGACAATACTTCAACTTTTACCGGTCATTACGCCGCCTTGGTTGGAGAGTTGGGGTCAACGGTCAATCAAAATACCGAGTCATTAAAGGCACAGGAGTCGGCGCAGACCTTTATCGCGGGTGTCAGGGAATCGATTTCCGGGGTTTCGCTGGAAGAGGAATTGACAGACTTGATTCGGTTTCAGAGAGCGTTTCAGTCGTCTAGTAAGATGGTGGGTGTGGCAGATGAGTTGATGCAGACCATCATTCAAATGGTTTAAGGGTAGGAGAGGAGTTTAGTCCATGCCAATGCGTGTTACCAATAGCATGATGTTCAAGACCGGTGCGATGGCCTTGCAGTCTCAGCAGCAGGATTTGCTGAAGGTGCAAGAGCAGGCCCAGACCGGTAACCGTACCAATCGGCCATCGGACGACCCCTCTGGGATGTATCGGCACTTGATTTTTTCGGCGGATTTGTCTGGGGTGCAAAGCCTGAAGAAAACCACTCAATTTGCTGCAGAGCGGTTCAATTTGGCGGATACCCAAATGAGTCATATTCATGACGCTTTGTTGGGTGCCCAGGATCTGGTTTTGCAGTTTGGCGAGAGCATGATCGGTGGCAATCCAACCGTCATGAAAGCTGCAGCCCAGCAACCGTTGTCCTGGTACAAAGATATCATGAACAACTCCAACACCGAGTTGGATGAGGTGCCGGTGTTTGGTGGTGGAAAATTGCAAGTCCCCTTTGACGAGAGTTCTCTGATGGCTACCTCTGTGCAGGTGTTGGCCAAGGGTACGAAATCTTTGTCCAAGGCCACGGCAGTCGAAGCCAGCTTGACTCCAGGAGTTGTGCCGCAGGATGTGCCTTTGAGTGTGAAGATCCGGTATCTCTCTGCCACCAATCAGTATCAGGCCGACGTCAACGGGGTTATGCAGGAGACCGTCTCCCTAGATGAGAATGGGCAGATGAGTTTGGGCAACTGGGGCAAGTTTACGGTCCAGGGTGGATCCAATGAAGGGGATACCTATTATTTTGAAGTGGTTCCTCAGTATCGGGGTGGCGGTGAGGATCGTCCAGTGCGCCTGCAACAGGGTGGGGCTTTGCCGGGCAATGTCACGGGTCATGAGTTGCTGGAAGGTGGCGGTGATTATGGCAGGAATGTCAATATTTTAGGATCGATGGCGGCATTGCGGGGAGCTTTACTGCGGGCAGATCCGAACGAAGTGGCTTTGCAGTTGAGTCGAGTGCAGGAGGGACGCGCCCAAGTGGCGGACCTTCAAGGAGTGACGGGCATTCGGAATACTCAGGTGGAAGCGGTGAATACCACCTTACAGGCGGACGAGACCGCATTGACTACAGTGCGGGCGGATAATGTGGAAGTGGATGCGTTTCAGGTGATGTCTAACCTGGAACAGATATCCCAGGCTATGCAAATCATGACCGCTACACAGCGGCAGGTAATGAATACGTCATTAATTGATTTCATTCGATAGGTCATACGGGAGTGGAGGAAAAAGCTATGGAAATTCACGGAACTCGGTTCGGTGTGTTGGAATTCAAAGATGAGGAAGTGATCATCCTGAACGAGGGACTGCTCGGTTTCCCAATGAGCAGACGGTTTCTTCTTTTCCCGTATGGACAGGGCTCTTCATTCTTCTGGTTGCAGTCGGTGGATGAACCAGAGATTGCCTTCATTGTTATCAATCCATTTGATTTCTTTGAAGATATGGAATTCGTTATTCAAGATGATGACGCGCTGGCCATTGGCTCTCCCAGTGGGGAAGATGTGGAAATCTTTACCCTGGTGACCATCCCAGAAGGTAAACCAGAGGATATGCGGACCAATCTGGCTGGACCGGTGGTGGTGAATACCGCCAATCGTATGGGTCGCCAGATTTTAATCAAAGAGTATTCGCCCCGGCAATTATTGATTCCGCAAGAGTTGCGGCAGGGTTATGTGCAGGAGCGAGAGGCAGATAATCGACGTTTCGGTCGGCAGGAGGCGCGCCGACGTACTCGGCGGGATTCACCTCCCCAAAAGATCGCCGCTGCTGGCTGAAACCATTCACGAACGCGAACGTATATAACTTGTAAGGAATCGAACCATGCCACTTTATGTCAATACCAATGTCGCCTCCTTGAATTCGCAACGGAGTTTGTTGGGATCCACAGGGAATTTGAGCAAGGTCTTTGCTCGTCTTTCATCGGGTTTGCGTATCAATACTGCAGGCGATGATGCCGCTGGATTGGCCATTTCCAATCGGATGACCTCGCAGATTCGCGGTTTGACTCAAGCGGTGCGCAATGCCAATGACGGCATTTCTGTCTCCCAGGTGGCAGAAGGGGCCTTGGCCGAGCATTCCAATATGCTGCAGCGTATGAACGAATTGGCGGTTCAAGCGGCCAATGCCACCAACAGCGATGCCGACCGGGCGAGCCTGCAACAGGAAGTTTCACAACTGCTTAATGAACTTGAGCGGGTGGCCCAGGAGACTGAGTTCAATAACTGGCCCATGCTTAATGGCAAGACTCAGCCTTTGGTGTTCCATGTGGGTGCCAGAGAAGATCAGACCATTACCGTGGAGTTGGCGGATGCCCGTGCCCATACCTTGTTGGCCCGTCCGCAACTGGCCGATCCTAACTCCAAGGAGAGTGTGACCAACCCCAAGATCAAAGGTGTGGTCACCAAGGTTGCGGATCCGCCTTTGGCTAATTCCAAGCTGTTTAGCTCTAAGGTGGCCGCAGGGATTAACGCCATTGCCAATGCGGATGATTCCAAGGCCTCGCCTTCGACCACGGATCCAGCCAATGTGGCGAAAAGCATGATCAAGGCGTTCGGTGGCAATGATGCGGCTAGGACCGTGGCCGATGCGGCGGTCTCGTCCACGACGGATCGGGCGGCTAAGGCCAAAGCCGTGACGGCAGCAGATATTGCAACTGAAAAAACGGCCATTGAGACATACCTGACGGGTCAAAGTGTTGCCGCAGACGTTGCTGCTTCCAAAGCGGGTGCCAATAGCTCCAAAGTGGCGATACTCAAGGCGGTCGATTCAAATCTTTCGACTGAACAGGCCTACAATATTGTTAAGGACTTGAATGGCACCGAGAGCGTGGAGAGTGTGGCTGTGGCTGTCAAGAGTGCGGATTCCGCGCTCACTGATGACGAAGCCAAGGTGGTCGCGGCTGCAGCCATTGCCGCATCTCGGCCAGGGGCAAGCGTGTTGGATGTCCGCAATTCAACGACGGCCCAGGCGATTCGCAACGCCGACACCTCTCTTAGCTTGGACAAGGCGCAAGTGATCGCGGCTGCTACCTACAAGGCCGCAGAAAATGCCACGACCTCCACGCGCACCACCATCATTACGGCTATCAATGGTTTGGGTGGGGCCGGTGTGACTGTGGCAAACATGGCTACGGCGGCTGTGGCAGCCACGAATGTCAATGTCAATGATCGCGCTAAGGTGGAGTCCGCCATTACCAGCGGTATCGCCAATGGCAATTCCAATGAAGAGATCGCATTGGCTGCTGTGCGGGCTGACGCTGGTGGCAGTTTGACCATGGATGAGGCCAAAGTCATTGTGGCAGCGGCCAAAGAGGTGAATACCAGTGGCTCTGGTGTTTCCGCAGCCGTGGTGGCTGGAAATGTCGCCACCAAGGATGCTGTGGTCACGGCCATAAGCGGGGCCACCAAGGAAACCGTGGTGGAAAAGGCGGTGAATGTCAGTGGCGTGAAGGATGTGCCGGTGGGCAATCTTTTGGTGGTGGTTAAAGCTTTTCATGATGCCATCAGTCAAGGGTATGACATCGAGACGGCCGCAGCCATGGCTCGTGAGGCGGATGCTGGAAAAAATCTCTCGATTGATATCGCCAAGGTGATTGCCGCAGGAGGCCGGGCGGCTGCAGTCTTGGGGTCCAGTGAGGTTCAGGGGGCACTGGCCGCAGGCAACATGGCCCGTGTTTTGGATGCCCGTGATTATACCGTCTCTTATGCGGCCAAATATGGTGCCAAGGCTACGGCCAACGAACATGTCACCGTGCCGGAGTGGCTGATTGACACCAGCGGAAAAACCAAATTTCCGCCTGTGCCTCTGGTAGACATCACTGGAGCTTCTGTACCGACGGATCCGACGCTGCCCTTTAATCCTCCCGCCACGGATGGCACCAATCCGCCGTTGAACGGGGCCAAGGCCGCTGGACAGATGTTGGCGATTATCGCTCAAGCCATTGACCGGGTCTCCTCGACCAGAGCCGAATTGGGTGCCATTGAGAATCGTTTTGATGCCAACATCAAAAACCTCTCCAACGTGGTGGAGAATGTTTCGGCAGCCCGTTCGCGGATTTTGGATGCCGATATCGCAGCCGAGACTGCCAACTTGACCAAGCTCTCCATCATGCAGCAGGCCGGTGTCGCCATTCTGGCCCAGGCCAATCAGCAGCCTCAGTTGGCGTTGCAGTTGCTCAAGTAGTCTAAAGGGGAGGGGAAGAAAAAAGTGTCAAGATGGTTGCAATAAGGGGGCATTATTTGCCCGGTTACAGTGGCAAAAGGGATGTGAAGGGGCGGATTGTCTCATGAATTGCGATTTGGCATGAATGATGCTTTCCATATAGGCGGATGCATACGGGTCGCAAACAGTTGTCACGTTTGAAGTGTGAGGAGAGGAAGATGGAAGTTCATGGGACGCGGTTTGGCACATTGAAGTATAAGCAGGAAGAGTTGATTACCCTTGAGAAGGGTATGATGGGCTTTCCAAGCAGCAAAAGTTATCTGATGTTCCCATACTCGGATGACTCCTCATTCTTTTGGCTGCAATCTGTGGATGAACCGGAGATCGCGTTTATCGTGATCAACCCTTTTGATTTTTTCTCGGACCTGGAATTGCTGATCGACGACGAGGAGACAGAAGCCATTGGTCTGGAAAAGGGTGAAGATCTGGAGGTCTTTACCTTGCTTACCATCCCGGATGGAAAACCTGAAGAGATGCGGACCAATCTGGCGGGTCCAGTCGTGGTGAATGTTCGTAATCGTCAGGGTAGACAAGTGCTGATCAAGGAATACTCGGCGCGCCAGCCTTTGATTCCTCGTGAGATGCGCAGCACTTATCGAGACCAGACAAGATGGAAAAAGACAGTTAAACAAATGGTTGCGGTTTCCTGACCGGTACTTTAGACAAAGGATTAATGCCATGCCTCTTTTTATCAATACCAACATCGCTTCAATCAACGCCCAACGGAATCTGGAAAAATCCACCGGGGCTTTGGGTCAGACGTTTCAACGTTTGGCTTCAGGATTGAGAATCAATTCAGCCAAGGACGACGCCGCTGGTTTGGGTATCTCCATCCGAATGACCTCTCAGGTCCGTGGACTGAATCAGTCTATTCGCAATGCCAATGATGGCATCTCTTTGGCGCAGGTGGCCGAGGGGGCGTTGCAAGAGACCGGTAATGCCTTGCAACGGATTCGTGAATTGGCGGTTCAGTCAGCCAATGCAACCTATACGGATACGGACCGGGCCGATCTCCAGAAAGAGGCCACCCAACTTCTTGCTGAAATTCATCGGATTTCTCAGGACGTGAAATTCAACAATCAGGCTATCTTGACGGGTTCCTTTATTTCGAAACAGTTTCAGGTGGGAACCGATGCGGGACAGACCATCAAGGTCACCATCGGAGCCGTGAGTACCGCTGCATTGGGTCTTACTGGCGTGACCATCAGTACGGTTTCTGGAGCCAGCAAAGCTTTGAACTCGATGACCGCTGCCTTGAACAGTGTTTCCGATATCCGGGCCAATCTTGGCGCGATTCAGAACCGCTTTGAGGCCGTTATTGCCAACTTGTCCAATGTGGTGGAAAACCTCTCTGCTGCCCGTTCGCGCATCATGGATGCCGACATCGCCAGCGAAACGGCCACCTTGACTCGTAACGCCATTTTGCAACAGGCTGGCACAGCGGTTTTGGCTCAGGCCAATCAACAGCCTCAGTTGGCTTTGCAATTGTTGGGAAAATAATCGGGTGTGTTTGGAATACCCTGATTGGGTTGGTGCGTTCTGACAACCCCCGGATCTTGCGTCAATGTTTGGTTCATGGCGAGTGCCGGGGCGATTTTTAAGCTGGAACGTGATTTTTTTGACAAGGATCTTGTCCAATCAGCCGATAAGAATTCAGGCCGGTTGGGTTTTCAAGGCGAGGAACTAAAGATTCATGAAATCACCGACACCATTTAAGAACGATCCTTCGTTGAGGATCGTTTGTGATACGGTTTTATCCAAAACGGTCGGCGATCAAACGGAAACATTGTTTCTGGAATCCTTGGTGGCGGAAGCCAATCGTACTTTGGATGGTTTGAAAGCTGTCAAATTTTTGGTGGATGGCGAGCAGGACTCAACGTCTATCCAGGTCTCCTATCGGGACACAAAACGGTCGATTTGTACAATTTCCGATGATGAAATCATTGGGTTGGCAAGTAAAATCAAAGAATTAAATGCGTTGATTCTGGGTGATAACCGGGTGAACATTCTTTGACGATCTGGATTGGGAATTAAAGGAGAGTCTCATGGCAATCGGTAGTGTAACGATTTCTGGAATGGCCAGCGGTTTGCCCGCCGACATCGTTGACCAGTTGTTGGCCGCGCAGCAGACACGACTCAAGGCTTTGAAGCGCGACAAGGAGTTTTTTACCGGCCAGCAGACCACCATTGGTGACCTGGAAAGTAAAATGCTTGCCTTGTCAACCAAGGCCAAGGAGTTGCAGGAAGCCTCCGCTTGGTCGCCCCATTCCGTCACCTCGTCGGATTCGGATCGGGTTGCCGCTACCGCTGATAGTACAGCCATGGCTGCCAACCATGCCATTATTGTTGGGCAGCTTGCGACCTATGATACCACAGCCATGAGTGCGGCTTCTGGCAAGAGTGATCCAACCGTTGACATGGGGGAAGCGGGAAGTTTTGATTTTACCTATAATGGAACCGCATTCAGTGTTGCCTCCATGGCGGGGTACTCCCTGAATGATTTGGCCTCTGCCATTAATGGGATTGATTACGGCTCAGAGTCGGGTGTTAATGCCAGTGTTTTGTTTGATGGATCTGTATCCAGGTTGGTTTTGACCGCCAAGGATAGTGGCACTTACAAACCATCAGGTGCTGGTAGCGACACGGATCGTATTGCCATTACCAATTCGCCCTTTACTTTCGGTCAGACAACGGCTCCCAAGGATGCCGTCTTGAAAATTGATGGTATTGAAGTTACGAGTACCAAAAATCAAGTTACCGATGCCCTCACCGGCGTGACCTTGAACTTAAAAAGTGTGACATCTGGAACAGTTTTTGATGCAGATACTCAAAAAATTACCTCGGACGGTTCAGCCATTAATGTTACTATTGCGAATGATGAAACCGCGTTAAAGACAACTCTGAATGGTTTTGTTGATTCTTACAATGCGATTCTTGATTATGTCAATCAAAATAAAACGGGTTCTCTTTCCGGTGATTCCCTTTCTCGCAGCCTAGTCTCTCAACTGCGTGGCGTCTTGAACACTCCGACCGGGAGTGCCTCAAGTACGGCATTGACCCCTTTTTCCACTTTGGCGGAATTGGGATTGCGTACCGATCAGAAGAGCGGCAAAATCAGTTTCAACAGTAGCTCTTTGGATTCAGCTCTGGCGTCTGATTTCAACAACGTCAGTCGGTTGTTTACCTCAAAACATGCGACCTCTTCAGATACCTTCACCGAGGGTGTCGCCCATCGAATGGCGGACCTGATCACCTCGTTGACCTCTAGTACGGGGGGGGCTGTCACCGGGAAAAAAGATGGGCTTTTGGCCAGAATCAATAGACTGGATAAAGATATCGAACGGGAAAATTCCAGACTTGAAAAGGTGAAAGAGCGTCTCACTACAAAGTTTTCCAATTTGGAGCAGATGATCACCAAGATGAATAGTGCCGGATCCTCTTTGACGAATGCATTAAAGTCTAAATAATCTATTTTTTTGTGACTATGTCTTTGTAGTATATAATCGGAGAGAATCGTGGATATTCAAGTCATGGAAAAAACAAAGCAACCCATCACGCCTCCTCCTTATGAAGAGCTTCCAACCCAACTGGAAGTGTTGATTCAACTTTATGAGGGGAGCATTCATTTTTTGGAAGAAGCGGCGATGGCGTGTGAAAATGGCCGGGTGGCCGAATTCAAACATTGGATGCAACGCGGTCGCCGGATCATCGAAGAGTTTCAAAGAACATTGGATTTTACCCAGGGTGGACATGTGCCAGCGCAGTTGAACGATCTGTACGCCTTTATGCTGGACAGCTTGACCCAGGCCGGTTTGACCCATGATTCCCAGTATATTTATCGAGTAGTTGAGCAGTTGCGAGTGTTGCTGGATGGTTGGCAGGGGGCTCGTGGGCCGGTTCTGTCTGTTTCCATGGATCATTGAGAGTGATGACCCGCCATGTCTTATGGGTTGCGTAGTTATAAGAGTTCCCGGACCAATACCGCCTCCCGTGAGGACTTGTTGATTCTGCTTTATGAAGGGGCGATCCGTTTTTTGGAGCGGTCCATCGAAGAGTTGAATGCAGGCTCTTTGAGCGAACACAAGATGAGTTTGCGTCGTGGAGTCGCGATCATCGCGGAATTGCAAAACACCTTGAATTTTGACAAGGGTGGCGAGTTGGCCATTCAACTGTTTGATCTTTATGCCTACATGCTGGATCAACTCACTCAGGCCAATTTGCGCAAGGATGTCACCTATATCCGCGAAGTGATCCGTCACTTGGGGACATTGTTGGAAGGGTGGCGTGATGCGGTGAGGCAGGTTAAAACAGAGTCCATTCCCGCGCTTCCGCCTATGGAGGCTCCGCGTCGCCTTGAGGGGTTAGCTTGATGCGGGTGGCTTTAGTCATTGAGGAGACCCTGCTTCGTTTGCATGCCATTATGGATCGGTTGTCTGAGCCTCAGCCTCTTTCGGGGGAGGATATTGCCGAACTGGTCCAGGCGTGGGATGTGGATATGGGGAGTTTGGAGTCCCATGTGGACCGCTTTCCAGAGAGCATAACGTCAGGGGATGGCACACGGGAGAAGATTGTTGAATTTGTCCATCGCATTGCCGAGGTGCAACCCATTTTGGTGCGGCATAAGTCTGAAATTGCAGAACAACTCTTTTCGGAAAATCGGCGGGTGCAGTCGATGCGGAGTGGTTATGGTGCGGCCATACGCGGTTCGGGGATGTTGAATCACAAGGCTTAGTGGGGGTTGTTTTCATCGATTCCAGCCCCTTTGGCTACCCAAGATCCATCTTTTTGTTGAATCATTACCCCAGGTAAGGCTTTGTCGCTGTTCATGGCGGCAAAAATGGCTTGTACGCGCGGGAGATCTTGTTTGGTGAGTTTTTCATCCGTGTTGATCATCCGCATCATGATGATGGTCCGGTCGGCGTTCTCCTCCTCAACCAGATTGGCCACAAAAGGCCGAAGTTTGGCCTCGACCTTTTCCGGTGCCAATAGCGTGACACCTCCTTGGTTGTTCTCGCCAATGACCGATGCTAATTTAAATCGCTCCAAATCGTCTTTGTTGAACGCCGTGCGTTGCTGGGCGCGAACGACCTGATCTTGCAGATCAATCCCACGCACAGAAGACAATAACAAAATCTCCTGGTTTAATTCTGCATAGTTTCCAAGTACTTGGTTCTCCAATGCCGTGCGCTCGTCAACCAACGTGATCTCCAACAATGGACCACCACACCCTGATAAGAGCAAAAGACTAGCGCAGAGCCATACATGATTATGGCGCGGGTACGGGTTCATGAGCCTCCAGATCCAGGTTTGCAATCCCCATCTCCTCTAGGAGACGGGCCAGATTTTCCAATGGGACCAGTTGCGACTGAATCTGCTCGATATGCCCCAAAATGGTCAAGGGGATGCGGTCGATGTTCAATGTCGAAACCAGACCCTCACGAAAGTCAATTTTCAGTTTGATCGTTCCTTGAGTCAATTGCAAATCCATTCGCGATGGGTTGGCGTAGGAGACCTTGGAACGGGCGTTGATCAGGGCCGGATTGCTCTCTTGCGGATCGAGAAATTTAAGCAAATGGTCCAGGGCTTCCTTGCCAATGCGCGTGAATATTAGGCTGATATCCGTTCGTCCCAAGTTCAATTTGCCGCTTTTGCGATCAAATCGAAGCGTATAACGACTGACAAAATCAACGGAACTATCCCCAGTAATGCGCTCCCTAGATGGCAGAAGCTGGTTTAAGTCGATCCCGACCCCCTCCAAAATCGCATGAATGCGAGCGGGTTTGATTCCCTCTAGCAGAAAATTTCCACCAATGGTTCCCCCCAACATCTGCATTTCCAGGTTTTGACCGCGTATGGCATTCTCTAAGAAATTCAGGTTGACCCCGATCTGCTCGATCTGCACACCCCCAACCTCCACGGAGGCAATTCGCAATCGTTGATCGGCCTTGGTCGAAAGCGGTGAGGTGATCCGCTCCAATGAAAAGGCACGGCGGGGGGCTGAGGTGGCCGTGGGTACGGGTTTGTCCACTCCCAGCTTTTTGCTGATCGGCACCTTGCCGTTGATTCCAGTTACAGCAACCCCGGCCTGTTGTAAGGAGATCTCTTTTGGCTCCGCTGTCATACGTAATACAAAAGGACCATTGACCGGTTTGAAGAGGGTCAAATCCAGTGTGCTATTTCCTTGCCCTTTTTGGATTCCCAAGGCGGAAAGGAGTTGCGTTTCCTTGGCCAGATCCAACCGGACCTCTCCCGCAAGCTCCAGAAAAATTCGTGATAGCTGCTCACGCAAGGTTCCTTGATGTTTCAGCAGATTCGTGATGCCAAACAGTTTTCCACGCGCTTTGGCCTCCAGACCTGGAAAGGCACCATAGACGCGGTTTAAGGTCCAGTTGTCCAGACTTTGACCCGCAAGGTCCAGACCCAGATGGACGTCACGCAATCCAGAGGGTTTTCTCGTCTCGCTCCAACCCACCTGCTCGGCCTGCAAGGCGGATTTGATGGAATAAAGCGGTTTTTTCCCCGGTTGCATCGCCAGACGGATACGCCCTTTGCCCCCCTTGAGCCGGTTCTCGCCCCAGGAACCGGAAAGACCTTTTAGGATCATCCGCACATCCGCTTGCATGGGAGTCCACGGATCGATGGCATTGAGTTGCGTAGTGACCCCAAAGATCAACTCTGGTAGCTTCCATGAGCGGGGACCATCGGTCAATGTCAGGGTGTGGACGCGCCCAGAAAGTTTGCCTGCTGCACCCTCACCTTGCCAGGAGAGCCGGATCGCCTGAATGGCGGCCTGCGTCTTTGTGGCTTTTTGCTGTATTGTCAAAGGTTGAATCTGGGCTGTGCCATGGGTTTCGATTTGTTGGGGGACCAAGTCACCATCCAGAGTGGCTTGCCCTTGCAGAAAAAATCGACTTTTGCCAATTTGCGTGTTTGGCTGATCAAGGGTGGCTTGGTCAGCCTGAATCCGCATGTGTCCGTTAATGGTGCCGTCCGGTCGATAGGTTGTCACGGCGAGCAGGGAGAGATCCTCGATGCGGTTTTTTCCTTGGGTGAGATGGGCTCCCTTGAGATTGAATTCTGTGGTGAGTTTTTGCAGGGCGTTGGCTTGTATCGACACCTCGTTGAGCGCGACTAAAAGCTGTGAAGCCTCCAGGTGTGTTTTTAAATTCGGCAGGTCGGCGGTCAGATTTTGCAGCAGCAATGAACCGTTCATCTGGCCATTCAGCCCCTCTTCGCCCCATTGGCCATTCAAGGAGAGTACGGGTTTAATTTGGCCAGTGAGGATCAAGCCTGAAGGCAGCCAAGGCTGCAGCAGATTTAAAACAGGAGTCAACTCCATGGCGTCTGCGTGGATTTCTAGGTGAAGATCTTCTGTGGTCTGTTTGGGTTGGATCTGAAGATCCAACGGCAGGGTAAGCAGTTCTCCAAGGCGCAAAGTCGATTTTTGCAGGTGCAAGCCATTTTTGTGGAGGTCGCCATTTAGGTTGATCTCCAGGGATACCGGATGGCTCGCGCTCCCTTTTTCGTCTTTGTAGGTCACGGCCTCAATGGTCAGTACACCCTTGGCGGCAAGGCCTTGCGGGTTGATGCGTAATGCGGCATGGATGGCTAGGTTGTGTAAAGAAATGTGTTGGGTTGGGGTAAGTGCGTATTCCAGATTGATCCCTTCTACCACCAGCATCGGCATTTCTATATGGACCGGGAGGGTGGATAACAGAGATGGAATCGGTGGGGCGTAGGGCAGAACAGGTCTGGGCTTGGGTTCTTCTGGGGTGGTCAGTGTGGCAAAATGATCTGGGGTGGCGGTTACTTGACCGGAACTCAAGCGAATCTCGCGAAGGGTGAATTGGCCGTATATCAAGTCGCGCCAGACAATGTTGAACAGCATCCGTTTGAGCCGCACGACGGGTTGATCATTGATCAGCCATTGGATGCCGGTTACCTCAAGACCAGTGGTGAAATCCAGAGCGAGTGTGCCGAGTTGAATCTCTCCTGGAACCCCGGCGGAGAGCGTCTTGGCCAGTTGTTGCTTGAAGGCCGATGAGGAAATAATGGACTGAAGCGAGACAATAATCGACAGCAGTGCCATGGTTAGCAATAGAATTAATTTTTTGAAGATTGGTTTCATATGTCTGGAATCAAAATGGATTCACCCAGAAGAGGTATCCATTCTGGGATGATTTCTGGAAACCCGCTGCTTGCAATATCGTGTCAATCTCGGCTAACCAGGGGTTCTCCTGATGGGAGACGAGGATGCCGATTTTATAAAATGAAAGGGCGTTTGTCAGTTGCCAAGGGGCGTCTGCCGGGCGTTTGCTGCCAGAGATATAATCGAACAGCATCAATCGGCGTTCCAAGGCCTGGGGTTCGAGTCCGACTTTGAGTTGTTCAAGATAATTGCCTGAGGTGGCGACTAGGCGCGGGTTGTGGCGCAGGGTTGGAACCCAGACATTGATTTTTTCAGGCACTAGGGCCGATTTGCCCGTTGGTGCCAGTTTTATGACTTGTTGGGCCACGGAGAACTCCAGTGGAGGAGCCTTGATTTGAGGAAAATGGATCTGGGTGCGCGGTGCGGCGAGGGTGGTGTATTTGGCGCGGGTGGAGAGATTCAAGTGAGTCAATGAGGTCAGGGTGACCATCAGGGTCAACAGGGCGATGGTGGGTCGAAATCCGGTTGTTTGTTGGGTGAACATGAGAAGGATGACGATACATGCAACCAGAGAGAACGGTTGACTCCAGAATCCCCGCCATTGGGGAAAGAAGGTGAGGAGCAATACGGTAAGGACGGCCAAGAAAAGGGGGGGCGGATTTAAAAAACGATGGAGTGCCAGCACCAACAGGGATGCCATGATTGGCAGAGGTATGGCGAAGTTTAATCTCCAGGTTGTCATCGGCCCGGTCAGGTGTTGACTGAAAATCGGGTAGAGGAAGGGATTTAAAAAAAACGCAGTAAAGATAAAGGAGATTCCCAGAAGAAAGCGGCGGAGCCAGGGATCGGTCATCAGGGTCCAGGCACCGATTAGAGTCAATAGATAGAGCCAAAGATTGGTTCCTGCGCCAAACACCTTGGAAAAATTATTTTCAAGAGGCAGGGGTGTCCAGGAGATATCTGTAATGATGGCGGTTGTTGTGCCGATTATGATTAATCCGATTCCTAAGGGATAGCCACTGGCAACCACTCCTAGAAGCAGGCGTTTGGTGGATGCCCAATCCCCTTTCCAAGTGGCGGCAAGACCTAATCCAGCGGCCACCGGGGCGACAAACAAGCCAGAAGAGGAGCATCCCAGTGCGGCGATTTGACTGATAAAAAGCAGTAGCCAATCCCGTCGTTGGCCGGTTTGCATGAAACGCAGACCAAATAGGACGAGTAGGGGAGCCATGGCGGAGAAGAGTAGAGATTTGCCGAAATGGAGTTGAACAAAGGCAAAAACACTGTATCCCGCACGGGTTTCTCCGCCTATGGCCAATAGCAGGAAAACAGTTACGAGTAAGGCCGCTAGCCAATATCTTGGCACCAGATGTCGCAGCACTAGGGCTTGAATCAAGAGGGTCCAGGCGGCAAAAAGGGGAGCAAAGAATAGATGGGAGATGGCGATGGGTTCGGCGTTGGTGAAGGAGGCTACCAGTGCGACCAGCAATTCATAAGAGGGCAGGCGGTCAACCGGCAACCAAGTGGTTTTGCCTTCGCTCCAGATCATGCCATTTTGGGAGAGCAGGGGGGTGTCGGGATATTCAAGGGTCGTGACAGGAATGTTTGAATAATACTGATCATCTTGGTCAGGTCTATGGGCGACTAGGGTGACCAGGACAATGCTTGCAATGAGCAATCCGAACAGCATGGTCTCGGTGCGATTTTTGACCGGGAGGCCGGGGGCGGGATTCTCTTCGGTGCGTGTGGCCAGCCAAGCCCGTCCAAGGAAAAACAGGGCCAGGATCCAGAAAAGATAAAGCCGTTTGGCGGGAAATAGGTAGTCACTGAATTCATAGAGGGCTACCAATGCCACGGCAATGGCAAACTGGTGCCAATCTAATGGTATTTTTTTTTCAGTCAGGATGGGTTCCTGGTGGGTTACGGGGGCGTAAATAAAGCGATATACTGGATAAATGGCCGCAGGAACCAGCCAAGACCAGAGGGAGAGTGTGATAAAATTGCCGTTGAAGAGAAAGCCAATGGCATGGGTCAGTAAAGTCCAGAGAGCTAAACCGATGACTAGGATGGCGATTATGGATTCGGTTAGAGAAATGCGGGATGGGTGGGTCAAGGGGATGGGCCTCGAAAGGTTGGTGTGATTGGCAGAA
>JADFYY010000034.1 GCA_015232825.1 Magnetococcales bacterium
ACACGCATTCATCGCACAATTGAAGAGATCCGTTTTGAGAGTTGTACGCAAGAACTCAACCTGGATCCGCTTTTGGCCTGCCTATCCAACCCCATTCGGCGTGGTATCGTCGAATGTTTGAATGGTCAGAAGATGTTGCGTCTGATCGATTTGATGAAACTGCTGGCGATTACCGATCATACCAAGTTGACCTTTCATCTTAAAAATCTGACGGATCATGGCATCATCGACAAGGTGGAAAATCGGGCCTACAGGCTCACCAGTCGGGGGAGGATTCTGTTTTCTGGATTGCAACGGATTTCTTCTTACCTGAAATGGTCTCCAGCTTAATTTGCAATTGATTATCCTGTAAAAATAGCCTATATAAATTTAAATGAAAAAATAGCGTGGTGTCCCTTTGTAACGCCATTCAGGGAGTGTTTTTGTGTGAAGATAACCAATTATTGGGTAACGGTTTTACTGCTATCGGCCTCTCTTGTCGGGTGTGCGTCAACTTCCATGCAAGAGGGTGTTGAGGGGAGTGACGTGGAACAATCCCCCCATGCCACCGCCACGATGTCGGCCATGGCCAAGGGAGATTCCTGTTATTTTCGTGGTCAGATCGATTTCTGCTATGAAGTGGGTGACGCCGATGGGGACGGGGTCAAGGATGATAAGGATCAATGCCCTGATACACCCAGAGGAACAAAGGTGGATGCCAAGGGGTGTCCTCTCGATAGCGATGGCGACGGCGTGATCGATGATCAGGATCGTTGCCCCAATACCCCATCCGGTGCCAAGGTGAATCGCGTAGGGTGCTGGGTGCTGGAGAATCTCCATTTTGAGTTCAATAAGTTTGTCTTGTCCCCGGACTCCTACCCTCTGCTCGATGACGTGGTGAAGGTGTTGAACAAGAATCCCTCGGTGCGTGTGGAACTCCAAGGCCATACGGATAACAAGGGTACGCCAGAATATAATGATCTTCTCTCGAAAAAACGGGCCGCTTCGGTCCAGGAGTATCTGATTGCCCATGGTATTGCCGCAGACCGGTTGACCTCGACCGGCTTTGGTTTAACGCAGCCCCTCGCCTCCAATGAAGAGGCCGAAGGACGGGCTAAAAATCGCCGGGTGGAGCTGAAACCGCTTCCTTAGGGCCATTATTAACGACTGCTTGGAATGTGAGATTGAACATGCTTAAAGTAAATGAGTATTTTGGTGGGCAGGTCAAGTCCATCGCGTTTCAGACCGCGACCCTGCCTGCGACCGTGGGGGTTATGGTGCCGGGAGAGTATGAGTTCGGCACCTCTCAACGAGAAACCATGACCGTGGTGAGTGGTGCGCTGACGGTCAAACTCCCTGGAGAGGAGAGTTGGCAAACCTTTAGCCCCTTCGAGAGCTTTGTCGTTGCGGCTAATTGCCGATTTCAGCTTCGTGTCGAGGTGGATACCGCTTATTTGTGTACCTATGCCTGAGTGCGACGGAACCGCCGATTTTGCATTGCATCCCGCCTTGGCGCGGGATGCTCTTTTTATCGACAAATGGTCTGTCTGTCAGCTTTTGTTGATGAATGACAGTCGTTATCCGTGGTTGATTCTTGTCCCAGAGCGCGTGGGATTGCGTGATCTAGATGATCTGACCATTGAAGAGAGTCGTGGTGTGTGGGACGACATGGCGTTGGCCAGTCGCTTGTTGCGCACTCTCTATCAACCCGACAAGATTAATGTGGCCGCTCTGGGGAATATGGTTCCTCAACTGCACATTCATGTGATTGCCCGGTTTCGGGGGGATGACGCTTGGCCCCATCCGGTCTGGGGTCAACACCCTTCTCGGCCTTATGCAGAGACCGATCTACAGGTATTGCGAAACAAGATTACGCTGTTTGCTGGCAGGATATGTTAGTTAAAGGGATTTAACAAGGAGAATCTTATGTTTTTTGTGAGAAATCGAACACCTTTTTATGTATTAGGTTTTTTTATATTTTTGATTATGATTGGCCAGGAGGGAAGTTTTTCCATTTTATCGGATCCATGGGGTCAATGGCCAATTATCATTATACATGTTTTTGAATTATTGTTCTTGAGTGTGTTTTTGTTTATACTGTATCGACAGGATCGGGATATTCGTATCCATGAAGAAAATCGTCAACAATTTGAGAAGCGCATTCAGCAGGATAAACTGGAACTGGAACAGCGGATCCAGGAACGCACGAAAGAGTTGACCAAAACCAATCTGGCCCTGCAGATTGAGGTGGAGGTTCGACGGCAGACAGAGGTGGAGTTGTGTCTGGCGGCCAGTGTCTACCAAAATACTACCGAAGCCATCCTGGTCACCGATGCGCTTGGGGTCATTGAATCGGTCAATCCAGCCTTCACGACCATTACCGGTTATGAGGAAAAGGAGGCGATCCATCAGCCTATCAGTATGCTTTATTCAAGCCATCATGATGACGATTTTTATAATAAAATGCATCATGATCTTGATACAAAAGGGTTTTGGCGTGGGGAGATGTGGAGTCAGCGTAAGAATGGCTCGGTTTATCCAGAGTATGTCAGTATCAATGCCATCTGTGATGGCGATGGAAAAACACGTCAATTCGTCAAGGTCTTTTCTGACCTGTCTGGCATCAAACGTTCTGAGCAGCAATTGCATTTTTTTGTCCATCACGACCCCCTGACCGGTTTGCCCAATCGTCTATTGCTCAAGGACCGTATGCGACAAGCCTTCTCTTACGCCCTTCGATATGGTCAGGTTGTTGGTGTTCTGTTTGTGGGACTAGACCGTTTTACGATGATCAATGAGGCCGTTGGTCGGGATGTTGGGGATAGCATTTTGCGTGTTGTCGGGGACCGTTTGACCCACTGTCTGCGCGATGAGGACTCCTTGGCCAGGGTCGGTGGGGATGAGTTCGTGATTGTCGCCACTGGATTGCAACAGGGCAGTACGGCCAGTCGTATTGCCAGCAAAGTGCTGACAGCCTTGAGTCAACCGTTTGTTGTGGAGAAGGAACGCTATTTTTTAACCGCCAGTATTGGCATCTCTCTTTATCCTGTGGAGGAGGGTGAGGAGGATGCCCATCTCAATAAAGCCGAAGCTGCCATGCGTCGGGCCAAGGAGCAAGGCGGCAATGCTCTCCACTTTTTTACCAAGGAGATCGACGCGGTTTCTAATAAGCGCATGGCCATTGAAAATGGTTTGCGTCTCGCACTGGAACGCAACGAGCTGTTTTTGCACTATCAACCACAAATCCATATTGTCACCGGGTGTCTGGTTGGGGTGGAAGCCCTGATTCGCTGGAAAAGTCCAGAGCTGGGTTTGGTTTCTCCAGTTAATTTCATCCCCATTGCCGAAGAAAGCGATCTCATCTCCAGTATTGGCGATTGGGTGTTGCGGACGGCTTGCCAGCAAAACATGCGCTGGCAAGAGGAGGGATTTGCCCCCATTCGTATGGCAGTCAACTTGTCGGCCCGTCAGTTCCAGAATCGGGATTTGCCAGAAAAAATTCGAAAGGTTTTGCAGGATACGGGGTTGGATCCCCAGTATTTAGAGCTGGAATTGACCGAGGGGATGTTCATGCGCGATGTCAACGAGACCGTGATCACCTTGAAAACCCTGAAAGAGATGAATCTACAGCTCTCCATCGACGATTTTGGGACGGGATATTCTTCGTTGAGTTACCTCAAACGGTTTCCCATTCATACCTTGAAAATTGATCGCGCCTTTGTGCGGGACATCACCTCCGACCCGGATGATGCCGCCATTACCAAGACCATTATCGCCATGGCCAAGAATCTAAATCTGCATGTTGTGGCCGAAGGGGTGGCCTCACCCGATCAG
Organism: Magnetococcales bacterium; assembly: GCA_015232825.1. Lineage (GTDB taxonomy): Bacteria > Pseudomonadota > Magnetococcia > Magnetococcales > Magnetaquicoccaceae > Magnetaquiglobus. The sequence goes on from JADFYY010000034.1 coordinate 3,814, forward strand.
TTGGAATTTCTTCGTTCCTTGGGATGTGACATTGTTCAGGGCTTTTTATTCAGCCCGCCTGTCCCTCCAGAGGAGATCGCCTTGTTTTTAGAAGAAGAGGTGGTGTATCGGGAAAAGGGAATGATTACCCCAAAACTCCATTCCGGCAACGGTGAACCCATTCTTTTTCCTGATTTTTTTCAGGTGCCAATGGATAGATCATGACCGATTTTTTTCTGTTGCGCATGGATTGGCTCTATTTTTTCTACGGACTCGGTTTTTTTGTCCTGGGAGGGGCTGGTTTCCATTTGGCCAGACGGAATACGGCATCGCTTCCATGGTTCTGGCTGGGGATGTTTGGTCTGCTCCTTGGGATTGTGGAGTGGTGGGAGAGCAAGGATTATATCCTGGGGGATTCGCTTTTATCGGAAGCCGGTCGGAATGGGCTCCTTTTTCTATCGTTCATCGCCTTGCTGGAGTTTGGACGACGGGGATGTCTGACCCTTGGCGTGATTTTTTTGGGGGAGTGGTTTACATTTTTGCTGATCGGCATCGTGGGGATCGGAACCGGGTTGGGTGGAGAAGATTATTTTCAGCCATTGGCCCGTTTCGGTCTGGCTCTGCCAGGTAGCGCACTGGGTGTGGTGGCCTTGGCTGTATTGATGCGTCGTGAGAAAAGAAAACTGCGTTGGTGGCTGGGTGGGGCCAGCATGGTCATGGGAGTGTATATGGTGCTGGGCGGTTTGACGCCACCGCCTTCTTCTGTGTGGCCAGCAACGATTTGGAACACGGCAGAGTTTAGCCGTCTGACGGGCTTGCCCATTCAACTGGCCCGTGGGGTGACGGTATTGCTTTTGGGTGTGCTGCTGTTTGGCTATGCGCAACGGGTGGGAAGAAATTTGCTCTTAAGTCGTCGTCGCCGGCGGATTCTGCGGATTTTGATTTTTCTTCTTCTCCTCTCTTTTCTGGGAGGGGGGTTTTCCATGGAAGTGCTGGAACGTCTCTCCCGATCTACCTTGCGTGAGCAAATTACCAGCGATTTGACAAATATGGGCAACCGCATCGCGCGTGAGATCTATGCCGCTGATGGGGCGGCTATGGCCTTGGCAGGGATGAGCCACGATCATGATTTTTTTTCTTCCTTTGAGCAGAGAAATCAAGTCGAGGCCGATCAGCATGTTGACCGTTTTGCCTCATTGATCCCTTATAGTGTGGTTTATCTGATGGATCGGGAAGGAACCGTGGTTTCTACTTCTAATCGCAAACATCAAAATAGTTTTTTTGGTAAAAATTATAAGTTCCGCCCTTATTTTGCGCGGGCCATTGGTGGGCAGGCTGGCAGCTATTACGCTTATGGGGTTACTTCGGGTGAGCCTGGTTACTATGCCAGTTTTCCGGTCACAGGAGATCAGGGTGAGGTGACAGGAGTGGCGGTGGTTAAAAAGACGCTCTCTTTCGAGGAGTTGGGGGTTATCAAAAAGGACAATTTTTTCTATTTGGTGGATGCCAATGGCGTCGTATTGGTGGCCAATCAAGTCAAGCAGATCTTACGCCCCTTGTGGCCACTGGCTCTAGAGCGGCGACTGGCATTGGAGAAGTCCAGACAGTTTGGTGATTTGCGGTTTGAGGCCCCTCCCATCCTGGATCGCGAGATTCAATCCCAGGATGAGCTGATGTTGCAGAAAAAACGCCATTTGGCGGGCCGCATGGTCATCAACCCGGATGGTTGGTCGTTGATTTTGTTGTCAGAAGAACAGACCACTCCTTTGTTGCGTTTGTTTGGTATGACTGTCGCTCTCCTGTTGGCTAGCATCATCGGCGTGGCCTATCTGATGTTGCGGCGGGATGAGTGGGTGGATAGTCGGTTGCGTAAACTCTCCAGGGCTGTGGAACAGAGTCCGGCCTCTGTGGTCATCACCGACCGGAGGGCGATTATTGAGTATGTCAATCCAATTTTTTGCGCTCTCACCGGCTATACAGAGGCGGAAATCATTGGCCAGGATCCCCGTATTCTTCAGTCTGGGGCCACTTCGCGTGAGACCTATCAACAGTTGTGGCAAACGATTCTGGCGGGTCAAGTGTGGCGCGGGGAGTTTTTGAATCGGAAAAAGAGTGGTGAGTTGTTTTGGGAGTCGGCTGTCATCTCGCCGGTCAGCAACGAAGAGGGGGAGATTACCCATTTTCTGTCGATTAAAGAGGATATCACGGCACGCAAGCAGGTAGAACAGTTCCTGCGGGAGAGCGAGGCCCGGTTCCGAAAGTTGGCTGAACTTTCGCCCATCGGCGTTTATTTAACCAATGGCTCTGGCAATTATCTCTATGCCAATCCAGAGTGGTGCCGAATGGCGGGGATGAGCCAAGCCGAGGCTTTTGGGACGGGGTGGCAGTCGGCTCTCCACCCAGAGGATCGAGAGGCGTTTATCGCAGCCTGGAATGAGTGGATCAACAAACGCACAGGCCGTTGGGAACGGGAGTACCGTTTCAGGATCCGGGAAGGGGAAGAGCGGTGGGTGTGGGGGGTGGCCGCCCCGTTGTCGGATGATGATGGTGTGATTAATGATTTTATTGGTATTACTCTGGATATAACGGAACGTAAGGCTCTGGAGATCCAGTTGATGACTGCCAAGGAGGTTGCCGACGCAGCCAGTCAGGCTAAAAGTGCCTTTCTTGCCAATATGAGCCATGAAATCCGTACACCGATGAATGCGGTTATTGGTATGAGCTATTTGTGTATGCAAACAGCCTTGACGGATAAGCAGAAGGATTATATCGGCAAGATTCATAGCTCTGCCACGTCATTATTGCGTATTATCAATGACATTCTTGATTTTTCCAAGATCGAGGCCAATCATGTCAGCATGGAGGTCATTGATTTCACCCTGGAAGAGGTGTTGAGCGGTTTGCTCTCCGTGGTCTCCATCAAGGCCTATGAGAAAAACATTGAGTTACTTATCGAAACAGCGGAAGAGATTCCAAGCGGTTTAAAGGGGGATCCTCTGCGACTTGGGCAGATCTTGCTCAATATTGCCAATAATGCCATCAAGTTTACCGAGAAGGGAGAGGTTGCGGTGATCACAGAGGTTTTGCAACAGGGTGCGGATTTCATCCGGTTGCAATTTACTGTGCGGGATACCGGCATCGGCTTGACGCCAGAACAGATAGATGGAATTTTTCAATCTTTTACCCAAGCAGACTCTTCCATTACACGCAAATATGGTGGCACAGGTCTTGGTCTGACCATTTCCAAGCGTTTGATAGAACTCATGGACGGCTCCATTCGGGTGGAAAGTACTCCTGGAAAGGGGTCTCGATTCGTTTTTGATGTTCTCTTAGGTGTATCTAACCGGATGCAAACAGAGTCGAAGAGTGAGGGATTTGGTGCGCATATCGATTTTAGTAAGACTCTTTCAGGATTAAAAGTGTTGTTGGTCGAGGATGACGAAATCAATCAGCAGGTGGTGCGGGAGTTGTTGAAACAGGTCAACATCACGGTATTGTTGGCCGAAGACGGCAAACAAGCCATAGACAAGGTTGCCACGGAATCTCTGGATGGTGTGCTGATGGATATGCAAATGCCAGTCATGGACGGCTTGACTGCCACTAGGGAGATTCGCAAGATGTCGCGTTTTGACTCCTTGCCTATCTTGGCCATGACAGCCAATATCATGTCGGGAGATCGGGAAGCTTGTCTGGAAGCCGGTATGCAGGATTACATCGCTAAACCAATTGAACCCAAATTACTCTATGCCACTCTGGCGCGTTGGGTAAGAAAACAACCAGAAATGGACAAAAATCACTTGTTGCCTGTTTTGTCTGGTATTGATATTTCCACCGGGTTGCGCAATATTGCCGGGAATCTCTCTTTGTACAGAACCGTTCTTTTGCGATTTGCCCGTAATCAGGTTGGGGTAGGTCTTATAATGATGCAATTTCTGGCAGAGCGGGATTATGAGTCGTTGGAGGGGGCCGCCCACTCCTTGAAAGGGGTTGCTTCCATGATTGGTGCCAAGAGGCTCTCCATATTGGCCGGAACGATTGAAAAGAGCGCGATGGCTTTGGATGAAGAGGGTGAACTTGCGAGTCTGCTAGAAGAGATGGTCGGTGAACTAGAGCGGGTTGTGTTGTCCATTGAAGAGAAGTTGGTTACATCAGAGTCTGCTGCCAATAAAATCCACTCCAAAGTCACCCACCTAGACCGTGATCGATTGGCTCCCTTGATGCAAGCAGCGGTCAATCTTTTGCTTATGTTTGACTCCTCCGCAGAAAAAGTGGTGAATGAAATGGTGCCTTTGGTGCCAGACGGTCAGAGCAAAGAGCGGCTCCATGCCATCCAGAAGGCTCTTGATAGCTATGATTTTGAAAAAGGTTTGACCCTTTTGCGTTCATGGGCGCAAGATGAGAAAATCGAATTGGAGGAGTCCTGATCGTAACGGAGGTTATATGATCCATAAAGTAATCAAAGAGACATGGCAGGGGAATTGGGCTCTATCGTTCATCGCGATTTTGGTGTTCGCGTTTGCGATCATGACGGCATCAAAAAATTATTTATTATTTCATAGTCTGGTAGAGATATTTAGTGTTGTTATTGGCTTTGGCTTTTTTGTTGTGGTCTGGAATGGGCGACGTTTTCTTGATAATCACTTCCTGTTATTTTTGGGGATAGCCTTTCTATTTATCAGCGGATTGGATCTCATGCATACCCTTGTTTACAAGGGGATGTCTGTTTTGGAGGATCGGAGTACCAATTATCCCCCTCAATTGTGGATTGCGGCCCGTTACATGGAGGCCATCTCCTTTTTGTTGGCATTTTTGTTTCTTGATCGGTTCATGCGGGAATCCTGGGTGATTCTTGCCTTCGCTTGTTTGACGTTTTTTATTTTGGCAGCCATTTTTTTATGGAAAATTTTCCCGACTTGTCATGTCGAAGGCGTTGGACTGACACAGTTCAAGATCGTCAGTGAGTACGTGATATCTTGTATACTGGTCGGTGATTTGTGGCTCCTTTGGTACTGCAAAAACAGGTTTGATCAAGAGACCTATAAGTTGCTGATTATGGCCCTGTTGGCAACTATGGGCTCTGAACTTTCGTTTACTTTTTATGTCAGTCTTTATGATTTTTCAAATCTGATTGGGCATATTTTTAAGTTGTTGGCTTTTTATTGGATCTACAAGGCCATTGTCAAATCCGCTCTGGAAAAGCCCTTTGATCTGGTGTTCCGGGAGGTGACCCGTGCTAGGGATGAATTACAAGACGCCTTGAAACGGGCCGAACGGGCCAACCAAGCCAAATCGGAATTTCTGGCCAACATGAGTCACGAAATCCGTACCCCCATGAATGCCATCCTCGGTTTGAGCCATTTGGCCATGAAGAGGCCGATGTCCAAACAGCAGTTGGACTATTTGCAGAAGATTCATTATTCCGCCACGATATTGTTGCGGATCATCAATGACATCCTAGATTTTTCCAAAATTGAGGCAGGAAAACTCGATATGGAACAGCGGGATTTTGCCTTGCTGGAAGTGTTGGAGGGGATTCAGTCGATCTTTCAGGTCAAATGTGTTGAAAAGGGGTTGTTGTTTGTGGTGACTCTCTCGGATGCTCTCCCTGCTTATCTGGTGGGGGATTCGTTGCGTCTGGGACAGGTGCTAAACAATCTGATCTCTAATGCGGTTAAATTTACCAGTCAGGGTGAGGTTTCCATTCGCGCCGATCTGGAGCGTGAATCCGATTCACATGTTATTGTGCGGTTTACGATTCGCGATACAGGCATCGGAATGACCAAAGATCAGGTCAATCAATTATTTCAGGCGTTTCATCAAGCCGACACCTCCATTACCCGTCAATTCGGAGGTACGGGGTTGGGGCTGGTTATCAGTAAGCAGTTGATCGAAATGATGGGGGGAGAGATTCGGGTTGACAGTGAACTCGGCGTTGGGAGTCGGTTTATATTTACCGCGCAATTTCGCCGTTCGGAACGGATGAGCCCCTCTTGCGCTAATGAATCACTGTCGGACAAGCAGGTCCGGGATCGGTTGGCAGGCCTTCATCTCCTCTTGGTGGAAGACAATGAGATCAACCAGCAGGTGGCCAGGGAACTTTTGGAAAGCGTTGGCATCCGAGTGACGATTGCCAGCACGGGCGTGGAAGCGTTGGAGTTGGTGGCGCGTGAGAGATTTGATGCCGTTCTCATGGATCTCCAAATGCCGGTGATGGATGGTCTGACCGCTACTCGTCAAATTCGTAAAGATTACTCCTCTCAGCAGCTTCCTGTTCTCGCCATGACTGCCAATGCCATGACCGGGGATCAAGAAAAGTGTCTGGAAGCGGGTATGAATGATCATATTGCCAAGCCAATTCATCCGGCTTCCCTGTATGAAACGTTGATTCGATGGGTTGGCTCGGATTGTCACTCTTCTGGGGCGTTGTCCGAATCTACGGCACGAGAGAGTGACTTTCCTCTCCTGGATGGTGTGGATGTTGGAGTCGGGTTGCATAATCTGGGCGGGAATGCTGTTTTGTATCGAACCCTGTTGGCCAAGTTCATTCGCAATCAGGGTGAGGCCTGCAAGAATATGGTATTGTGCCAGGAGTCTGGAGATGTCGTGGCACTGGAGCGGATTGCGCACACCTTGAAAGGAGTCGCTGCAACCATTGGTGCAAAGAAGCTGGCTCTCTTTGCAGAACAGGTGGAAAAACTGGCAAAGGGGGCGGATGAACTGGAGCGTCTGCCAAACATTCTGGCAGAGACCGAGGGTGAATTTAAACGGGTTGTTGCAGCCATCCATTCCATGGTGTTGCAATCCCCTGCAACCGTTGAACCAGAACGGATCAATTGCCGTGCGGGCGCAGAGGAGTTGGCTCCATTGTTTCACAAGGCGGTAGAGCTTCTGCTTGTATTCGATTCATCGGTGGAAAACATTGTGAGGGAGATGGTGCCGTTGGCAAACAGTGCGTCGCGTAAAGAGAGGCTTCAATCTATTCAAAAAATGTTGGATGATTACGATTTTGAGGAATGCCTTTCCCTGGTGCGTGCATGGGCCAGCGAAGAAGGGATTAGTCTGGAGGAGTGTTAATGAATTTAGAGGTGAAAAAGAATATTCTTGTTGTCGATGATATCCCTGAAAATCTGGATGTGATGAAGGGGATTCTCGCTCCATATTATCGGGTCCAGATTGCAACCAATGGACGTTTGGCAATCAAGGTCGCTCTTTCCACATCCAAACCGGATTTGATCTTGATGGATATCATGATGCCAGAGATGGACGGTTATGAGGCGTGCCGTTCTCTTAAACGGGATGAACGCACTCGTGATATTCCTATTCTGTTTGTGACCGCCAAATCTGAGGTGGAAGATGAAACCCAGGGGTTTGCGCTTGGCGCGGAGGATTATCTTGTTAAGCCAGTCAGTCCGCCTATTGTTCTGGCGCGGGTCAAGACCCATTTGGCCCTGCACGATCAAAAAAAACTTCTGGCTGATCAGGTTGCGATACGTACTGCACAGCTCCAGATACGCAATATGGAACTGGAAGAGACGCGAGTGGAGGTGATTCGACAACTGGGTCGTGCTGCCGATTATCGGGATAATGAGACTGGCATGCATATCATGCGCATGAGCCATTTTGTTCATCTTTTGGCGGTGAAATCTGGCTTGAGTGCCCCAGAGGCCGAACTGATGCGGGTGGCGGCGCAAATGCATGATCTGGGCAAGATTGGCATCCCAGATCACATCCTGCTCAAGCCAGGCAAGTTGACGGAGGAGGAGTTTAAAATTATGAAAACCCACGCCGCGATGGGCTGGGAGATCATTGGTAAACAGAGTGCTGAGATTTTGAATCTTGGGGCCTTGATCGCCCTGACCCATCACGAAAAGTGGAACGGGAGAGGCTATCCAAGGGGATTGCAGGGAGAAGAGATCCCTCTGGCCGGTCGCATTACCGCCATCGCGGATGTCTTCGACGCTTTGACCTCAGCACGACCTTACAAGAAGCCCTGGTCTATGGAGGACGCCATGGCGATGATCGTCGAGGAGTTTGGAGGCCATTTTGATCCCAGGTTGGCCGCCATTTTTGTCAAGTGTCGGCCTGAAATTATTGATATCATGGAAAGATATCAGGAAAAATCCTAGAACTTATCTTGAAAGGATGGGTAATGTTACAAATGGTTCATATACTGGTGGTTGATGATGATGAAGTTTTTCGGGTTTATTTGGTCACCATTCTTCGTAATGCCGGATACTCGGTATTGGATGCGGAAAATGGGCAAGAGGGGTTGGAGAGAATTGCCGGTATTTCAGTGGATCTGATCATCACGGATATTTTTATGCCAAAGATGGATGGTATTGATCTTCTGGCGGCGATTCGCTTCAGTCGGCCAAACGTCAAGGTTATTGCCATCTCAGGGGGGTATAAATCGATGAACTCCCGTTTGACTCTGGAGATGGCCAAGACCTTTGGTGCGGTCGATATCATTACCAAACCGTTTCGTGCGGATGTTGTGCTGCAAAAAGTTGAGCAGAGTCTTCAATCGATTAAGGAGTTGTAACGAGTAATCTGTATGATTTCCATTAAAAATTGTCAAGATCTCGCTCTGGTGAAGGCCTGGAATATGCATGCCAGAGCCGTCAAATTGCAGGGATTGCCTCCAGCCTCGGCCCATATTCTTCTTTTTTATGCCGTGGAATGCGGACTTAAGTACCTTCTTCTTGAAAAACGTATGGTACGCACCTGTCCTGACAAAGGTCTGTTTCATAGCCACGAGCTTGCGAACATTCTTAGGGAACTTTCCCCATCGGCGGCGGAAGTGGGGAGGTCGCCATCTGATTTGCATCTGATACTGGGATCGAGAAAGATGAGGCATCCCTATCTGGGTGATGTCCATTCGGCTTGGCGATACGGTATCTCCATCGATCAAGAGAATGAGAAAGAAATTGTTGATTGGCTGCTGCAAGTCAATAGCTACATCGCCAAAAGGATGAAACGTCTATGAGGAGTACTTCCGAATTGCTCATCAACTGGGTGGATGTCGCGCGTAAACTTTGGAAAGCCTCCCATCCCAGTGGCGTGGAAAACACCTTCTCCCCCCCGAATGGGGTGGTTTTTACCCAAACCTTTTGGGATCGCCTGCTCGTAGGCGTGGCACCCGAATCGGAGTTGGAAGCAGTCTGGAGCTGGTTGTCCAGGCTTTTTGGTCCGCGTTGGGAAAGTCAAGGCCCCGCCATTCTTCTGGAGGCCCAAGGCGAAGCTCTTTCCCGTCTCCCGGTGGTGGTGGAAGAACTCAATGAGGAGGAGATCAAAGAGTGGAGGCAACTCCCCTTTTATCCCAGCTTCACCCCTCCGAGAACCGCCTGTTTTGTTCGTGACAGAGGAGAACCGCCTGCGCCCTTCCCGGCAGGTCAACCGCCGATTCTGGCCTTCCATTCCTTTAAGGGAGGGGTGGGACGCACCCTGTGTGCCTTGGCAACCACTTTGGCCTATACCGCGCACGACAAAAAAGTGTTGCTGGTGGATGCCGACTTCGAGGCCCCCGGCATCAGCCTCCTTTTTGCGGCAAGAAAACCCGATCCTGATTTTTCCGTGGCCGATTTGCTGACCATGCTTCATGCCGACCCGGACCCCGAAGGCGGTCAAGCCATGGCAAGTGCCAAAAAAGGGGTTTCCAGCCAGCGGTTGGGGGATGTTTATGTCCTCCCTTGTTTTCGCGATTTGCAAGACAGCGTCTCTTTGGGAATTCGTCCAGAACACCTTATGGAGAGTACCGCCCACTCCCCGTTTTTCCTGGGCGACCTCTTTTCTCGTTTAGGCAAGGCACTGGGCGTTGATCTGGTGATTGTTGATTTGCGCGCTGGACTTTCGGAGCTTTCGGCTCCCTTGGTGCTGGACCCCAGAGTCAAACGTATCCTGGTGGCCAATGCTTCGGGACAGTCCATCGTCGGCACCCGTTTTCTGCTTCAGGAGATCGGTCAGGTCTTGCGGATCAATGGGTGGCCTATTGGTAATCTTCCTGCCCTGATCCTCAATCAACTGCCAGCCGCCTTGATGCCCAAGAAGGGCGAATCTGTAGGCAATGAACCATTCAATATTATCCTAGAGAGCATCAACGAGACCTTGGCACAAGCGTTTCCGCAACAGTCCGAATGGGCGACGGATGAGGGGGAGACGACCGCCAGCAAGACTGAACAACCTCTGATCCTGACCAACGCCGAAGAAGGAATCGCCAAGGCTTATCTGTCGTACAACGAACCATTGGCCTCGCTTTCCGATGGATGGGAAGAGGCCATGGAGACGATCCGCGATTCTCTTATTCCCGAAAAACTGTGGGAAGCACTCCAGCTTTGGCTGCCTGCGACCCGTAAACCGGAAACCAGCCAACCCATACCGGGAACAATATCTGGCGGGACATTGGATGAAAGGAGAGTGCTTCTGCGTGATTTTGCGGGCAAACTGGTCACAGCCGAAGGGAGTTCCGAAGGGGATACCCAGAGCGTGGAGTTCCTTCCGATTCTCCCTCTCATCAATTTGGCCAATGATCATACCGCCAAACTTCCCATCGTGATCTCCATTGGTGCCAAGGGTGCGGGAAAGACCTATTCCTATCTGAACATTGTCCGCAGTGGTCGTTGGGATGCGTTTGTCGTCAAAATCAATAAAAGCCATGATGCCATCGCAGCGTCCATTTTGCCCATTCTTTGGAGCAAGAACGCGGATTCCCAGGAAATGATCGGGATTCAAGAAAAATCTCGGAAGGATCTTGGTTTTCAAAAGAGGACGCCCTTTGATCTGGGTCGGGAATTGTCCCGTTTTGCCAGTGATGATGTTTATGAGTGGAGAGAGTTCTGGGCCAATGCAATAGCTCATTCTCTCTTAGATACCAAGGGTTTGTCCCAACCTTTTGAGACCTTGATGGAACGCCTGCGCACAGACAAGAAGCCAATCATCGCCATCATTGATGGCCTTGAAGAAGCTTTCCCGCAATTTGCGACAAACACGAGGCAGCAAACAGCCCTGCGCGCCTTGCTTCAGGAACTCCCGAATTGGTTGCGCACTTTGCCCGGCACGCCTATCGGGCTGATCGTTTTTGTCCGGCAGGACATGGTATTGCACGCCATTCCTCAAAATCGCACCCAATTTATCGACCGGTTCAAAAATTATGCCCTGCGTTGGACGTGGCAGGAGGCTCTGGAGTTGGTGGCCTGGGTGAGTGACAAAGCGAGGGCAACGGAGGGTCTTTGGTATCCTGATTTTTCTATTTTGTCGGAAGCGGCTCGCTCGACACGCTTGAAACCTCTCTGGGGCTACAAACTAGGCAATGATGAAAGCAATGAGGCAATTTCCAATAATTGGGTTCTTTCTGTCCTGTCCGATCTTAGGGGACGGATTCAGGCCAGGGATGTTGTTCGTTTTCTGAGCTTGGCTGCCAGGGAATCCGTGAACAACGCCAAATCACTGGATCGCATTCTTACTCCAGCCGCTATGAGAGGAGCCATTCAGGAATGCAGCAAGAAAAAAGTGGACGAGATCGGCGAAGAGAATGTCCCGCTCAATGAGGTGTTCGGGAAAATAAAAGAGAGCATCTTGATGTCGCCCTGTACGTTTGAAGATCTCGCTTCTCTGGGGGTGGAAAAGAAACAGATTGAACTTCTTGAAGAGAACGGCATCGTCTTTTTCAACGAGAGTGAGAAAATGTATCATTTTCCAGAGATTTTCCGACGGGGGCTCGACGTCGAGCGTGTCGTTGGGGCGCGTCCAAAGGTCGTTTCTCTGATCCGTCAGGCGCGCAACCAGGGAAGATTTTAAAGAATGTCTCTTTCAGAGATCGCCTTGCGTGCAATCATAACCGGATCAAAGGGCGTTTCGTGGATGAATCGTTTAAGATCGGCAAGATTTTCTAATGGTTTTTGCTCCTTGCCCACATTGCTTGGCGGGGGAATGATCGGATGAACCAACTCTACCGGTTGTGCCAGTTCCGCGAAAAATTGGCGTGCCAATTCGGGTTGGTTCAGGTCGTGCAGATGGGTCTCCACCACCTTGACGCCAGCACGGTTGGCCAGAAGCAATCGGTAATAGACGGACCGGGTTTCAATCTCATACAGATACCATAACCGAATTCCATTGACCCCCAGCTGGCGAAATGGAATGGCATTGATCTTGTTTTTTGGGTAATTGGGATCCAGATACCACATCCATAAGTTGCTCCGATCCAGGAAATCCCCCCGACTGTGAGAGCTGGCGACAACCTCAAGCATGGGGCGACGCAGAAGAATGAGGCTGACATCAGCCTCTCCTGCCAAGAGATCCAGGTTCTCCACCAGACCGGCCTTCATTAAAATGTGGGAGGTCTCGGCATAAATCGGGGCTGGTTTGGCCAGGATTCGTTTGAATTTTTGCTTCCAGAATTCACGCACATGCGGCACATTGCCAAGAGAGTTGAACTGTGTCAGATGGGATAGGTCTGGAGTCTCTACGCCGAAGGCGTCAAATCCGATAATCTCGTGATGAACCTCGGCGAAGGGGGGGAGATTGGCGGTGAGTAGATCCGATAGAAAAGCCGTTCCTGAACGTCCAGGCGTCATGGTGAAAATGAGGTGTTTGCGTCTGCGCGCGGTGGTGTGATCTAGAAAATGGGTCTGACCATCGGCCTCCACCCGCAAGCCGGTTGGCGGATGGCCAGCCTGATGATGCTGCCAAATGGCCAGCAAGGCCACCTCCAGATTGTGGGCAAACGCCTTGCCGGAAAAGAGTGGCGAGGTCGCGGCCTTGGCTTGCAACCGAAGACGCTCCGCGAGTCGTTTCTCTTTGTCTTGTGCCAGATCTAAGGCAATCCGTCGGTATGCGGCCAAGTCTGCCGCAATCCACTCCGAAAAGCCCAACGCCGTGAGCAAACTGGCGGCTACCCGCCCGGCAAAGGTCTCTCCCAGACAGGTCACGACCGGACATCCAGCCCACAAGGCATCGCTGGCCGTTGTGTGGGCGGTGCAAGGTAGGGTGTCTAAAAAAATGTCTGCAATCTGGTAACGGGCTAAATGGTCAGCATGGGACAAAGGAGGCGCGAAGATCAGTCGCTCGGTGGCAATTCCGTGTAAATCGGCCTGCTTGTGCAGATGGCTCTGGGCGTGCGGGTTGAAGGCCATGAGCCATAACACGCTTCCCGGTATTTCCCGTAGCAAGGAGAGCCAGAGCGAGAACATCTCTGGGGTGATCTTGACGGTTTGGTTGAAACAGCAGAAGACAACCCCGGTTTCTGGCAAACCGTATGCCGCCCGTCTGCCCGGCTTTGCCACAAGACGGCGATGGTCGTTGACTTGGTAACTTCCAGGCAGATAGATGGGGTTTTCAGTAAAATGGATCCGGCTGTTTACTGGCAACACCACCTCATCTGCGATCACATAGTCTATGAAGCGGCCTCCCATGGTGCCTGGATAGCCCAGATAGGCCACTTGTATAGGCGCGGGACGCATGGCAACAATGCGGGGACGGGCGTCTCTGGTATATCCCTTGAGGTCAATTAAAATATGAATGCCGTCTGCCACGATCTGTCGGGCAATGGCCTCATCGGTGAGTCGGAAGCACTCACGAAAAATCTCGAAGCTGTTTTTTAACTCCTGACGCATGGGTGAGTTGTCGTCAGGACCGTAGGAGTAGGCAAAAATCTGAAAGGCGTTGCGGTCATGCGAGGCAAACAGCTCTGCCGTCAAAATGGCGGTGGCATGCTGGTGGAAATCCCCGGATAGATAACCAATCCGCAACCGCCCATCGCCAGCAAAGGCGGTTGGATTGGGTCGGAGAGGGGGGTAATCCGCGACTTGGTCCATGACCCGTTGGGCAAAATGTTCGGCGCACAGGCGCATTTGTTTGGGATCCTGGCAGAGAAATAGGAAAGAAAAAGGGTTGATCTCCCCAAGATCTTGTTGCATGTGATCCACGAGGCGTGTCACCAGAGGGTCCAGATTTGACCAGTCGCACACCTGTTGTTTTTGGTGAATGAGGTGGACCAGGGCTTCCGTGTGATCAGGCCGCAGTTCCACCGCTTTGCGCAGGGCGGCAATGGCCTGTTCCACCTCGCCGATGCGTACCCAGGCAATCCCAAGATTGGTCCAGGCCAGATAATGGGTGGCATCCTCCCTCACTGAGCGTCGATAGGCCGCTACCGCACCGTTGAAATCCATTTCTCCTGCCAGGATGATCCCTAAGTTGTTCCAGGCCTCAGCATGACGCGGGTTTAGGCTCAAGGCGCGACGACAAGCCGCTTCCGCCTCCTTGGGACGTCGCAGTTGATTTAAGGCGATGGCCAAGTTGGTCCAGGAGAACAGATGTTCGGGATTTTGTTTGATCATCTGTTGATAGTCGTGAATCGCCTGCTCAAGTCGTCCGGCTTGATGGTGAATCAGCGCGGTCTCAAAAGGGGTTGCGGCCATGGTTCATTTCGCCGACTTTAAGAAAATGGTGGATCTCTCGCGTGCGGAATCCCAGTGCCATGGGTTGCCGCACGCCGGGAATGGCCACCACATCGTAGAGTTCATCCACAAATCCTTCGATGGATAACGAGTGGGTGGCCGCCCCGGTTTTCAGGTCGATCACCTGAATTCCGCAACGCGGCGCGACCTGTTCTCGTTCGAGACGATCATTGAAGGGTAAACCATTGAACGAGCGGTTTTCTCTGGGTTTGGACAGGCCCACCACAGCATAATCACCAACCATGGAGAGTCCACGCAGAAAACCAGGACAAAAGGCTACCGGTTCAAAGCGTTGGTTGGTGTGATCAATATAACCAACCTCGCCGGTTCCCGCGTTGAGCAACCATAGCTTGCCTTTGTGAACTCTGGGGGAGTGAGGCATGGAGAGTCCAGTACAGACCACTTCGTTGCTCCACATATCCATCACCAGACCGCCGCCCACGCGATGCTCACGCCACCCTTCCACCACATCGGTACGACTGACCATGGTGACATAGCGAGGCCGCCCTTGGTCCAAGGCCAATCCATTGACATGGCAGCGATCTTCTGCCACCAGTTTGGAGATGAAAGGGGGCTTCCAGATGGGAATAAAGCTCTCGTTAATTCCAAGTGTGGCCACGCAATTGAACAGTGTGACGACAAATACCGGGCGTTCATCGGGCATAATCGCGATGTCGTGGATGTCTACGTCTCCTGTGGTGTGGCCAGCCATGGGAACATAAAGGGCGTCATGCCCCTCGTGAGTCTGTCCAGCCTCGACAATGTTGGCAAACCGCCATAGTTGAAACCGGGCGGCAAGCCAAAGGGTCTGTTCCCGTTGGGCAATTCCCATGCAGCGGTCAAAGGTGCGCTCGAATACCGACATGGATCCGTCACTCTTTAAGCCAATGAAAAAAATCTTGCTCGCCTGATAGGTGGTGAATGCCAGACTCACCCGTTCTTGTTCCAGCCATCTGGTAAACAGTCTGGAGCCGTCGATGTTTAAGATCGGTTCAGCGGTCTCTGCCATGATTGAGGGTCTCTTTATGATTTAGCGGTTTATCGCTCACCAAGTGCCGCGTGCATGGCATTGAAGAGCGGAGAAAAGATGTATTCCAGAATGGTTCTGTGGCCGGTCAGGATAGAAACTTGGAGAATCATTCCTGGTACCAGTCGGTAGGACTGCCCACTGCTGGAGAAATAACTGGTATCGGTCTTGATCCGTACTTTGTAGAAGGGATACCCCTCCTTGAGTACAAAGGTATCTGGGCTGATGTTGATTACATGGCCGGTCAAATCGCCAAAACGGGCAGCATCGGCTGAACGCAGTCTGGCCTTGGCTGGTTGATCCACGGCAACATAGCCAATATCGTGGATCGGCAGTTTGGCCTCGATGACCAGTTCATCTTTTTCTGGAACAATCTCCACCACGGTTTCGCCAGCCTTGATCACCCCGCCAAGCGTGGCCACGTTGAGGCTTTTCACAATCCCGCGAACCGGTGATTTGACTAGGGTACGTCGGAAACTGTCTGCGAATTTTCCCATGCGCGCCAGATGTTCGTTCAAGTCGCGGCGTGCGGTCTCCAACTGTTTGCTCACTTCTTCATCATATTTGCTACGGATCGATTTCAGTTGCGACTTGGCCTCCTTGAGCATGGCCTCCGCCCGTGCCAGTCCAGCAACATCCTCATCGATACGGCTTTGCAGGGCACTTAACTCTTTCAAAAGATCGATATGACCATATCGGCTGTTGATGTCATTCTTGAGCAGTTTCTCACTGATGCCCACCTGTTCATGGAGCAGGGAGATTCGCTTTTGTGAATGGCGCGAACGGGCTTGGATTTCTTGGATGTCTTGTTGACGTTGTTCAATATTTTCTGTTTGTATGTTGATCGCGTTGCGCAGATTCATGCGTCGGGTTTTAAAAAATTCCATGGCCTGTTGGGCGCGCAGACCAAAGCTTTGCATCTCTTCTGGGGTGAAACTCAATTCATCGCGTCCATCCGCTTCGGCCTCCAGTCGGTGAATCTCTACCTTGAGGGCCACAATGCGCGATTGCAACTCCCCCATGTCCGCGCCTGAAGAGGTGGACTCCAGTTGCAACAAGGGTTGCTCCTGATTGACCAGTTCCCCTTCATGCACCAGGATTTCACTGACAATTCCCCCTTCCAGGTGTTGGATTTTTTTGATCTGGGAGGCTGGGATCACCTCGCCTTCCGTGATGCTGATGATGTCGAGTGTGCCTAAATGACCCCAGGTGAGCAAAACGGTCAGCATGACGATCACGCCAGCCATGAAACGGTGCGGAGCTTTAGAGAGTTCTGTGTCGAGTTCACCAAAGGCGGGCATGTTCATGCGGGGCCTCCGATGCGTTCTTGACGCGCCATGCGTACCACGGGAATGGGTTTGACATCCAAATCCACCACCACATCGGCCACTTGGGCCATGGCCGCATCGTGGGAAGCGGTGATCACTGTGCGACCTTGGGAGATCAACTCCTTGATCAATTCAAGAAAAAGTTTGCGGCCTTCGTTATCCAGGCCATCCAGGGGTTCATCGAGTAGCACCAAGGGGCCGTTGGCAACCATGGCACGTGCCAAGGCAAGGCGTCGTCGAATGCCAGGAGAGAGACGTTGTCCGCCATCGGTCAGCATCCAGTCCAGCCCTTGATCGTGTTCGTTGACAAAGCGGCGTAACCCCACCCGGTCTATCACTCTGTGCAAGGTTTCATCATCTAGATCCGGTTTTATCGTCAACAGGTTCTCTTTGAGTGAGGCATCCAGAAAAAGCGGTTCCTGAGGTAGATAGAGCAGTTGACCATGCCACCACTCTGGCAACACTTGGGAAAGATTATAGCCATCCACCAGGATTTTGCCCCGTTGTGGCTCCAATATTCCGGCTAATAGACGCAAGAGCGTGG
>JADFYY010000035.1 GCA_015232825.1 Magnetococcales bacterium
CGGCCCGCCGCAACAAATCAGCAAACTCCTTCTTCACCTCACCCAGAATCCGCACCCCCAAACCGGGACCAGGAAAAGGGTGACGAAAAATCATCCGTGCAGGCAATCCCAACTCCAACCCTACAGTGCGCACCTCATCCTTGAACAGCTCTCGCAATGGCTCCAAAAGCTTCAACCCCATGCGCTCTGGCAATCCACCCACATTGTGATGCGACTTGATGTTGGTGGCGGTATTGGTCTTGGAGCCAGCCGACTCAATCACATCGGGATAAATGGTTCCCTGGGCCAACCATTTGACCCCTTCGATCTTGTTAGCCTCTTCCTCGAACACTTCGATGAAGGTGTGGCCGATAATTTTACGTTTTTGTTCAGGATCGGTGACCCCTACTAGACGGGAAAGAAACCGCTCCTCAGCATCCACCCGGATCACCTTGACCCCAAGATGGCTGGCAAAGGTGGCCATGACCTCCTCGCCCTCATTCAGACGCAACAAGCCATTATCCACAAACACACAAGTCAGTTGGTCGCCAATGGCACGTTGCAACAAAACAGCGGTCACGGCAGAATCCACCCCGCCAGAGAGACCCAAGATTACCTGATCCCCGCCCACCTTCTGCCGGGCCAACAAGATTTCATGCTCAATGACATTCCCAGCGGTCCAAAGCCCCCTACATCCACACACATCCTGAATAAACCCCTGGATGAACTTCTCCCCATCCACGGTATGATTGACTTCGGGATGAAACTGCACCCCCAGAATGGCAAGCTCTTCATGGGCCATAGCGGCCAGAATGCCGTTGTCGCTTTGGGCCAGTGGATGAAATCCAAAAGGGACGCGAGTGACATGGTCACCATGACTCATCCAGACCGTGCCTTCTCCGCTTGACAAGAACCCGCCAGCAAACCCACTCTTTTTTCCAGCAAGATGAATCGTGGCGCGACCATACTCACGGGCCTGGGAAGCAGACACATCCCCGCCGAAATGACGCGCCAACAAATGCATGCCATAACAGATACCTAAAATCGGCACGCCCAAAGCTAAGGCCGCCTCGTTCATCACCGGAGCCCCTGGATCATAGACCGAATGGTGACCACCAGAGAGAATGATTCCTTGCGGGGCAAAAGCGTGTACCGCTTCGGCTTCCATGTGCCAAGGGTGAATCTCGCAATAAGTACCGGCCTCCCGCACCCGTCGTGCGATCAGTTGGGTATACTGTGAGCCATAATCCAAAATCAAAATTTTCTGGGAGTGTAGAAAATCATCCATTAGGTTAATCCTGACTGATAATTGGGAGCTTCTTTGGTGATGGTGACATCATGGACGTGCGATTCTCTCAAACCAGCACTGGTTATTTGGACAAAAACCGGCTTGGTACGCAACGTGGGGATATCGGCACACCCCACATAGCCCATAGCCGCACGCAGACCACCCACCATTTGATGGATCAACAAAGACATTGGTCCTTTGTAAGGCACTCGTCCTTCGATTCCTTCAGGCACCAGCTTGCGGGTTTCCACGCCTGACTGAAAATAGCGATCTTTGGAACCCTTGACCATGGCCTCCAGGGAACCCATCCCCCGATAGGTCTTGTAGGTACGCCCTTGAAACAAAAATACCTCGCCGGGCGACTCATCGGCCCCGGCGAACATGGATCCCATCATGACACAAGAGGCTCCAGCGGCAATGGCCTTGGAGATCTCCCCTGAATATTTGATGCCGCCATCGGCAATGATGGGTGTATTAGTTTTGTCTGCTTCATTAGCGCAGTCGGAGATAGCCGTCATCTGGGGCATACCCACGCCTGCCACGATGCGTGTGGTACAAATGGAACCGGGACCAATCCCCACCTTGACCGCATCGGCTCCAGCGTCGATTAAGGCGCGGGTGGCATCTGCCGTGGCCACATTGCCAGCGATCACCTGACTTTCGGGGTACTGTTCTTTGATCCAGGAGACGATCTCCAGCACTCCTTTGGAGTGTCCATGGGCCGTATCCACCACGATCACATCCACATCGGCCTCGATTAACGCCTCCACCCGGCGGCGACCGTCCCGACCCGTCCCCACAGCAGCCCCAACCCGTAAACGTCCGGTTTCGTCCTTGCAGGCATTGGGATTGGTTTGGGATTTCTCGATGTCTTTGACCGTAATGAGTCCCACACAACGAAATCCATCATCCACCACCAATAACTTTTCAATGCGATGTTGATGCAACAACCGCTTGGCCTCACTCATATCCACCCCCTGACGGACGGTGACGAGTTTTTCCTTTGGGGTCATCAACTCTTTGACCGATTGGGTAAGATCCTTGGCGAATCGCACATCGCGATTGGTCAGAATACCGTGCAACTGTCCGTTCTCTTCGGTGACGGGAATACCAGAAATATTGCGTCGGCGCATGAGTTCAATAGCGGTTTGCAAGGTGGCATCTGGGGTGACCGTCCAGGGATCGAGTACCAAACCAGAGACAAACCGTTTGACGATTCGCACCTCAGAGGCCTGTTCCTTAATCGACATATTTTTGTGGATGATGCCCATCCCGCCCTCCTGGGCCATGACAATGGCGGCGCGGGACTCTGTAACCGTATCCATGGCGGCAGAAATCAAGGGGATATTGAGCGTAATCTTTCGTGTCAAGCGGGTAGCAAGCTCCACGGAAGCTGGCAATATCTCGGAGTAGGCCGGAACCAACAACACATCATCGAATGTCAACGCCTGTTTGATAATACGCATGGAAGGCCTCTAAAAAAATTCAAGCTGACGATTTTCCAAAAAGGTAATTAGCCACTTTTCCTTGAGCAAGTCAAGGTTTAGGATCCACGAAACCCAAGAGCGATCAAATAGTGTTCCGCACTTCGATCCCGGCTGGCCGGAGGTTTTTCCACCTTGACCCCTTCAAACCGGGTTCGGGCCATGCGTACCATGAGATGGAACTCTGGACCATGGAACAGCTTAACCACCAAGTGTCCCCCTGGACGTAAAACCGATTCCGCAAACTCAAATGCAGCCTCGGCCAGCATTGCCCCTCGTCCCTGATCCGCGATTTTCATTCCGGTCATGTTAGGGGCCATATCCGATAGAATGACATCCGCCCGACCATTCGGCCCAAGCCAAGTGTGCAACTCGTTGAGCAAACCGTCATCTAGAAAATCCCCACAAAAAATCTGGGCACCTGGAATCGGATCCATGGGAAGTAAATCGACCGCCACCACCCGTCCCCGCTCTCCCACTCGCTGCACCGCCACCTGAGTCCAACCACCGGGAGCTGCTCCCAATTCTGCAACCACATTGCCTGGACACAATAACCCCTTGCCACGATTGCGGGCCGCAACCGAGGCATCGAGTTCCAGTAACTTGAAAGCCGCCCGTGATCGATATCCCTCCCGCCGCGCCGCTGCCACATAGGGATCATTGCGGTGTTCCTCCAGCCACCGGGCACTGGATGGTCTGCGGTTGGTCATGGTTGATTCACCAAAGTCTGCCGATCAAAAACTGATCTCCAGAATCTCATAACGATACACCCCTCCTGGGGCGCGTACCTCAATGGTGTCCCCCACTTCCTTGCCAATCATGCCCCGTGCCACAGGACTGCTTATGGAAATCATCCCCTGTTCCAAATTGGCCTCGTCATCGCCTACAATGCGGTAGATTTTTTCCTGATCGGTCTTTTCATCCACCATTTTGACCTTGGCACCAAAAACCACCTTGCTTGAACGAATACGGCTGGTATCAATGATTTCGGCATTGGCCAACATGCTTTCAACTTCTTTGATCCGCCCTTCGTTAAAGGATTGTTGCTCTTTGGCGGCATGATATTCGGCGTTTTCTGACAGATCACCGTGATCACGGGCAACAGAAATGGCCTCCACGATGCGTTGACGATCCTCGCCTTTGCGCCGCTTGAGTTCTGCTTTCAGTTTTTCTGCCCCTTGCAGGGTCATCGGTACTTTACTTAACATGACATCCCCCTTACTGATGATAATCCTGCAATGCCTTGCATTGCAATTCGGATTCACTGACCGCCGCCATCGCTTCCACAGCCGCCCGCATACCCGCCACAGTGGTAAAATAAGGAACTCCAGTCATCAACGCGGTCCGACGCAACGAAAAAGAATCGGCCAACGCCTGTTTGCCTTGAGTAGTATTGAACATCATCGCGACCTCGCCATTTTTCATGATATCGACAATATCAGGACGGCCTTCCAACACCTTGTTCACCTCTTTGACCACCAACCCCTCTTGGATCAAATGGCGTGCGGTGCCACGGGTAGCGCACAAACGAAATCCCATTTCCAGTAGAGTCCGGGCCGGGGCCGTCACCGCATGTTTGTCGGTATCCTTGACGGAAATAAAAATCAACCCACCACTCCCTTCCTTGCGAACACGCGGTAAAAAGGTGCCTGCGCCTTCTTGGGCCTTGGCAAACGCCAATCCAAAATCATCCGCCAAACCCATCACCTCGCCGGTGGATTTCATTTCCGGTCCCAGAACAATATCCACACCCGAAAATTTTTGAAAGGGAAACACCACCTCTTTGACTGCCACATGCTTCATCGGTCTGGGCCGTTGATTCAGGCCGACCTCCGCCAGCGTGGCTCCTGCCATGATCCGCGCCGCAGCCTTGGCTAGGGCCACTCCCGTTGCCTTGGAGACAAATGGCACGGTACGAGAGGCGCGTGGATTGACCTCCAATAGATAAATCTCGCCACCTTTAATGGCAAATTGAATATTCATCAATCCCACGACTTGTAGCGCGTTGGCCAGCAACAAGGTTTGCCGCTCGATCTCTTGCAATAGACTCTCTTCCACGGAATAAGGCGGCAGAGAGCAGGCCGAATCACCAGAATGAACACCGGCCTCCTCAATGTGTTCCATGATCCCCCCAATGACCGCATGCTTGCCATCTGCCACGCAGTCCACATCGATTTCGATGGCGTCATTGAGAAAATGATCGATCAATATGGGATGATCCGGCGAAGCACGCACGGCTGAAATCATGTAGCGATCCAGATCCCCAGAATTATGGACAATCTCCATGGCACGTCCTCCCAATACATAAGAGGGACGTACAACAACGGGGTATCCCACCCGTTCAGCCACGGCTCGCGCCTCTTCTTGAGAACGGGCCAAACCGTTTTCTGGTTGACGCAGTTGCAACGCCTGCAACAAAACCTGAAAGCGTTCTCGATCCTCAGCAATGTCGATGGCATCGGGTGAGGTGCCGATAATCGGTGCGCCAGCGGCCTCTAGCGACTTGGCAAGCTTCAACGGAGTCTGTCCACCAAACTGGACAATGATCCCTTCCGGTTTTTCCGCCTCCACCACGGCCATGACATCTTCAAAGGTGAGCGGTTCAAAATAGAGACGATCCGAGGTGTCATAATCAGTGGAGACGGTCTCTGGGTTGCAATTGACCATGATGGTCTCAAACCCAGCATCTTTAAGCGCGAACGCTGCATGGACACAACAGTAATCAAACTCGATCCCCTGCCCAATGCGATTGGGACCGCCACCAAGAATCATGATTTTTCGGCGGGTGGAGGGGCGCGATTCACATTCCGCTTCGTAAGTGGAATAGAGATAGGCAGTCTGGGAGGCAAATTCAGCGGCACAGGTATCCACCCGCTTGAAAACCGGCGTGATCCCAAAATTCTTGCGAACCTCTCGCACCTGGAGTGGAGCCACAGCGAGAAGCAGTGCCAGACGCTGATCGGAAAAGCCCATGGTTTTCAAATTTCTGAATTGTTGGGCAGAAAGATCTTGCAAAGAAAGACCCTGTAGCGATTGTTCTGCCTCGACGATCTGGAGGATTTGGTCCAAAAACCAAGGATCAATGGCTGTGACCTCATGCAACCAAGCGACACTCTTGCCCAACCGCAAGGCGTCGGCAAGCAAGAGAACCCGGTCGGGTCCAGGATGGCTCAAACGACGTTTGAGATCGGTTTCCATCTCCTTTGGGGTAGCATAGGCATTGGGATCAAAGGCGGGATCAAACCCCGTCAATCCGGTTTCCATGGAGCGCAAGGCTTTGTGGATGGACTCTTTAAAGGTGCGCCCAATGGCCATGGCCTCGCCAACCGATTTCATCTGGGTGGTCAACACAGCCTCAGCTTGAGAAAATTTTTCAAAGGTAAAACGGGGAATTTTGGTGACCACATAATCGATGGAAGGTTCAAACGATGCAGGTGTCACCCCGGTGATGTCGTTGATAATCTCTGGTAACAAATACCCCACGGCAAGCTTGGCCGCCACCTTGGCAATGGGAAAGCCCGTGGCCTTGGAGGCCAAAGCCGAAGAGCGAGAGACCCGTGGATTCATTTCGATAATGATCATCCGTCCGGTTTGCGGTTCAATGGCAAACTGGACATTGGAGCCACCAGTATCCACACCAATCTCTCGCAACACCGCGATAGAGGCGTCCCGCAGTTCCTGCAACTCTTTGTCAGTAAGGGTCTGGGCCGGGGCAACGGTAATGGAGTCACCGGTATGAATCCCCATGGGGTCGAGATTCTCGATGGAACAAATGATGATGGCATTATCCGCCCGGTCCCGCACCACTTCCATTTCAAACTCTTTCCACCCAAGCAACGACTCTTCCACCAGCACCTCTTTCGTGGGGGAGGCCGCCAGTCCCAAGCGAATCAGGTCAACATACTCCTCGCGATTATAAGCCACACCGCCGCCAGTGCCACCGAGCGTAAAACTCGGACGAAGAATGGCTGGATAACCAACCTCTTCCAAAACCTCCAGGGCCTCTTCCAAAGAGTGGGCAAAACCGGAACGGGGCAGACCTATCCCGATGCGAGACATGGCGGCCTTAAACTGCATGCGGTCTTCGGCCTTGCTGATGGCCTGTTTGGAGGCTCCGATCAACTCCACCTGATATTCATCCAAAATCCCGGCATTGGCCAAAGACATAGCCAGATTCAAGGCGGTCTGGCCGCCCATGGTGGGGAGCAGGGCATCTGGCCTTTCCTGACGAATGATGCAGGTCAGGGTTTCCAGGGTCAGAGGTTCCACATAAGTACGATCCGCCAATTCTGGATCGGTCATGATGGTGGCTGGATTGGAGTTAACTAAAATGACAAAATAGCCCTCCTCTTTAAGTGCCTTGCACGCCTGCACCCCAGAGTAGTCAAACTCGCAGGCCTGACCAATCACGATGGGACCGGCCCCGATAATCAATATTTTGTGTATGTCAGTACGTTTTGGCATTTTATGCTAACGAGTCCGCAAACTGGCGAAAGAGATAATGGGCGTCATGAGGCCCTGGGCTTGCTTCCGGGTGATACTGAACAGAAAAGACCGGTGCGGAGCGCATACGCACCCCTTCCACGGTTCCATCAAACAGAGACAAATGGGTCACTTCCAAGGAAGAGGGCAATCCCTCCTCTTCCACAACAAAGCCGTGATTCTGTGAGGTCACTTCCACCTGACCGGTCAACAAACTTTTGACCGGATGATTCCCGCCACGATGACCGAATTTCAATTTTCTGGTTTTGGCTCCCAGGGCCAGACACAACATTTGATGGCCCAAGCAGATGCCAAACAAGGGGATCTCCCGTCGCAACAGTTGACCAATGGTCCGAATGGCATAATGAACCGCTTCCGGGTCTCCAGGTCCATTGGAGAGAAAGACGCCGTCCGGTTGATACGCCATGATTTCATCGGCACTGGCACGATTGGGCAAAACCGTCAGATGGCATCCGGCAGACACCAGATTGCGCAAGATATTGTGTTTGATGCCAAAATCCATCACCACCACCCGTTTGCCGGGGTTTGGGCTGGGCTCTTTTCCTAGCTCCCAGATATTGGCTTTCCAAGCGGTTCTCTCCTGATTCCAACTGTGAGGGGCCGGGCAGGTCACCTCTGAAGTCAAGTCCATACCGGTCAGACCCGGCCAAGCCCGTGCCTTGGCGACCAGTGAGGCGGTATCAAAATCCAAGGTGGAGAGAACGCCTCTTTGGGCACCCTTTTCGCGCAAATGGTTCACCAACTGGCGGGTATCGATCCCCTCGATGGCCGGGACTTCATGACGCTCCAGAAACGCCCCAAGAGACTCTTTGGCTCGCCAATTGGAGACCATCCTGGAGTTCTCTTTGACCACAAACCCACGGATATGGGGTTGGTCGGACTCCATGTCTTCGAGATTGACCCCCACATTGCCAACCAGAGGGCAAGTCATAGTCACGATTTGACCGGCATACGAAGGATCGGTGATGATCTCTTGATAACCCGTCATGGAACTGTTGAAACAGACTTCACCCACTTGTTCACCTGACGCGCCAAAAGAGAACCCATCAAAACGAGTTCCATCTTCCAGCACCAGAACTGCCCGCTTCGTGTCGGTCGCCATGCATCCACCCTTAGAATTGCCCAAGCTTAAAGATTCATCCTTCTTTTATACTCTGGCCATGATCTCAAGTCAACGCAGGTGGACGCAATGCAAAAATCCATCTATCCTAGCAACTGTCATCTTTTGCTCCATTCAAATGGCCACCCGTTTCCTTCGGAGGTTTAACCAATGACACGCTTCAGCAAACCGTTTTTTTCAATTGTTACAGCATGTTTACTCATTTCTGCCGCACCACTCCAGGCTGGAGGATGGCTTGGTATGACCGTACACCCCCCAGAGGGCGTACAAATTGATGGCGTTCTCAGAGACGGCCCAGCCGATAAGGCTGGATTGCAAAAAAATGACATCCTATTGAAAACAGATGGAAAAACCATCACCTCGATGAACCATTTCCTCAACCTTGTTGCCAACCTATCCCCTGGCAAAGAGATGGTACTGACCATTTTCAGGAAAGGCGAAGAGCGGGAGATCAAGATCACTCCAGAAGACAGTCAAAATCATACCTCCATGCTATTAGATGGCAGACAATTGGGCAATCAAGAACCGCCCATGGGGAAAAGTTGGCCCCGTACTGCCGAACCCTGGCAAGGAAACGCCATGCCTGCCATAGAACCCCCTGGCCAACCCATGAATCAACCCATGAACCAACCCACGGAGAATGTCATAGTTCCGCCCGAACCCGTCGAACCCCCTCCCTCGGCCTGGATGGGGGTAGCACCCGAACTTTCCTCCAATGGTGTGGTTCTCTCTCGGATTGCCCCTGGCGGTCCTGGCGAACGGGCCGGATTGAAAGTGGGCGACATGATCGTCTCCATCAACGGTCAATCCGTCTCTTCACCTAGGGCCATGGCTCGAATCTTACGCAATTTTCTTCCGGGTGATTTGGTTGAAATGACCATCCGTCGCGCTGGCCAATTGATCGACGTTCAAGCCAAACTGGCACCACCACCGACTGAAGCTCCCTAATCATGCCCACGATTCTAATCAAGACACCCGATGAAATTGAGAGTATGCGCGCCACCTGTCGTCTGGCCGCGCAAACTCTCAAAATGATCGAGCCCTATGTCCAACCTGGAGTGACCACGCAAAAGATCAACGATCTTTGCCATGAGTTTATTTTAGACAACCATGCTAAGCCATCCCCCCTCAACTACCGAGGATTTCCAAAATCCATCTGCACCTCGATCAACCAACAGGTTTGCCATGGCATTCCCGGTTCACGGGTATTAAACAGCGGAGACATTCTCAATATCGACGTCACAACCTATCTAAACGGCTTCCATGGGGATACCAACAAGACCTTTCACGTTGGGATTCCCTCTCCCAAGGGGCTTAGAATCACAGAAATAGCCAAAAAATGTTTGGAAGTCGGCATCCGTGCTGTACGACCCAAAGGATTCTTCGGAGACATCGGGGCTGCCATCGAAACCTTGGCCCTAAAGCACAAATGTTCCGTGGTGCGTGAGTATTGTGGACATGGGATTGGACGAGATTTTCATGAAGAACCAGCCGTGTTGCATTATGGAGTAGCGGGTACTGGAGCCGGACTCAAACCCGGCATGATTTTTACCATTGAGCCAATGATCAATTTAGGACGGGCCGAAATCCGTCTGCTGCCAGACAAATGGACCGTGGTCACCAAGGATCACTCCCTTTCTGCCCAGTTTGAACATACCATCCTGGTCACTCCAACCGGTTTTGAGGTGCTAACTGATCTGGATGGGGAGTACATACATTGACATCCTCAAACAAACCGTTTATTGAATGATATCCTATACCGATAAAAGGAGAGAAAGGAAAAATCTGGCTTTATTCGGAAAAAAGGGTGCGTCATGTTTAACGCCATTCCAGCGATTAATCTATTTGGAGCAAGCAATCCGCTGTTGGAGCAATCCAACCTAGCCAAGCTTCCTCACGAGATTCGCACGCAAAATTCCGAGCGGCTTACGGCACGTAACGTGGAAGAACTCAAAAAAAATGCCAAGGCCCGTCAAAACAAAAGAAAACACGATGAAGACGAAGATGATTCCGATGGCGAGGAAGATGCTTTTTCCCAACCCCAACCCCGGCATCAACCGACCATTCAAGAACGTCTGAAAATGGCCAATCTCGAAAAAGTGAGCCTCAATCAACGTGCGGTGAACGAACTATTTCTGCAACAGGCTAGAGGCGGTGGTGTGTACCCTGCGAAAAAACCCCGCGAAGAACGCCCATCCATCGACCTCATTGCCTAACGTCACCATGGACCACTCCCCACCCAATCCGTCACAACCTGTGGATTGTCTTAAGTGTCGTTTTTTCCAGATCACCTGGGAGCCCAACCACCCCCGTTCCTGTCGTGCCATGGGTTTTAAAACCGCCCTGTGGCCTTGGCAGGAGGTTTTGCGCAGCTCTGGCGGTCCTTGTCTTAAATTTGAACCTAAAAAACCACCCGCTACAGAGGAACGAGCGGAACAATCAGGCCGTGATCAACCTTCTACACGGGGTTTTTCTAGAAAGGCTTGAACCTGATCTTTGAACCAATGTCTTGTCGCATAACGGACCATGAACACAATTGGCAAAACAGTCAACCAACCCGCCAGCACATCCGACGGAAAGTGCGCACCAACATTAATCCGCGACAAACCAATCCATAATACATAAAGAACGGCCAATCCTTTTTGCCAAAAGCCAAGCATAGGCCAGAGACAGGCCGCAAGCAGCATGGCAAAGGAGGAATGCCCACTGGGTAAACTGTGATGCAGTTCCTTCTGTCCGACCACATGCACCAAACCCTCTGGAAGGGCCAACGGAGGCCGAGGAAAATCAAAAATTCTTTTGGCCAAAAAGAGAAATGCCATATCTATAAGGCCAGCACCGGCCAAGACCATGGCGGTAACCGACCATTTCGGATCATTAAACGGACTACTGGCGTTGACTCGCCTAATCACAAAAAATAATATCAAACAAACCGGCAGAAGGTTGTAGCTTCCAAGATAGGTACCAGAGAGCATGACCCCATCAAGAATCGTGCCGCGCCAATCATTGATCACATGAAACAAGGATGCATTGGCACCATTCCAGTCGTAAAGTATTGATTTTAACATTTTTTAACCCCAATTATTCATCTATATAATTTTTACTAACCGCAACAATCTCTGGAAAGCAATCCACAAAAGCAGTCACCAAATGAGGGTCAAAACTGGTTCCAGCTCCTTTGCGAATTTCCATCAGAGCATCCTCCACACTCCAGGCTTTTTTGTAGGGACGGGTACTGATCAGGGCATCAAAAACATCGGCAATCGCACAAATTCTTCCCTCGATAGGAATTTCCTCGCCAGGAACGCCAATGGGGTATCCCTTGCCGTCCCACCGTTCATGGTGAGTCAGTGCAATGATGTGGGCCGTATTCATGGGTTCGGCCTCGTAACCATGGAGCATCATGGAACCAATCAGGGTATGCTTTTTCATGATATCCCACTCTTCTTCATTCAGGCGTCCAGGCTTCAGCAGGATGTGATCTGGAATACCAATTTTTCCGACATCATGCATGGGAGCGGCATTGAGTAGGATTTCGCAAAACTCCTCAGGAAACCCAGCCGCTTGAGCCAAAATGGCTGCATATTTACTCATTCTTACAATATGAAATCCAGTATCCATATCCCGGAATTCAGCCGCCATACCCAAGCGATGAATAATATCCAAGCGGGTTTTTTTGAGTTCCTCATTTTTTATCTGTAGCTCAGATTCCATCCGCCGTCGTTCTATGATCCCGGAAAGAGTCCCGGCCACTGTGGAGAAAAAGGCCTCGTCATCGCGTGAAATAGATCCTGATTTCAATTGCATATGCATAACCCCTACCGGTCCTTGAGATCCTGGAATCGGGATGCAATAATTGGATTGACCTGTATTGCTTTTAAGGCATGGGATATGTTCTGGATCATCCTGAGGTAACTGGATCGCGCCGCGCCAGTTGTTCTCTCGTTGACAAAGACAACGAGTCATGGAGACTTTCGCCACTTGCTGTTGTTCTTGAACGTTTAACTGATCGTGGGCCACCAATTTCATCTGTTTGATGGCAGGGTCTGCGATAAACACAGCCCCCTTGCCTGTCAACCCCAACCATGGTGTTGTACTGATGATCTGAATGGCAGTACGTAACTGTTTCTCCATGCTCATGGGTTCAAGCGTGGTTTCAAGCAACGCACTCAGGGTGATGCGGGATTGATAGGCCCTTTCGTTGCGTATTTCGGCTTCGCGACGATTAATGATGGATCTAGAAAAAAACCAACTGCCAAGCAACGCCAAACCGATCAATAAGGTTTGAAAAATTAGCAACCGTTCGCGAAAAAGTACCAACCTGGAATCCTGTCTATCCAATGGAATCCAGGAAAGTATCTTCCAGGTTGGACCCACCCGATCCTTTAAAATTTTCGATAATGGCGAAAATGTGGTAAAAAGAATCACGCCTTCTTGTCCCAAGAGTCGGCCTTTTGGGGAGTTGTTTATCGTATCCCATAAATCACGATTAATAGAAAATTCTTTATCGCTCAAGGGAAACGAATAAAAATTAACTTTATTGTCAAAATAAAAATACAAATGTCCACTCATTGTTGCCGCCAAGTTACGAATCAATGTTTCAAAATTACTCCAAAAACAATCCAGAAAAATGACGCCGCCAATATGACCTTGTTGATCAATAATGGGCGTACCGATCCGCACCACGGCACGGTCCTTGAGCCAATCCATTTTAATTTCACCACGTGTTGAATTCAATAAATCTGTACTTTCTTTTGCAAAATCAATCGTGGATTCACGCCTCTCTTGTACTGTTCCATCCGCGAGCAAATCGACTTCTAAATTGACCTTCCCCTTATCGTCAACAATATAAATTGTTTTAAAGAAACTCTTTATCTGTAACAATCCCGAAAGGTGACGAATCAACTCTTTGTGGCGTTCAGGATCGCGATTGTTCAAGGGGAGCAGCAATGAATTACGAGCCAAAAGCAACAACTCCTCCAGGATATCATTCATCTCTCGTGATAAATCACTACGGATCAATTCCAGTAAACGGATATTCTCGTTTTCTGAATATTTCTCCATAGATCGAGCTTCCTGAAAATAGATCGCCTCGGTCGCCAAAAAGAAGAGTAATAATTGTGGCAAGAGTAACCAAAGAAACTGTCGTCGCAAATGGCGTAATTTATCCGTATTTGAAAAAGAAAGGAGACGGACAGGGTCCAATCGAATCAAAAAAAACACGATAGGCGATACGACAACGGCCAACACCCCGGCATCTATGCAAGCCAGAACAAGAGAGTTCGCCACATATTCAGTCATGGGAATAAGTAGCATAATTCCGCATTCTACTAAAAAAACAACTGAAAAAACAATTATAGTAACATTAAATGCGGATGAACCAAATGAAAAAATTTTCAACAGAGACATCTCTGTTTTATAATACTCTTTGAGAGACCATCTAATAATTAAAGGGGTTGATGCTACCGCCAATAAAAGGGCATCCTCCAATGTCGTAAACCAAGTCTCCATACTGCCCTCTTCGAGCAGCCAGGAGAACCCAAGCATAATTAACAACTCAATGAAAAACAGGACAAGCCCAATCCGAAAAACAGCAACAAACGCACTTTCCATTCCCAATATTCCCTAAAAACATCTATTGCTAAAGAGTCATTCCATTGAGTTGGAGAAAAGAGGGTCCATTATGGCACTGTATATTGAGCTTCTCAACTCTAAATCGCACGTTTGCTCTCCTGCCACAACGCCTCCAGCTCCTCCAGGTCCGCCTCGTGTGGTGTACGGTTGTCGGCGTGCAGGCGTTGCTCCATAAAACGAAAACGGTCCTGAAACTTTCGGGTAGCCCGACGCAAGGCACTCTCTGGGTTGATCTGGAGATGTCGGGCAAGGTTGACTAGGGTAAAAAGCAGATCTCCCAACTCTTCTTCACGGGCATCGGTATCAGCGGCCTGTTGCAACTCTGCCAACTCCTCATGCACCTTGTCGATCACTCCAGAGGGTTCTTTCCAATCAAAGCCCACCTGCGCCATCTTGCGTTGCACCTTGGCAGCCCACAACAGGGCAGGCAGACGGCTATTGATGTCATCAAATACCGAAACTTGGCCTCCTGATTCTCCCTTTTCCTGACGCTTGATCTCCTCCCAACGACCCAGAACTAAAGCCGCCTCCGCCAACCGTTCGCCATTTGGATCAAAAACGTGGGGATGACGGCGGGTCATCTTCTCGACGACACCGGCAACCACATCCGCCAGTGAGAATTCGCCCTGCTCCTGGGCAATACGACTGTGAAAAACCACATGAAACAACAAGTCCCCCAACTCATCCCGCCAAGCAACGGGATTACGGGTCTCCACCGCCTCTGCCACCTCATAGGCCTCTTCAATGGTATAAGGAAGCAATGAAAGCGGCGTTTGTTCCCGATCCCAAGGGCAACCATCTGGGCCACGCAACCGGGCCATCAGTGCTTCTAGCTCTTCCATCACCGTGCCAGTAACCCCGCTCATGAGAACCGCCCCACGCTCGGCAAGGGGTCAATTTTACCGGGTAGTGGAAGATACTGCCACGGTTCCGACGCCCTCTTGAAAAAGGCATACCGGCGGTAGCACGATCTAATTGTCGAGACACGTTCAAAAAATTGAAAATAATTATCTTCAATGGCCTTGATGGCATGCGTGTTGCTTGATAAGGTGTACCAGTGAAAAATTAATTGCATGATCATTAGGAGCTGTATCCATGGATAGTGGTCTCTATGCCGCCGTAAACGGGGCGTTACGTACTGAAATGCGTCTTGACGTGTTGGCCAATAACTTGGCGAACGTCAATACCAATGGATTCAAGGAGAACAACATCACCTTCGAATCCTTCATGACCAAACCCGGCATTGAGCAATTTCCTCTACCTGGGGACTCGTTCATGGGCCACAAAGGACCGATGGAGATGCCATATCCCTTTATCAACCCTGCGTCAAGTGCTTACAGCATGTCCTATCCAGCGGCACCGAGTACCACGACCGATACGACCCAAGGTGCCCTCAAAGGAACCGGCAATCCTCTGGATGTGGCCATTGATGGGGATGGCTATTTTGTGATCAACACCCCAGAAGGCCGACGCTACACCCGTGATGGTTCGTTTCAGGTCAATGCAGCAGGCGAACTGGTTAC
Organism: Magnetococcales bacterium; assembly: GCA_015232825.1. Classification (GTDB taxonomy): domain Bacteria; phylum Pseudomonadota; class Magnetococcia; order Magnetococcales; family Magnetaquicoccaceae; genus Magnetaquiglobus. The sequence continues at coordinate 15,532 of JADFYY010000035.1, forward strand.
CAAGGATGGTCACACCGTAGCCGGAACGGGTGGCGGTCCCATCGTCATCGGCTCGCAAGCGGTCGAGATCAGCCAAGACGGTACCATTGCCAACGCTTCAGGACAAGTAGGCCAATTGTTACGGGTGGGATTGCCCAAAGAGGCCCTTAAAAAAATGGGTCACAACCTCATTTCCGCGCCACAACAGATGGAACGGGGCTTGGCCGGGGCCAGAGGCGGCTTCAAGCAGGGATTTCTGGAGGCCTCCAACACCAATACCATGCGCGGCATGACCCAAATGATCGAAGCCAACCGCAACTATGAAAATTATATGAAGATCATCCAGAACATGGATAGCCTGGATGGACAGGCCAATCAGATCGGTCAGTTGCACGGTTGATGTCTACAACAAGGAAATTAACGTGAGGAGAACCCTGCAATGATGCGAGCATTATGGACTGCGGCAACGGGCATGTCTGCCCAGGAACGCAGTATCGATGTCATCGCCAACAACTTGGCCAACGTCAGCACAACGGGATTCAAACACTCCCGCACCCACTTTCAAGATCTCTTGTACGCCAATTTACGTCCAGCAGGCAGTGAAACCTCGGATGCTGGAACCCAAGTTCCTGTTGGCATTCAGTTGGGACATGGCGTCAAGGTTGTCTCGGTTTCTAAAGAGTTCAGTCAAGGAAGCGCGGCCCCCACCAGCGATGCCCCTTTCAATGTAGATCTCATGGTCAATGGGCAGGGATTTTTCCAAATTGAACTCCCCAATGGCGATACGGCCTATACCCGCGACGGTCACTTTGAAATCAACAAGGATGGCAACATCGTCACTGCCGATGGTTACCCCTTGAAAGGGGGTGCTGTGGGCGTAGATCCGAAACTCCACACCCGCGTCAACATTGAGAGTGGCGGTTCGATTGGCTTTTCCATTGCCGCCGCGCCGGGGTTTCTTGCCAATCAGGGACAAATTGAACTGGCACGTTTTGTCAATCCGTCCGGTTTGACCGCCATTGGCAACAACCTGTTCGTAGAAAACGTCTCCTCTGGGGCTCCCCAAGTGGCCAAGCCAGATACCGAAGGGATGGGTTCCCTGCGTCAACATGTTTTGGAACAGTCCAATGTCAATATGGTCACCGAAATGGTGGACATGATCGCCACGCAAAGAGCCTATGAAATCGGCACCAAGGCCATTCAGACCGCCGACAACATGCTTGGCCAAGTGGCGCAGTTGAAGCGTTGACGTGATTAAAGGAAACATTCCGATGGGTTGGACTGGACGGACTCTTACAAACAGCGTGTTATCCGGTTGCCTTGCAACGGTATTCGCTTGGCCTGTTTATGCTCAGTCTCTTCCTCGGCAGAATATCATCCGTGAGGTTGAGCAGGAACTGCGGACCGTGCTGGAAAAAAATCCAAAAGGATTGCGGCTGGATCGAGTTTTCTATCGCGACGAGTTGCACGTTCCCGACGGCAAAGTGACCTGGACCGTCAAGAGCGATGATCTGCGTCAGGGACGACAAACCATCCCTGTGGAGGTTGCCGTGAATGGCAAGGTAACCAACACCATTCAAGTGGCCATCACGCTAAAAAAACGGATCCGCTATCTGACGTTAGCCCGTCCCTTAAAACGTGGGGAGGTGGTGACCGAGGCGGATCTGACCTGGGAAGAGGGTGAATTCGACCGTGCCGTATCCGGTCTGATGCAAGATCCCAAGCAGGTGATTGGTTTGGCAACCTCACGTCAGGTACAAGCAGACAAACCATTGCAACTCGATTGGTTCGTCACGCCGATGGTGATCAAACGCGGGGAGCGAGTCCAGGTGACAACGGCCCGTGGTGCCCTACAGATCGAGATGGTGGGAGTTGCACAGTCAGCCGGGCGGGTGGGTGAGACCATCCAGTTAGAAAATCCGGCCAGCCATCGACGTTTCGATGCACGGGTCACGGGACCGGGACAAGCGCAAGTCATGACGTGGTAAGGTTTAAAAAAATAAGGGAGAGGATGTCTAAATGAACGGTTTTTCCAGAATAATACTCCTGCTTCCCCTGCTGCCTATCGCAGTCAGCGGATGCGGCATGACCCGTGCCACTGAGCGGCCACCTGCCCCGATTGCCATCGTGCAACCCACTCCCCCGGAAACTTTGACACCCAAAAAAGGTTCCATCTGGCAAACCACGGATCGCAACACCCTGTTCCTAGATAACAAAGCCCGTAATGTGGGGGATGTCATCACAGTCAAAATCGTCGAGAACGCCACAGCCAACAAAGACGCCACCACGGAACTCAAACGAAACAACACCAATGGCATGTCTTTAGGTGGGGCTCTGGATTTGACCACTTTATTAAAATCCAACACCCCGCTCAACAGTGCGACGGCCAACAGCACGAACGATTTCAAAGGTGAGGGCAACACCACGCGCAAAAGCGATTTCAAGGCCACGGTCTCATGCATCGTGACCCAAGTACTGGCCAATGGCAATCTGCGCATCGAGGGACGTCGTGACATCACCCTCAACCATGAGAATCAGTTTATCATGTTGTCTGGGGTGATCCGTCCTGAAGACATTGACGCGAGCAACTCGGTCACCTCTGCCCAGATTGCCGATGCCCGCATTGAGTTCTCTGGGGAGGGTGACATCGACGACCAGCAGAGACCCAGTTGGATTGGTCGCTTCTTTTCCACCGTCAACATTTTGTGATATTCATGAAACGCTCCCCTTCCTGCCGTTTGATCCTGCCCCTTTTGCTGGCGGTTTCGGGTTTGCTTTATACCCTACCCGCCTCGGCGGCCCGTCTCAAGGACGTCGTAGAAATCGAAGGGGTACGAGACAACCCACTGACCGGTTTCGGACTGGTGGTCGGTCTCAATGGCACGGGGGACTCTTCAGCCGCCTTTACCAACCAGTCGCTTAAGATGATGCTGGAGCGGATGGGTATCTCGGCGGAACAAGGGGTCAAGGTGAAGAATGTGGCCTCGGTGATGGTCACCTCCACCCTGCCCCCGTTTGCCCGTCAGGGTAGCCGTCTGGATGTGACGCTCTCTTCATTGGGAGATGCCAAAAGCCTGCAAGGTGGCACTTTGATCTTGACCCCTTTAAAAGGTGCAGATGGACGCATTTACGCCGTGGCGCAAGGCCCCTTGGTGGTTGGCGGATTTTCTGCGGGAGGAGCGGGAGCTTCAGAGCAGAAGAATCATCCCACAGTCGGACGGATCTCAGGGGGAGCCACAATCGAGAAAGAGGTAGAGTTTGAACTCAACAACGAACAACAGTTGCAACTCTCCCTACGCAATCCCGACTTTACCACCGCTAACCGGATTGTGCAGTCCATCAATGATGTATTCGGCAAACCGTTGGCCTCGGCTAGGGATTCTGGAACCATTGCCTTGGTGATTCCGCCTGAATTTAAAGGTCGGGTAGTCAATTTTGTCTCTCGACTAGAGACCGTACCGGTCGATCCCGATCAACGGGCGCGCATTGTGGTCAACGAGCGCACCGGCACCATTGTCATGGGCGAAAATGTCCGGGTCTCCACAGTGGCCTTGGCCCATGGCGGATTGAGCATTAAAATCAAGGAATCTGCCAAGGTCAGTCAACCAAACGCGCTCTCTCAAGGGGCAACAGCGATCACGCCGAATACCACAGTGGACGCCAAGGAAAAGGATGCGCGGGTGCTGGAAATGGAAGAAGGGGTCATGTTGGGCGATTTGGTACGGGGTTTGAATGGGATTGGCGTGACACCACGTGATCTCATTGCCATTTTGCAAGCCATCAAAGCAGCCGGTGCCTTACAGGCAGATCTGGAGATTCTATGAGTAGCATCACTCCCATTGCCCAGCCCATCCCCGCCATCTCGACGGCGGATCAAAAGAGGCTGAACGATGCCACGGCTGATTTTGAGGCCATGTTCATCAATCAGCTTCTCAAGTCCATGCGCAAGACCGTGCCAGATAGCCAGCAGGGGAATCTATTTGCCAAGGGACATGGCGAAAAGATGTTTGAAGAGATGCTCGATGGGGAATACTCGAAAAATTTCAGTCGCGGCCACAGCGGACTTGGTTTAAAAGAGGCCATTTTCAAACAAACGGTCACCAATCAACTTGGACGTGGAATCGACCCAAAAAATGCCCTCAATCGGCTGCAAGGGAGCGAAAACTCCTTTAATGCCATGGCACATTCGCCGATAGGGAAGGAAGGGGTGATGCAACAGGGCAGTCACGCCCCCTTAAAACCCTATTCACCAACGGCAAGCAATCCTCAACGGGATGAACCAGCGGCGGTGCCCGGTACGGATTGAAGGAACGAAAAGGCATGGTCACCAGAATAAAAAGCGTCAATGTTGGACAGCTTGGTCGCATCTCCCGCAAGCGCACCGGGGGAAAAACAAGCGGCAGTACGTCGAGTACATCATCGGCCCGTGCAGATGATGCCAGTTTTTCGCCAGGGGCCAGAACCATGGGTATGGCAAACGACGCCATCAACGACGCGCCCGATATCCGCGCGGATCTGGTGGAGCCGATCCGTGAAGCTGTGGCCAACGGACGTTATCAAGTTTCCAGCCTGGATGTGGCGGACAAAATTTTGCGTCAGATTATCATGGAAAGAAAAAAATCGTTATAATGTCATGGAGCCGGATGAATCATGTCAACGACTTCGTTTGATGCGGTTGCGGAAACCCAACGACTCATCTCTTTGCTTGAGCCCTTGATTGGCTGTTTTGAGCGACTTGCGATTCTGCTGGAACAGGAGCGACAGGCCCTCAAAAAGCGTCATCTTCCGTCATTGGAGACGAGTGCGAGGCAGATTGAAGATGTTTTAAATGAAATCAAGCACCTCGACACATCCAGACAGACATTGTCCATGCGCATGGGCAAGGCCCTTGGGCTTAGCAAGGAGGCGATGAACCTCAAGGAACTCGATGAGGCCATGGGCGGAGGCACGGGTTTATTGGAATACCGGCAACGACTGCGGGAGCGCATTGATCAAGCGGACCGTTCCAACCAAGAGAATCAGGCGATTTTCAAAGGGGTATTGGTGGCCACCGAAGCGATTTTGCGCACCTTGAAGGAAAGCACTCAAGGCCCGGCGGCCTCATACAATCGTCGTGGATTCCGACAATCCGGTCCCGGCTATCATTTTTTGTCCAAGCAGTTTTAAACAATCCAATGGCGACCATGGCTTACGCATGCATCGCCCCCAGGGAGGGGAAAAACCATGTTGATATTGACACGCAGAATCGGTGAAAGCTTAAACATTGGCGATGAAATCAAAATCACGCTGTTGGGCATCAAGGGCAATCAAGTCCGCATCGGGATTGACGCACCACGGGATGTGGAGGTGCATCGTGAGGAGATTTACGACAAGATCAAGCGTGAAACCCGCAAGGCCAATACAAAAATGTCGGATGTTACCTTAGACGCAGCCTCACGGATTCTATCGAGAAGCTGAGTCAATATAGCCAAAAATTA
>JADFYY010000036.1 GCA_015232825.1 Magnetococcales bacterium
CCCGATGTCGGCAAATGTACATCCGTTCCGGGAACTCTAGATCCCGGTCTCCTTGGATTTCCACATGAATCAGCACCCAGAGTTCATCACCGTTGAGCAGCCACACTTTGGCCAGGAGATCAACGCGACGGTTGCCGGTATGCGACTCTCGCATCATTCGGTCCAGCTCTTGATCAAGAAACTCCGGTTCTCGATTCCAATCGATGCCATCATGCGCCGCAGGGAGAAAAAAGGCCAAAAAAGCCTTGAAATAGGCCTTCGTGATCTCCTTCCAGGGGGAGTCATATTCTGTCAGTTGGATCGGACTGTCGTTATTGGTCATGTATTTCCGGTTTTAAATTTGACACCAATAATGTGGGCGATGATATTTTGGCCAGATACCAAACAAACTTGATCTTCATCGGGATTAAGCGGTATCTTTAACCATTCAAATTCGCCCACTTTTTTTGTGCCGCAAAAAATCGCAAAAATGCTTCACTTTGAATGGCCCTGGATTTTTTTGGTGTTGCCGCTACCTTGGGTGGCAAGGCGTTTGCTTGCCCCACGTCCCAAACAAGACGAAGCCGCTTTGGAGATTCCGTTTATTGCGGATTTTCAATGGTCTTCCTTCCCTTCAATCGCTCCCGAACGACCCTTACGATGGCTATGGTATACCGCCATTCTGGCTTGGCTTTTGCTCGTCTGCGCCACAGCCAGACCCGCATGGCTGGGAGAACCGGTTGATCTGCCTGCCAGTGGACGAGACCTCATGCTGGCCGTGGATCTCTCTGGCAGCATGCAGACCAAAGACTTCAAGATCAATGGCAACCCTATTGACCGTCTGACCGTAGCCAAACAGGTGGCAGCGGACTTTATCCGGCGGCGCGTGGGCGACCGAACCGGGCTGATATTGTTTGGACTCAACGCCTATCTTCAAGCCCCGCTTACCCTGGACCGGGAAACCACCGCCCGTCTTTTAGAAGAGGCCGAAATCGGTCTGGCAGGCAAGGAGACCGCCATTGGCGAAGCCATTGGACTGGCCGTCAAAAAAATCCGTGAAAGCCCAAAAAATAGTCGCGCCCTGATTCTACTCACCGATGGTGCCAATACGGCTGGGGTGGTATCCCCACTCAAAGCCGCTCAGTTGGCCGCATCCGAAGGGATCAAAATCTATGCCATCGGGGTTGGCGCGGATGAAATGATGGTTCGTTCACTCTTTGGCACGCAACGCATTGATCCTTCCGCAGATCTCGATGAAAAAACCCTTACCGCCATGGCAGACCTCACCCATGGCCGATATTTCCGCGCCAAAGATACCGCCACCTTGGAGGAGATTTATCGACTGCTCGACGAATTGGAACCCGTTGCCAGAGAAAAACAGGCCCATAGACCCACCACCGCCCTGTTCTACTGGCCATTGACTCTGTCACTGCTGCTGGCCGGCTTGGTGCTGGCGCGGCAAAAATGGGGGAGAGGGGTGTCATGATGGCATCGTTTCATTGGTTGCGTCCCTGGTGGTTGCTGGCCTTGTTGCCACTTTTTACCTTTTGGTGGTGGCGCATGCAATCTAATTCGCAGGCTAGTGACTGGCAGCGCGTTTGCGATGCCCATCTGCTTCCTTTTTTGTTACGTAACGAATCGACCAATCCCCCGGCCCGACTCTCCTGGCGGGTGATACTCACGGCTACCTTGGCCATTGTGGCTCTGGCTGGACCAGTCTGGCAGCGTCTGCCGCAACCAGTCTATCAAAAACAGACCGCCCTGGTTTTAATTCTTGATCTTTCATTGTCCATGGAGGCCGCAGACCTCAAGCCAAGCCGACTAAACCGGGCAAGGCTTAAAATCACCGATCTCCTCAAACGCCGTCGTGAAGGGACCACGGCCCTGATCACCTATGCTGGAGAACCCTTTGTCGTCACCCCTTTAACCTCAGACGTAGAAACCATCACCGCCCATCTGCAGGCCATGACCACGGAGATCATGCCTGCTCAAGGCAGTCGCCCAGATCTGGCCATTGCCCTGGCGGAAAAACTGTTTGAACAGGCCGGTCTCTCTGAAGGGGAAGCTTTGTTGATCACCGATGGCGACATCCCCCCTGCCACCTTGGATGCGGCTCGACGTTTTCAGAGCCTTGGGCGTCGTCTTTCCGTATTGGCGGTTGGCACCCTGGAAGGATCCCCCATCCAAAACAAACAGGGCGGATTTCTTCAAGATGCAGGCGGTGGGATTGTCATTTCGCGTCTGGATGAGGCCCCCTTGCAGGAGTTGGTTCGTATCGGTGGTGGGGTCTATGCCCGCATGCAGACGGATGAGAGCGATCTTGACACGCTTTTTGCCGCAAAGACGACTCAACACCTTGCAGAGAGTGCCAAAAAAACCGAAATGACCGCCGACGTCTGGCAAGAAGAGGGACCATGGCTTCTCCTGTTGGTTCTCCCTTTGGCGGCAACAGGTTTTCGACGAGGGGTGTTGGTGTGGCTTTTATCTTTGGGGTTTGCACAATCGGCCTTGGCTTTGGATTGGGATGGGCTCTGGCAACGTCCAGATCAACGGGCCGCCGAAAAATTGGCCTCTGGCGATCCCAATGGAGCGGCATCCACATTCAACGATCCGGCCTGGAAAGCGGCAGCACTCTATCGTGCAGGCCGCTTCGAAGAGTCCATTCAAGCCCTTGAATCCGTGGATAGTGCCGATGGTTGGTACAATAAAGGCAATGCCCTTGCCCGGATGAACCGATTGCAAGAGTCAGTACAGGCCTATGATGAGGCCCTCAAGCGTAATCCGCAACATGCCGATGCCCGTTTCAATCAGGAACTGGTCAAAAAGCAGTTGACCGAGCAAAAACCTCCTCCCAACCAACAAGACAAAGACAAAGAGGATAAAGATTCCTCCAAAGAGTCCGAAAAAGGACAAGAACAAAAATCATCAGAGAGTCAATCCAAGGAACAGGACCAACCCGAACCCAAACAATCAGAAACCGAAAAAGAAAAAGAAAATCAATCCGATGAAAATAAAGAAAAAGAGGCCATGACCCAAACAGAGAAAACGGAAAAAGAGTCACAATTGGCCGATGAACAATGGCTACGTCGCATTCCCGACGACCCAGGCGGATTGCTCAGACGAAAATTCCTCTATCAATATCAGCGGCAAAGACAGACCACACAGGAGGCAAATCCATGGTGAAATCACAACGCTCCCCAGTGATGTTGTGGGCGGTATTGTTCTGGTTGCTTTCATCCATGGCGATGGCCGGTGAAATTCATGTACGTGCCTCACGCAATCCAGTTGCCCTGACCGACTCCTTTGCCCTAACCTTTGAAAGTAAAGAAAGCCTGGATGCCGAACCGAATTTTTCTGCGTTGGAAAAGGATTTTGAAATTCTGGATCGGAGTCACAAAACCAATTTCCAGTTCATCAACGGTCAAAAAAGCCAATCCATTGCCTGGATTCTAGAACTCATGCCTAAGCGCAGTGGCAATCTGGTCATTCCATCCATTGCCTTTGGCAAGGATCAAAGCCCAGCCGTGACGATTTCTGTGGTGGATCAGCAACCAACCGGGGAGAGTGCTGGACACTCTGGGCTGGTACTGGAGGCGGAACTCTCCGCCAAGAGTGTCCAGATGCAAGAACAAACCATTCTAACCGTTCGTTTTCTACGAGCCGTGGAAATTGCCAAAGCCTCCATGTCCGAACCCAAAATCAGCACGGGGGACGCAATCATCGAAAAACTGGGGGAAGAGCGTTCCTATGAAACCCAACGCGATGGACAACGCTATCTGGTGAATGAGCTTCGTTACGCCTTGTTTCCCCAACGCAGCGGCAAAATGGTCTTAGATCCCATCCCTTTGACCGTGCAACTTCCCGGACAAGCGGGCAGCAACCTGTTGCGGGAGTTTTTCAACGATCCATTTATCAAGAACATGCCCTTTAGTCAGGGACGTCCAGGACGTACCGTGCGTCTGAACACCTCATCCATTGAACTCGATGTCCAACCCATCCCCCCAGAAGCTGCCGGAAAACCTTGGCTCCCAGCCCATAAAATTCTCCTGGAGGAGAAATGGTCTCCTGATCCACCGCAATTTCAAGTAGGAGAGCCAGTCACTCGCACCTTAAAACTGACAGCCGATGGACTCACCGCCGCCCAACTGCCGCCAATCTCCGCCTCTTCAGCGGATGGCCTCAAGCACTACCCAGATCGACCTTTGACAGAGGATCAAAAAGAGGCCACGGGAATCATTGGCAAGCGCACAGAAAAAATCGCCTTGATCCCCAGCACTTCGGGAACCCATATTCTGCCAGCCATTGAAATCCCTTGGTGGAATACCGACACCAAAACCATGGAAATCGCTCGATTGCCAGAAAGGCAAATCACGGTAATTGGTTCCAGTGCTAAGCCAGCTCAGGAGCCCAAAATCGTCCAACCGGTGCCGCCGACTTCGGTTCCAGTTACAGCACCGGCTATGGAGCCTGCCCCACTTCCGGTCTCCACGGCGGGAATCTGGCCTTGGACCACCTTGGCTGCATGTTTGGGTTGGATGATCACCGGCCTGTTGTGGTGGCGTTCCAGGCGTTTAGCTCCGATATTGCCAATGAATACCGCCATAAAACCTCTCAAAGAGATCAAAGAGCGTTTGCAAGCGGCCTGTCTGGCCAATGATCCGGTTGCAACCCGTGCAGCCCTTTCGCAATATCCCCATGGAAGCTCCAAGGCATTGGAGGAAGAGATTCAACTTTTGAATGCCGCCCTATTTGGACGCCTGCCCTCACCTTGGCAAGGGGCCGGATTGTGGGCGGCACTCCAGGCGGTAACCGCTCAAGGCGACAAAAAAAATAATTTCAAATCCGAGGTGCTGCCCCCTTTGTATCCTTCATAACGACGCCCCGCCGCCCATGGGAAGCTGGCCTTGAAGCAGATCCAAAAAAGCTCCCCTTCCCAAAGGAGGGCTGAAGAAAAATCCTTGAATTTCATCACCACCCTGCTCTCTCAAGATCTGCAACTGCGCGGCGGTTTCCACCCCTTCCACCACCACCTTCAAACCCAACTGCTTGGCCATGGAGATAATCGCAGAGGTAAAATCAGCGGATTTATCATCCTTCTCAAGATCCCTTACAAAAGAACGGTCGATCTTGATCACCTGAATGGGAAGATCCTTCAATAAAGCCAACGAAGAATAACCCGTGCCGAAATCGTCCATGGAGATGTTAACCCCCATGCCCCGCAGTTTCTGCAACGTGATGGAAACCTGTTCCATATTTCCGATCATCATGCTCTCAGTAATTTCTAGTTCCAGATTGCCAGCAGGAAATCCGGTCTCCTGCAAGGTCTCCTCCACCATCTGCAAGAGCTTCTCCCCTTCGCGAAATTGCAATGCAGACAGATTGACGGACAGTTTCAAATCGGCAAATCCTTCATTAGCCCAACACATGGCATCACGACACGCAGTCCGCAACACCCAAGCCCCCATCAGCAAAATTAAACCACTCCCCTCGGCCAGAGGAATGAATTGATTCGGCGAAAGAACCCCTTCTTTAGGATGATTCCAGCGCACCAAAGCCTCTACCCCAGTCATTCGGCCCGTCGAAAGCCTGATTTTTGGTTGATAATCAAGGAAAAATTCCTCTTTTTGAATAGCCAACCGCATCTCTCCCTCCAACTTCATCCGTTGGTGAGCTTTGGAGTCAATCTCATCCGAAAAAAAACGGAAGGTGTTGCGACCCGAATGTTTGGCCTGATACATAGCAGAGTCGGCATTTTTGACCAACTCCTGTGCGTTGCTTCCATCGGCAGGGAAAAGACTAACGCCCACGCTGCCAGAAATCACCACCTCTTCTCCTTTCAGAAGAAAAGGGGTGCAAAGCTCCTCCAGAATTTTACGCGCCACCAGTTCAGCCATGGATTCATGCAAAATGTCCAAGAGAATGACCGTGAATTCGTCTCCACCCAGCCGCGCCACGGTATCGGATTTGCGTACCACCCCCTTTATCCGGCGGGCCACTTCAATCAATAAAGTATCCCCCGCATCATGGCCCAAGGTGTCGTTGACCCATTTGAAACGGTCCAGATCGACAAACATCAAAGCAAAGTTCCTCTGTTTGCGTTCTCCCATCAGAATGGCTTGATGCAGACGATCATTAAACAGCTTGCGGTTGGGCAACCCAGTCAATTCATCAAACTCGGCCTGTTCCCGCAACTTTTCTTCAAGGCGGGTACATTCCATAATCTCTTCTTGCAATTGCTCATTGAGTCGAACCAACTCGTCCCGTTGTTTCTTGAGTACCAAATGAGCCGTTACCCTGGCACGCACCACAGGAGGATTCACTGGTTTGGTCAAAAAATCTACCGCACCTGCGGCAAAACCACGGGTCTCTGCGGAAGAATCATTCATTGCCGTAATCATAATGACTGGAATGTCACACGTTTTTTCGTTTTCCCGTAACCAGGAACAAACAAAAAAACCATCAATTTCAGGCATCATGACATCCAACAAAATCAAATCAGGCCGATTGGCAACGGCAGACTCCATGGCCTGCTGTCCGCTGGTGGCAAAAATGACATGGTGATCTTGAATCAAAATATTGGCTAACATGCGGATATTGTCAGGGGCATCATCAACGATTAAGATCGTCATTAGAATTCTCCATATGAAATGCCAACTGATTGATTAATGCCTGCAACGTTTTTTGCGCATTCTCAATTTCCAGTCGCTCAAGGCGGACTTGCAATTCGGTCAACAGATCCCTGAATTCGTGATGTTTGGATAATCCTTGTCGAATCAATTCAAAATGACGATCACAACGCATATCCCTCTTTTGCAATAGAACATTCAGTTCTTTTAAAAGTTTCAGCAAATATTCAGAATTGATTGCTGGGAGTGCCTCAACCTGAGCTTGATGTTGCGGCAACTTCAGATGCAAGCGGATCTTTGTGATCAGTTGATTCAAAGCCGTTTGCAAAACAGGAAGCAACTCAACTGCCACAACATTTTCCCCATGACGCAACGCACGCTCCATGGAGTCTGCGACCTCGACCAATTTCATGGCACTAATATTTGCTGCTGCACCTTTTAACTTGTGGGCCAGAAACAAAGAGGCCGTATAATCCTCTTGAATCTGCAACAGGTCATACAAGGAGTCGGCCACACCATCAAACTCCGCAACAAAATTGCTCAAAAGGCGCGTATGCATGGCTGTATCCCCTTCACAACGCTCCAGTCCGTCCTCCAAGTTGATGCACAAGTCTGAGCAAGCCTTTGTGAACATCTCCTTGGTGGTCAGACAGGCCTCGTCGCTTGTCCACTGCAACAGTTTCGCCAACAAAGAGCCAACATCAATCGGTTTGGCAATATGATCATTCATTCCGGCTGCCAGACAGAGATTGATATCTTGCTCCATGGCACTGGCGGTCATGGCAATAATGGGCAATTTTTGCAAAGATTGGTGACGCCGCAAAAGACGGGTTGCCTCCAGGCCATCCATAAGCGGCATTTGCACATCCATGAGTATGGCATCAAAAGGAGTCGTTGGAGAATGAATCACCGCATCCACCGCCTCTTGCCCATTACGGGCAGTACGGATGATCCCACCACGTCGCTCCAGAATCTCACGGACCAACTCCAGATTATCCTCCAGGTCATCCACCAAAAGAATCCGTTTGCCTTTCATCTTTTCGATCAAGGTGACATCAACGGTCACGGCCCGCGCCTGCTCTTCCATCTGACACGCTTCAAAACGAACGGTAAAGGCAAATCGACTTCCCTGACCAGGAGCCCCTTCCACGACCAAAGTACCCCCCATCATCTCCACCAAATTGCGACAGATGGCCAACCCCAAACCGGTTCCACCATATTTGCGTGTCGTAGAGGAGTCCGCTTGCTGAAAGGGTTGTAATAACCGCTCGATCTCTTCTGGTTGAAAACCAATGCCAGTATCGCGTACCGAAAAGCCCAAGAGGATTTCATCTTCAGTTTGGCTGCACAACTCAACCGCAACAATAATCTCACCTTGATTCGTAAACTTAATCGCATTGTCACAAAGATTGGTCAAAACTTGTCCCAAACGAATGGCATCACCTTTCAAATGACGTGGAACGTCTGTGGGGATGGATAATAAAATCTTAATGCCCGTTTTCTGTCGGGCTTTGGTCAGCAAGCCATCTGTAACTCGCTCCATGACCTGACCCAGATCAAAGGGAAGGTTTTCCAACTCCAACTTGCCTGCGTCGATTTTGGAAAAATCGAGTATGTCGTTGATGATACGTAGCAAGGCATTGGATGCGGACTGAATTTTTTCAAGATAGCTCCTTTGCTTAGAAGAGAGATCGGTCTCTAGTGCCAGATAGCTCATGCCGATGATAGCGTTCATGGGGGTACGAATTTCGTGGCTCATGTTGGCCAAGAAATTTCCCTTTGCCTGATTGGCCAGTCGGGCCTGTTCTTCACTCCGTCTGAGTTCGTCCTCCATCTGTTTGCGATCCGTGATTTCACGAGAGACCACGACAATACCCTCCACAGTTCCATCTTTGTGGAAATGGGGAAAATAGGAGACATCCATCCATTGATGACCCGAAACAGGGAAATCAAACCAAGCTTGATAGTTGATTGACTCTCCATTCAAGCAACGGTCAAGATTGCCACGAATTTGCTCGAAGACCTCCTCACCTAAAAGTTCGCAAACCGAATGGCCGATAATCTCATGGAACTGCAAGCCATGATTTTCCAGATAGGCCTGATTGACCGCACGATATACATAATCCCGTCCCAAAAAGGCCATGTGATCTTTGGAGGCCGAAACAATGGCCCCATACTGACGCAAAGCCTCTTCGGCCTGTCGTCGTTCCGTCAAATCTTGGATAATGGCTCGACACTCCACAACACGACCCGAAGAATCGTATTTTGGCGAGGTTGAAACACTGGCCCACAGAATGCGTCCATCTTGACGCTTGAGTCGCACTTCCCGGTCCCGGATGCAGAGATGGGAACGCAACTTTTGCAGAAGATCATCTTGTTTTGGCCGTTCTGAATCGATGGCGTATAGATCGTGAATGTTAACTTGAAGAATTTTTTCAGATTGGTAGCCAAACAGAGCTTCCGAGGCCTTGTTGGCACGTAAGATTCGTCCACTCTTTGCATCGATGGACAAAAAGGCGACCGGCGCGTTTTCATAGAGATCGCGCAATAGTTGTTCCGACTGCTGCAAGGCATATTCCGCCTCCTTACGCGCACGGATATCGCGCACAATAGCCAGATTGTACTCCTGGCCTTCAAACTCCATATAATTCGCACTGATTTCTACGGGCAGTGGAGTACCATTTTTTCGCATCAGGTTGGCTTCAAATACCAACGTCTGATTCTCTTTCAACTCAGACCAATGAGAGGACCAGATATCTGGGGGATGCGCGGCATTCAAATCCATGGTCTTCATGGACATCAACTCCTCACGAGAAAACCCAAGACCATCGCAGGCCGATTGGTTGACCCGTAAAAAATTTCCATCGGGATGGACCCAAAAAACCATGTCACTGGTATTTTCCAAAGAGGCTTGCGCCAGACGAAAATGTTCCTCGGTACGCCTTTTATCAGTCAGATCATTGTAAATCGCAACAATCTCGCCGGTATCCAGCTTGTAGACAATGTTTTCAAACCATCCTTGATGTTTTTTGTCCACATAATAGTTAATGGGATGATAGGCGGGCTTCCCGGTCCGGTAAACCTGTTGAAAAACCGCGAACAGACCAAACTCTTTAACCCCTGGGAAAGCATCCAGAACCTTTCGGCCAATAACCTCGCTTGGCACGACATTGCTGATTTTTCCGCCCGCGAGATTCAAATTCTTAACAACAAAATCTTCCCCATGGTTCAATACATCGTAAACAACCACACCACTTGTCATGGTATCAAACAAAGCTCGATAACGACTTTCTTTGACCTGCAAGGCCTCCTGCGCCGATTTAGCAATTCCCAAAACGATTGCCACACTCCATATGGCCAACAAGGCGTAAGCACGATTGGTTATGACAACCCATGCGGGAATATTACTGCCATCAGAAATCCAGTATCCCACCCCCAACAACAAAGAGCTGATGATTGCCAAGTAATAAATAATTCGCTTCTGACCCGGCATCCACCAACCAACCATGACCAGAAGCACAAAAAGAACCCCATCTGCTGTGCCGAGAGGCAGCAGATAGTCCACCAACAGAAAAATACTCCCAATCAGGAATGCGATTATCGGTAATTTCAAACGATTCAATTCATTCCTGCCCACCATAGTGCCGCACCACCCATTGCCGATAGGCCCCACTGGTCACCCCCGCCACCCATTCCGGGTTGTCCAAATACCACTGTACGGTTTTGCGAATACCGCTTTCAAAGGTCTCCTTGGGTTTCCAATTCAGCTCTTTCTGGATTTTACGGGCATCAATCGCATAACGGCGATCATGTCCTGGACGATCTTTGACATATGTAATTTGTTCAACATAACGATGGCCATCCACCCTTGGACGCAACCCATCGAGAATACCACAAATCGTTTTGACCACCTCGATATTGGGCATTTCATTCCAGCCGCCGATGTTATAGGTCTCCCCGACTCGTCCAGACTCCAATACCCGCATGATGGCATGACAGTGATCCTCCACATGGAGCCAATCCCGAACCTGCTGGCCATCCCCATAAATGGGCAAAGGCTTGCCGCCCAAGGCATTTAAAATCACCAAAGGGATAAGCTTTTCCGGGAACTGATAGGGACCATAATTATTGCTACAATTGGTGGTCAATATCGGCAACCCATAGGTATGATGCCAAGCGCGCACCAGATGATCCGATGCGGCCTTGGAGGCTGCATAGGGGCTGTTGGGAAGATAAGGATTGGTTTCCGCAAAAGCAGGATCTGTTGCGGTGAGGGTGCCATAAACCTCATCCGTGGATACATGCAAAAAACGAAAATTCTGACGACTAGGCGAAGCTGTGACATCGTCTGGTAATTGACTCCAATAGCCACGCACCGCGTCAAGTAAGTGAAAAGTACCCACGATATTGGTTTGAATAAAATCACCTGGACCAAGAATCGAACGATCCACATGCGATTCCGCCGCAAAATTGATCACGGCCCGTGGACGGTATTGTTCCAAAAGACGGGTAACCAGTTCCCGGTCGCCAATGTCGCCACGAATAAACTGATGGCGGGAGTCCCCCTGCAATCCAGTCAAATTATCCATGTTGCCAGCATAGGTCAATTTATCGAGGTTGATCACCCCTTCATTGCCTCCAGCCAACCAAGTATGGATAAAATTGCTACCAATAAATCCAGCACAACCTGTTAAAAGTATCATTTTCTTTAGTATCCAAAATTATTCGGCCTCAAGGACTAGTTTTTGTCCAGTTTTATAATCCTCCACAGACAATCTCTCTTTGTGGTAGCACTGCGTCATATACGCTTCACGAGACATCTGCCATGCTCCTAGGATATCGTAGCGTGCATCGTATAAGATAAAAACAATCTCATCCCACTCCAGATGTTGCGCTTTTGGGACAAGAGCGGCCTGACGACTCGCCTTAACAATAAAACTTTTCTTTTCAAAGAAGAAATTTATATCCTTCGATTCCATAAATTTCTTATTGCGCATATGTAAGGAGTAATGTTCTTCAGACATACCAATCAACAAAGCCGCATCCAGTGCGGCAATTACTGAAAGGTTGATCGGTGAGACTCGATATCGGTCTTGCCATTCTAAAGCAGCCGCTACTAAGGTGTCCCTTGTTGGACTGCTGCGAGCATCAATTTGAATCGCGCTATCCTCTTCTTCTTCTTTAGGTGTCAGAGGTTTTAACCAAGGCTTGTGTTTGGGTACGATTTTCCAAATCAGAAAGCCCACGAACATGCACAAAATCCAGATGACCGAAAAGCGCAGAATATCCGATGACTTTCTATTATCCTGAACCTCTTTTTCCTTATCCTGACCCACTTTCTTTTTCTGTAGTTCACTTCCCACCACCGTTTTATCTGGGGGTGCGCTATTCACGGGCAGGACAGGCTGGATGATAATCGACAAAACAAAAACAAAAATCACTCGCCAAAGAGTGATCGGCACTCCCAGTCTACTCATTATCCTCCTCCAAAATTTTTTGACCCTCCCGCTCGAATCGTTTTTTATTGCCGGGCCAAAAAGCCCAAAGCAGAATACCACAAAATAGCAAAAAAAACCAAACCAAGGCAAACTGTTGCGTAAATTGGACCAAAGCATTGAATTCCATATCAATCTCCCTGTTTGATGGTTTGCAGGTTAATTTTCTGCACAAAATGGTACTCTTTTTCCATCGCCAAAACGTTCAACTTGACATCCCAGTGACCAGGCAATGGCCTCAGGAGAGAGGATTCATAAACGCCGGGCTGCTTTTGAGTCATGGTAAAGGTTTGATCGACCCCTTGCTGGACAGGACGCACTAAAATCCCCTGAATTCGCGCTTCAGGCAAGGGTTGACCCTGCTGATCCCGGATGGAAAAAATCAATCGCCCTTCTTGTCCAGCACTCAAATGAGAAGCGTCCAGCGTTCCCTGCCACCCTAGGGCATCTTGCGCTTGCTGCGCCTTGAGTACCTGATTAAAGGCCAATCCTTTGGTATAGGCCCCTTCCGTCACCAGACCAGGCCAAGTACTGAGACCCAAATAAATAAAGACGCCATTGACCACAAAAACAGCCACAAAGAAAAGAATGATGGATGTTGGCCAGGGTTCGAGACGAAAAGCAAAGCGTTTTTCCATTACGGCCTCATAAAAATGCTCTTGTAGGTGGACGTTCCTCCCAATGAAGCTTGGGCACTCAGTATGAAGAAGATCTCTTGTCGGCCAGAGACCACATGGTCACGGGCCTGACGAAGGTAAACCGAAAAAGGGGTCACGGATCCAGGAGGTACGGTCAATAACGGATGTCCCTGGGAATCCCGGTTGTTAACGGCCCCTACGGTGAGCGTTGCACCGGGCAATCCTGTCACGTCCAGTGCATAGGTCTGTTGGGTATCGGTCATATTCAAAACACGCACGGTGAAATTGTTTTGTATGCTACCATCCGATTGCAAAATATACAGCGGTTGACGATGGCCGATCACCGTGAATTCCAATGGTGAATGATTGGCAAGATACCCGACAATCCCCCCCAAACACAATGTCAACAAAAGCGCGTAGGCCACAACCCGAACCCGAATAAAGCGTGTCTTCCCTCCTCCCATCTCCCGCAAAGAGGTATAACGGATCAAGCGAGGCTCAAACCCCACCTTTTGCCGAACACTATCACAGGCGTCAATGCAAGCCGCACAGGTGATACACTCATATTGCTGCCCATTGCGAATGTCAATGCCTGTTGGACAAACCGTTACACAGCTATTGCAGTCAATGCAGGCCCCAACGCGGTTGCCCATTTGTTCACGATTGCGACGGTTGGACTCACGAGGTTCGCCAAATTCAGGATGATAAGCCACAATCAAGGAGTCTTCATCAAACATCACCCCTTGAAAACGGGCATAAGGACACATGTAGATACAAACCTGTTCCCTGGCAAAACCTGCCATGATGTATGTAGTAAGCATCAAAAACAAAAAGGTAAACCATGCCGGAAATGGGGCTGAACCCGCATAGTACTGTTGCAGTAAAACTGGCGCGTCGGCAAAGTACAAGGTGAAAGTAATTCCTGTCCAAGCACTAATCAGCAACCAAACCAGTTGCTTACCAAACTTGATCAGCAATTTTTCACGATTCCAAGGAGATTGATCCAATTTGACGCGCCGGTTACGGTTTCCTTCAAACCACTTTTCCACCAACAAAAACCAGTCTGTCCACACCGTTTGAACGCACATATAGCCACAAAATACTCGACCAGCCAAAGCTGTAATAAAAAACAGACCAATAGCTGCGGCAATTAATAGAAACGCCAGTAAAAAGATGTCCTGTGGCCAAACAACCCAATTAAAGATATAAAATTTCCTTTCAGGAAGATCAAATAAAACAGCCTGATTAACATCCACGCCAACACGTTCCCAACGCACCCATGGCAGAATAAAAAAGATTCCAAGCTCCAAACCATAAATGATAAAACGCAAATTTCTGAAAAATCCAATTTGATATCGTGGATAAATTTTTTTCCAGTCTGCATAAAGAGACGTCACTTCAGCGGTCATAGCCCTTCTCCAAAAAAGTTCACCAACCGATAATTTTTAATTGCATCCTCTGTAAAAGAGTATATAACATACCAAGTCAAATGTCTTGGAGCTTTATTCTTTAATTAAGTTCCATGTCAATCAGTGTTAATGTTCATTAAACCCAAACGGTAGGAGGATGAAGTGGGACAACAACCGAACATGATGCAGACCTACGACTATGAAGTCATAAAAAAATTCACAATTGCAGCGATCATTTACGCCATCGTAGGTTTTCTCGTAGGGGTAATCCTTGCCCTGGAGTTGACCTTCCCAGATCTAAACGGAGGCATACCCTACATCTCTTTTGGACGACTTCGACCTCTCCACACCTCAGCGGTAATTTTTGCCTTCGGCGGTTCAGTGCTGTTTGCAACCAGTTATTATATCGTGCAACGGACCAGTAAGGCGCGTCTTTTTTCCGATTTCCTTTCTAATCTCACCTTTTGGGGATGGAATCTTGTCGTGGTTCTAGTGGTAATCACTTACCCACTAGGGCTCACCCAAGGCAAGGAATATGCGGAGCCCATCTGGCCGATTGATCTTTTGATCACCGTTGTCTGGGTAGCCTATTTCATCAATTACGTCGGCACCCTAGCACGCAGAAAAGAGCCACACATCTATGTTGCCAACTGGTTTTATCTGGCATTCATCATTACTGTGGCTCTGCTGCACATCGTCAACAATTTGGCCATTCCGATCAATTTGACCGACTCCTACTCGATTTTTTCTGGAGTCCAAGACGCCATGATTCAATGGTGGTATGGCCATAATGCGGTGGGTTTCTTTTTGACTGCGGCATTCTTGGGCTTGATGTATTATTTTGTCCCCAAACAGGCGGAACGTCCGGTCTACTCTTACCGACTCTCCATCGTCCACTTTTGGGCATTGAGCTTCATGTACATCTGGGCCGGTCCCCACCATTTGCACTACACCGCTCTTCCCGACTGGGCCGGAACCTTAGGGGCCACCTTCTCCATCATGCTGCTGCTCCCCTCCTGGGGTGGCATGATCAACGGCATCATGACCCTTTCAGGTGCTTGGCACAAACTGAGAACCGATCCTATTTTGCGCTTTTTCATCGTCTCACTCTCGTTCTACGGCATGTCCACCTTTGAAGGCCCCTTGATGTCCATCAAGTCCGTCAATGCACTCTCCCATTACACCGACTGGACCATCGGTCATGTTCACTCTGGTGCCTTGGGATGGGTGGCCATGGTCTCCTTTGGCGCGATTTATCACATGGTTCCCAGACTCTGGGGTGTTGCCATCTACTCCAAAGGTCTCATCAATCTTCATTTCTGGCTCGCCACCATTGGCGTCGTAATCTACATCGTGGCCATGTGGATTTCAGGTATCATGCAGGGTCTGATGTGGCGGGCTTATGATTCGTTCGGCAATTTGAGCTACTCTTTTGCCGAATCCGTGGCGGCTATGCATCCCTATTACCTGATCCGCACCATCGGGGGAGTCGTATTCTTGGTGGGGGCTTTGGTAATGGCCTTCAACATCATCATGACTGTGCGCGGTGGTGCCAAACAAGCACCAGCCACCATTGGTTAATCGGGAGGATGACAATGCAACATGCCACTATTGAAAAAAGCATTCCGCTGATGGCCATTCTGACGCTCATTCTGGTCTCCATCGGTGGTATTGTGGAAATTGTTCCACTATTCTTCATCAAAAGCACCATCGAAAAAGTCGATGGCATGCGTCCCTACACCCCTTTGGAACTCAAAGGCCGGGATATCTACATTCGCGAAGGGTGTTACAACTGCCATTCGCAAATGATCCGCCCCTTCCGGGATGAAGCCGCCCGCTACGGTCATTACTCTCTGGCCGCAGAAAGCATGTACGATCACCCATTTCAATGGGGATCCAAACGCACCGGACCAGATCTGGCCCGTATTGGCGGCAAATATTCCAACGAATGGCATCAGGCCCACATGCTCAAACCACAAAACGTGGTGCCGGAATCCGTCATGCCAGCCTATCCTTGGTTGCAAAAGGCTGCGTTGAAATATGACGATGTCGATGTCCGCATGCAGGCTCTATCCAAGGTTGGCGTACCATACAGCCCTGAACAAATCGCCAATGCCAAACAAGATTTGGCTGCCCAGGCCAAAGCCGGTGGCAATGATCCTGGCTTGGCAAAACGGTATGGCAACAAGGTTCCACAAGATGATTTTGACGGCAAACCCGATCAGATCACCGAATTGGATGCACTGCTTGCCTACCTGCAAATGTTAGGTACGCTGGTGGATTTTTCCAGTTATCAAGCTCAAACCCGCTAATAAGCTAAGGAGACCTCAAAATGGCGGACAACAAAGGCGTGGAAACCACTGGCCATCAATGGGATGACGACGAAGGTTATCCCTTACAAGAGTTCAACAATCCCTTGCCGAAATGGTGGCTGTATACCTTTTATGCCACGATCATCTGGTCGTTCATATACTGGGTACTTTATCCGGCTTGGCCTAGCGCAAACGGTTTTACCAAAGGGGTGCTTGGCTGGTCCATGCACACCGAATTCAAAGAGGATATGGCAGCGGTTCAGGTGCAACAAAAAGCTTTCAACGATCAAATGGAACGTCTTTCGTTGCAAGAGATCGCCAAGGATAACAAATTGCTGCAATATGCCATTTCTGGCGGCAAGGCCGTATTTGGCGACTATTGCGCCCCTTGTCACGGCACTGGCGGGATTGGTGTCAAGACCGGTGGATTTCCCACCTTGGCCGATGATGACTGGCTGTTTGGCGGAAATTTGGAGACCATTCATGAGACCATCAGTGGTGGCCGGGTTGGTCAAATGCCCGCTCACCTGAAATCTGCTGGTGGCAATTTTTCGGATGCCCAAGTCGATGATTTGACTTCCTATGTGCTTTCTCTCACGGGCCAATCCAAGGACGCCGCAGCCAATCAACGAGGAGATGCCTTGTTCCATGGGGATGCTGGCTGCAAAGGGTGTCATGGTGACAAGGGGAATGGTTCTCTCAAGGGAACGGTGGATGGTTCACCGCTTCCTCCCATTGGTGCCCCCAACTTGACCGATGCCATTTGGCTTTATGGTGGAGACCGGCAGACCGTTCGTGACTCCATTGCCAAAGGCCGTAGCGGAAAAATGCCAGCTTGGTCTAAAGAGTCCAAAGAAGTGGGCAAAAAGTTGGATCCTCTGGCTCTCAAGCAGGTGACCATTTACGTTCACAGCTTGGGTGGCGGACAGTAGAATAATAACCGGTCAGTCGCTCGACTGTTTTTGAGCGACTGACCGGCCTTCCTAGAGATCCTCTCCTTCACCGGTTATCACTTCAAGATGTTCGCCATCGCTGACAAAACGAATCGCGCCCTCTTGATCCGTGCGCCACAAACGCGCTCCTGTTTCTTGCCAACGATGGACCACTTCCGGTTTCGGAAATCCCCATTGATTCTCCGCGCCCACGCTAAACACCACATGTCCAGGTTGAACAGCCTCGACAAAAGGACGAGTCGATGAGGTCAAACTGCCATGATGCGGTGCCAGGACCACCGTCATGGGATGCAAAACCTTTTGCGAAAGGAGCCAGTTCTCCTCCTTGGACTCCATGTCTCCGGTCAATAAAAAACGATGGCTGCCATACTCGATTTCCAATACCAGGGATCGATCATTGAGCTTCGCCTCATTCTTGATTGGGAGAGAAGGCAACACCCGTATCACACCACCCCCTTCGTGAATCTCTTCGGCACGATCAAAATAACGCACAGGGACTTTCAACCGTTCGGCCTCGGCCATCAACTCCCTGACGATGGTCAGATCCGCATCCTTGGTTGACAAACGGTTAAGCCATAAACTCCCCACCGGAAAATTCCTCAAGAGTTGTGCGACTCCAGACATGTGATCCTTTTGCGGATGACTGATCACCACCCGTTCCAACCGTTCCACCCCGTAATACCAAAGTACAGAAGAGGTTGCCCCTTCTCCAATATCGAATCGTGGCGTCACCGCCCCCCCAGAATCCACCACCGACCAGCCACCTCCAGGCATTTTCAGCACCATAGACATGGCCTGTCCCACATCAAGGACAATCAAACGCAACATTGAGTCTGGGGTGACGGCCCTTGGCCACCACAGACCACACACCGCAATCAAACCATAAAAAAGTCGTCGCCACTGCCAACGCCCACGATAGCGCAGAGAAAGTGCCACGCTTCCCATGGCCAAATAAATCGCCAAACCCGGCAAGGATGGACCCGGACCACGACTCCACGCGCCAGGCCAATGCAACGACCACTCCACCAGCCAACGATAGAGTTCCAAAGACCAACCCATGCCACGCAGCAACCACTCTCCGCCGGTATGCCACAAGGGGTAAAGCACCATGGCCATCAGTCCCAAGGGTGTAGAGACCTCACCCACCCAGGGAATGGCCACGGGATTGATGATCATGCCGTAAGGGGAAAAACGATGAAAGGCATACTGGACCACTGGCGCGGTCACCAATGCCAATGCCACTGTGACCGCCCCACTCCAGATCCATTTTTCCCACCACTTTTTGGCAGGCAGGTGATCCAGCAGATACAGAATCACCACCACGCAGAGAAATGAAAGCTGAAACCCAGCACTCATAAGCTGAGAGGGTTGCCAAGAAAGCACCGCAATGGCAGCCAGAGTCAATATCCGCCAAGAGTGCCGCTTTCGCTGTACCGCGACAGCCAATAAAAACAGCCCCACCATAATGAAGGCGCGTTGGGTCGAGACCGACCAACCCGCCAGTTGGGCATAAGCCAAAACCGGAAATAGTGACAACAGGGCGGCTGGCCGTTTCATGTCCCAACGGCGCGAAAGCGGGATAATCAATGTCAACGCAAGACGCAACAGAAAAAAAACCCCACCAGCCACCAAACTGATATGCAATCCCGAAATGGCCACCAGATGGAATGTCCCTGAGACAAACAAGGCGTTTTGTAGATTGCCATCCAGATGGCCCCGTTTCCCCACCAACAACGCCTCGGCAAGCCCTCGCTGGGATTCAGGCAAGGTGCGACCAATCCAATCCGCGATCTCCTGCCGCAAGCGATTCCAAAACCAAGTTTGGGTTCTGTTCAAAAAGACCACAGGACCATTCGCACTGCCCGTGGCGATCACCCCCATTTCCAACAAGTAAGTTCGGTAATCAAAACCACCCGGATTTCGCATGCCACCCAAAGGACGCAAACGAACCGGAATCTCCACCCGATCCCCTGGCAGCACAGTGGTTTTCTTCTTAAACAAAGTGATGCGCACCTGACCGGATGCCCGCCATACATCACTCTCAACCTCGTCCAAAATCAAAAGGGTGGAATCACTTCGATCTTGCCGATCCGCTACCACCCCATGAATCACCATTTTTTGACGCACCATCTCTGTTGGAAGGTTGGGAATGATAGGTTCATGACTCCAAACCATAACCAAACCCCAAACCAAGCCAGCCAACACAGGCCATAAAACAAATGCACCCGCCCGATACCGCGACCAACAGGCGGCCATGGCCGGAATGGTGGCTATCGAAACCAGCAAGAATCTCTGAGAAGATAATACTGGCAAGGTTGCAATAATACTCACGATCATCCAAGCCAAAAACAGCGTTGGCGTGGCAATCATTGCAGAAGATAAACCATGATCCGCATTTATAATGGATCGCCAATAATCACGCATACTCACATTAAAGCCAGATCCGGTTAAGTATAAGAGAATTTGTTGACCATAAATTTTTCCTTGCTTTTGGTTTGTTTCCTTGCATAATAAAACCAACTCTGAACAGTAGTCTAAACTCTCTACAAAAGAGGCGAAGAACTCAAGGAGACTGTCATGGAACACAAAACAAAGCCGTTATTTGGACATATAACGCTGATTGCCATTGGAGCCATTTTCATCATGGGGCTCACCATCTATGGCATCCACAACGATCCAGGAGAATTGATCCGCAACGATTTGCTGCTTGGACCCATCATTGCCACGGGACGCATTGTGATCCCCCTGTTTTTCACACTCGGTGTCATTTATCTGTTGGCCAACATTACCAAGTGTCGGGCCTGTGGAAGAATCCTGTTCTGGAAGAAAAAATCAGAGAAGTCGTAACGTTGGCGTAATTCATGCATGCAATTTGGAAGCCCCGCTTTATTTTGCGGGGTTTCCTGAATCTA
>JADFYY010000037.1 GCA_015232825.1 Magnetococcales bacterium
AGATGACGTTGCTGCTGGTGCCGGAGACAATCGCCTTGCCATTATTGTTCAAGGTCGTCCCAGTACCCGTAAGGAGTAGGCTAACGCCCGTCCCGCCGGTTGTGCTGGTATAGAGGGCATTGGCCAAGGTCAAACTTTGGTCCGTGGAGAGATGAACCCCTTCAAATGTGGTCGCTAAAGCAGAATCTTGCGGCGTGCCACCATTGGCATCCTGCAGGGTCACCGTGGTTGCCTTGGAGAGCTTAATGGGGGCTGCAGCCGTTCCGATGGCCGTGGCCACAGCGGTATTGTTGGTCGTGGTTCCCTGAATATTCACGGTTTGCGCGATCAGGTTACCTGCAGCAGAGTTGCCGTCCGTCACATCGTCACCAAGGATTAAGTTGATGGTGTCACCGGCGGTCAATGCAGCGACAGAGTCCTGCACCTTGAGCAATCCCAAGGCCAGTGAGCCTGTGCCGATGGAACGCAGATTGATGGTTTCTGCGGAGGCGGCAGCAGAGTTGCCAGCCGTAACGTTCACCACACCCGTGGCGGTGATGTCAAGATCGGCCAGAGTTGCCGCGCCAACACTGCCCTTGGCAATCAAGTCAATTTTGGCAGCGGTAATATCCGCCGTACTGCTCGCAAAGGCACCATCCGCAACAGTAGTGATATCACCACCGGTGCCAGCGGCATTGACAATGGTGGCCGCGAAATCTTGATTGGTGGTGCCATCGTTGACGGTAATGGTTCCACCGGTGAGGGCCAAAGCTCCTCCATACAAAGAAAGACCATTCTTGGAAGTCACGTTACTGGTAACGGTGATGGTCCCGGTGCTTGGAGAGGAACCATTTGCACTCGCACCGATAATCAGCTTGCTCCCCCCGCCAGCGGCCCCAAAGGCCAGCAGTTCTGTGGCAGAGAGATCAAGCCCAGTCCCAGGATGCGTACCCAAATTGATATTGCGGGTGGTGGTCACAGCTCTAATCGACGCAATACCCCCAGAATCCAAGGTAATATGTCCAGAGGTTGGATCGTTAATGACCACATTGTCAGAGACCACATTCAAGTTCTTCAGTTTAATACCGCCAGACGCATCGGCAAAGGTCACGGTCTTGCCTGCGGCGGTCGTCGTAAGCGTTAACGTGGATCCCTTTGACGCAGCACTATCGAAAGTGCCGACAACTGTAATATTTTCATCATTGGTGAGCTGAATGGTCGCGCCGCCTGTATTGGTGGTGGAGCCACTATCGATGATCAAAGCACCGGTATTGGTCAAAGTGGTGTTGCCAGCCCCATTCAAAGCCAAATTGCTGACAGCAGTTTTGATGGATGAGATATCCCCAGAGGCATTGGCAATGGTCAAGGTTGTGGCCGTCAAATCGGTTGTCGCGCCAGCCGCCTTACCGACAAATTTACCCGTTCCCGCCCCACCGCCAGGATTGCCCAAAGTGACCGAAGATCCCTTCACGGCATCCAAAGAGACCGTGGCCCCGTCCACTGAATTGATATAGATCGCCTGTCCAGTGGATGCACTGGAACCATTATCCACTTTGACATTGGAGGTTGCGAAATTCAGACCTGTGGCCTCAGATGTACCAACCGTGGAACTGGTAATAACCAATGCGTTACCAGAGGTGATCTTAGAGCTACTCCCTTGAGTGAGCTGACCAGAAGCGGTAATGGTTGCAGTACCGGTTCCGACATTGATATCGCCCAAGGTGGTTGCGCCAGTCGTGCGCAAGGAGGCGTTCTGATTGTTCGCCGTGGAGACAGAAAGGGTGCCTATGGACTTAATTTCGGTATTGGCACCAATCGTCACCGCACCATTGGCAGTGATAGAAACATCTTGAGCTTGGGTTGAACCAGTAGAGCCACCATTGATTGTGACCGCACCATCGGCCCGAATCAGGAGATTACCCCCAGATTGCAACCCAATATTTTGATTGATGGTGACGTCTTTGGTCGTGTTGGACAAAGCCCCCATGGTCATGCCAAAATTGGCCGAAGCGGCATTCAGGGTTGAAGCTCCCAAAGTGGCCGCACCACCCGTTGCATCCTGGGTGAACAATCCCAGATTGGTGATGTCGTTGACCGAAGCCCCGCTTGAGATGGTGATTCCATTGGGATCCAAAATGGCCACTGAGGCATTCGCACCCAACGTGGTGATTGTACCGGCAATGGTGGTCCCGGCCCCTCCTGAGACCACATTCAACAATGTGAAATTGTTGCTATCGTTGATGATGGAGAGGGTCTTGCCAGACCCAATATTGAAACCAGTCGCCGTGCCGCTGTGATCCCATTGCAAGATCGCCTTATCGTTCGCATGAAGGTCAAGTCTTGTTCCGGTCGTACCGCTATCTTTGTATTCGATCAATCCCGTGCCACTACGACTGGTAATGGTCAAATCCGCCCCGCGAGGCAATCCAGTATTCGTGGCTGTTTTGACATCCCCGGTGACAGCCCCCGCCGTATCTGCGGCCCAGGCTTGACCAACCGGTCCACTCAAGGCCACCATCGCCGCCAAGGCCAGCACTCTTTGCCTCATCTTCCGCCTACGTACCAACATGGATTGGGAGGTAACAGGTCGTGATTGCGCAGTATTCATTTTCTAACAATCCTCCAAAACAAAGAGTTCCGCCTGACCGGCACTTCCATTTAAATAGGAAAGGACGTTCAGAAACGATCCGAAATATTAATTAATGATAGACAGGGGGTGACAACCGTCTTTCTGTTGTGTTTTACATCAAAGAAATGCAAAAAATAATACTGCCAAAACAATAAAAATTACTTAGACATTAAATTTTTAAAGTATACAAAAATCTTCACTTCCCGTCAAGCGAATTCTTGCCACAATTCCAGTGAGCCAACCCCATTCAAATGTCGTGCCATTTATTAATGACGTTTCACCATTTTTCTGACACTCCCATCATTCCAGATTTTCCATGGCTAGGGTCATGGCCTCAGTCACGAACTGGGCATTGGTCTCTAGTGCATCCAACAACTCAACTGGAGGCAAAATATTCATCTTGCACTGTTGTTCCATTTGCGCACAGAGATGAGCCATGTAAACGGCCCCAAACGTGGCCGCCGCGCCTTTGAGTTTGTGGGCTTCGTTGTAAAGAGTTGGCAAATCGTGGGTTGCATAGGCATTGGAGAAACGTTGCATGCGAGCCGACAAGGTGTCTAGGAACTTTTGCACGATTTCTTTGACATGACCACCCACGGAATCATGCAACAGACGGATTTTGGTACCACCATCGAAAGGAGGAATCGCGTTATTAGAAAGGCTCATTTTTTTCGATTGACAAATCCAACCGCGAAGGTTTCTAAGGCCCCTTGCAGGGTTTTGTAAGCACTGCTGTTGAGCAACGTTTCGGTTTTGGTGGCTTCCAGGTTGAAATCCGTGGTCAAATCGTCGGCAAATTTGAGGATTGTCTCCCGGATCATCTCGCGGGAGTCGTTTAGGATCTCATCAACTCGGCAGGTCATGGGCGGTTCCTTGAAGGCAAAAATTTTGGCGGTTTGTAGTGGCGTTAACTCTAACGAATTTATTGGGTACAGTCAAAAGTTATTCTTGGATCGACAACCACATAGGTCAGATCGGTTATCAATTTAGTCACGAGTCCAAGCAGGGTGAAAAAGTAAAGCGTGGCCAAAACCACCGGGTAATCCCGATTGATAACGGACTCATAGCCCAAAAGCCCCAAACCATCCAGACTAAAGATGGTTTCGATAAGCAGACTACCACTGAAAAAAGCGGCCACGAACGAACCCGGAAAACCGGTTACCAAGGGAATAAGGGCGTTACGAAAGACATGCCGATAGAGTACCGCCTGTTCGGTCAATCCCTTGGCACGGGCGGTCAGGACGTATTGTTTGGAGATCTCTTCTAAAAAACTGTTCTTGGTAAGCATGGTCATCACGGCAAACGAACCGATCACCGAAGCGGTCACCGGTAGAACCATGTGCCACAGATAATCGAAGATGCGGGCTGACCAAGACAACGTCTCCCAGTTGTCGGAGACCAGTCCACGAATCGGAAACAGATTCCAAAAACTGCCGCCGCCAAACAGTACAATAAGCAAAACCCCCAACACAAACCCAGGGATAGAGTATCCGGCCAGAATCAGAATCGATGTGGCTGCGTCAAAGCGGTCACCATGACGCACAGCCTTGCGAATTCCCAAAGGTATGCTGATCAGATAGGTAAGCAGGAAGGTCCACATCCCCAAGGAGATAGAGACCGGCAATTTATCAATGACCAGATCCACGACCGAACGGTGATAATAGTAGGATTCACCAAAATCAAACCGCAGATAATTCCAGATCATCAAGGCGAACCGTTCATGGGCTGGCCGATCAAAGCCGTAGAGTTTTTTAAGGGCATCGACCTGTTCGGTAGTCAACCCCTTAGCCCCGCGATAGATTCCGCCACTCGACCCGCCAGCCGCCACCTCGCCTTGGCCAGATGAACCTCGCGCCTCCATCTGGGAGATGATCTGCTCCACTGGCCCCCCCGGCACGAACTGAATCACCACAAAGGTGACCGCCATGATGCCAAACAAGGTGGGAATCATCAGCAGCAGGCGGCGCAGAATATAGGCGGCCATGTTACTTCATCCACCAAGACATCAACCAGCTTTCCGGGGAGTAATAGAGAGGCAAGCTCTTCGGGCGGTCAAACCGATCCCAATAGGCGAGACGGAAATAGGTGAGATGCCAGTTAGGAACCAGATAATGGCCCGCCAAAAGCACCCGATCCAAGGCGCGACAAGCGGTGACTAACTCTTTGCGGCTTTTGGCGTAGATGATTTTCTCAACCAAGGCATCCACTGCTGGATCTTTGATGCCGATACGGTTGTGACTCCCCTTGATGTCGGCACTGGAGGAGTGCCATTTGTCCCGTTGTTCGTTTCCAGGGGATTGGGATTGCTCAAAGCCGTTGACAATCATATCATAGTCGAAATCGTGGACCCGACTTTGGTACAACGAGGGATCCACGGTACGGTATTTAAGAGTTATCCCAAGTTTTTGAAGATTGGCGGCATAGGGAGCCAAGATCCGTTCAAAAGCGGGTGTGGCCAGCAGGGCCTCGACCTCAAAAGGGTTGCCTTGACCATTGACCAGCCTCTGGTCTGCACCCAGAGTCCATCCAGCCTCTTTGAGCAATTTGGCCGCTTCGCGCAAGTTTTGTCGCAAAGAGTTCGGAGGGGTGGTGGATGGTGGCAATTGGACCGGTCCAAACACTGCTGGATCGAGATCCTTACTCAAAGGTTTGAGCAATGCCAACTCTTCTGGGGAGGGCGTTCCCTGGGCCGCCATTTCCGAATTGGAAAAATAGCTTGTGGAGCGGGTGTATTGGCCATAAAACAGATTTTCGTTGCTCCATTCAAAGTCCAATGCTAGAGAGAAGGCCTTGCGTACCCGAATATCCTGAAAAATCGGGCGTCGGATATTGAAAATCAATCCCTGCATGCCAGCCCCTCGCTTGTGGGGCAGGGTCTCTTTTTTAATCAGTCCTTGGGTAAATTTCGGCCCTTCGTAGTCTCTGGCCCACTGCTTGGAGTTATTTTCATACATAAAGTCAAATTCACCGGCCTTGAACCCCTCCAAGGCTACAACCGGATCTTTGAAGAATTTCAACACAATGCGCTCGAACTGATAAAAACCCCGGTTGACTGGACGATTTTTTCCCCAGTATTTCGGATTTTTCCGATAAGTCAGAACTTTCCCAGCCTTGACATCCTCAACCAGATAAGGACCGGACCCCAAGGGAGTGGTCAGGTCTCCTTGATCAAAGGGGTGTTTGGCAAAGAAGTCACGGGAGAAAACCGGAATCTCCCCAGCAATCAGCGGCAACTCCCTGTTGGCCTGACGAAAACGAAAACGAATCACATGGGAAGAGACCACATCGGCTCCCACGATATCTTGCCAATAGGATTGGTAAGAGGGATGGGCCTTGGGAGATTGCAATGTTTCCAAAGAGAATTTGACATCTTCGGCGGTCAAGGGTGAATCGTCGGAAAAGCGGGCCTCAGGGTCTAAATGAAAGGTCATCGAGAGACCATCTTCCGCCACTTCGACCTTTTGAGCCAGCAGACCATATTGGGAAAAAGGTTCATCCATGGACGGAACCATCAGATGTTCAAAGACCAGAGGCTCCAGAAAATCCGGGGCAGATCCCTTGAGAATGTAGGGATTCATCTTGTCAAATCCCCCGATGGCGTGGAGGGTCAAGGTTCCACCGGGCTTGGCGTCTGGAGAGGTGTAGTCGAATCCTTTGAAGTCGTGCGGATATTTGAGTACCCCGTCGAGACTTAAGCCGTGGTCCGCCTGGGCGGGGGGTGTCAAAAGGAACAACAGGAACAAGGCAATGGAAAGAAAACGCATGGTTTAATAAAATCCGATGGTTGGAGTTTATACAATTTTTTAAAGACCACGCGCAGTTTACCTGGAATTGGGGCGATTTGACCAGATTTTTTCAATACGGTCAGCGACCGAAATGAGGAAGGCAAAATCAAAACTAGATGAGGAGTGTGTTTAACCCTATAAAAAAACAAGGATACCCTGCAAAATAATTAAATTTTAGCAGGGTATCCAAAAATAAATTTTTTTACCGTCAACCACCCCAGTTTGAATATCTCTCGCACGTCTTATTGATCGCCTGCCCCCTTTCCGTTTCTGCGAACTTGGCTAGATTTCCTCTGAAGTTGTCAGACGTTTCATTCCACATGCATTCACAAAATGCGGCCACCTTGGTCTGGCCTGGGATTGGACTCGCTTCATTACCACCCGTATAGTTCTTGTTTGCATAAGAAATGCATTGCTGAAACTGAGGGTCGCTGCTCGGAACATCGTTGTAATCACCGGCAGCATTGGCCATTGATGCACTACCCAACAAAACAATCGATACAACCGCAAGCAGAGTTTTTTTCATGTTACACGCATCCTAATTCAGTTCAAAGGTTACTGGTCAAGTGTGTCTGGATAACCGTTACCCATCCAGATCTATTTTTTACCACCTTTTGATAAATGTCAATACATCTTGATCCCCCCAAGTCGCGCTTTACATCTTATCTGTTGGTGAGGTATAGTTTGACACGACACACCCAGATGGTCATGGTTAATATGGGAATCTTTGCATGAAAAAAAGAATTTTGCCTGCCAAAAAATTTCTCAAAGGGATCGCTGACGGTAAAAATTATCGCATCATTGATTTCCGTGGCGATTATTGGCGCACCATGCCGGGAGCCATTCCAGTCTTGTTTGAATACGACATCTTTTTCGCGGATGAGGGGTGGACCCAGGATATGCTTGGCGTGCCATTCACTCAAGATCGGGATATCGTCATGGTCTGTGAAACGGGAGGCAAAAGCCAAGAAGCACTCAAACTGTTTCATGACAAAAACCCAAAAACGGTTCATGTACTCTTCAGCCTAGATGGTGGATGGGTTGAGTATCTGGCCTTGATCAAACACTGGACTCAAGGGATGCGCAGACAGGAGCAGTTTATCGACGAGCTGACCGACATTCGGACTTCACAAGAGAGATTTCGTTATCTCGCAGCAGGTTTGTCGAAAAAAAATGCCTCCTGGTTTGACCGATTGTTTACCTCCCACTCTTGAATTAATGGAGCCTACCATGTCCGAACCTCACAATGCTGTGGTGTTACCTAATCTGGCCAGGGAACATTTGACACGGGTTCTCAACGGCCAGTCGGGTTTGAGCGCGGACTCCTTGACTGCGTTGGGAGGGGTATTGGCCAAACCAGGGGCCTGTTTTGTCACTTTGACTGAGAATGGACGATTGCGAGGATGTATTGGTACACTGGCGGCCCATCGCATTCTGGCCGAGGATTTATTATCCAACGCCGTAGCGGCTGCCACACAAGATCCCCGTTTCCCGCCTTTGGGTCCAGGGGAGTTATCGGGGGTTGAGATCGAAGTATCCATTTTAAGTGCCCCAGAACCGTTTCCTCATCAAGACGGGGATGACTTGGTACGCCGTCTGCGTCCAGGGGTCCATGGCGTGATCTTGATCAAAAACGGACGACGGGCCACCTTTTTGCCTCAGGTGTGGGAGCAACTCCCTAGGCCGGAAGATTTTTTGGGTCATCTCTGCCGCAAAGCCGGGCTGGATGGTTCTTGTTGGCGGCATGGTGTAGAAATCCTGGTCTACACCGTAGAAAAATCATTGGAAAACAAAGGAGCTGTCTGAATGGCTGGATTCAATGCCCACTGTGCGGTAGCAGCGGTGGTGGGTGGTATGGCGGTGACAACACTCATGGTTTCGGGACAAGCCGACCCGCAGACCGCCCTGATCTGTTTGGGTTCTTGCTTAATCGGCGGGGTGCTGCCGGATGTGGATGCCGATGAGTCGGTGCCGTTAAAGCTCTCTTTTACGGTATTCGCGCTGTTGGGTTCCTTTTTTATCATGTTTAGTCAGGTAAAGGTCTATTCGATTTTGGAGTTGATCGTTTTATGGCTGGTGACCTTTTTGTTTATTAAACTGGTGGTGTTTGAACTGTTTACCCGGATTACGGTTCATCGGGGAATCTTTCACTCTCTGCCTGCCGGTATTTTTTTTGCGGGTGCGACCGCCGTATTGATGAGTCGTCTATTTCACCACCCAGACAAGCTCAGTTGGCTGGCCGGTCTGTTTCTTTTCTTGGGGTTTGTGGTCCATCTGATACTCGATGAACTGGTCAGCTTGAATCTCTTTGGAGTTGGTGGGGTTTCTTATTCTTTCGGAAGCGCATTTAAGCTTTTCTCGCGCAATGGGTGGGTCACAGGGGCCATGTATGCCGCAGTTGTTATCATTTTATTTATGGCTCCCAATTTACCCGATGTCGTGAAGGGGGTGTTCAATCAAACCAGTCGGGATGCGGTGAATGCCCATTTTTTACCAACCGGCCCCTGGTTTGGAGTGCCATTTTTGTCGATGATGCATTCTTTTCATTGACGGCCATGGAATGGTCTGATACTCTTTTTTACAAGCCCAGATGGCGGAATCGGTAGACGCGCTAGCTTCAGGTGCTAGTATCTGCAAGGATATGGGAGTTCGACTCTCCCTTTGGGCACCAAATTCTAAGGAATAATCGCCTTAATGGCCTGTATCACCGCATCGCTTTTAGCCGCATCCACCACGCCAGATGTCAAGGCCGCCCCACTGAAACCAAACAAACGACGCAAAATCAACAAACCATCGGTTTGTGCCGTGATCTTACCATCGCCATCCACATCCAGAACTGTCTTTGCCGTATCCAGATAAGCCAGAATGGCCGCATCCCCTGTGCGAGAACCCGTACTAGCCACCGCACCAGAAGTCAAAGCCGAACCGGTCATACCAAGCAAATAACGCATGACCAGCACTCCATCGGTCAAGGGGTCATATTTGCCATTGCCATCGATATCCAACGTAAAAGCAGAGGCGGTGGTCACGGTGATGGTCTGACGCAACACCTTACGCACCCCCTCACCAGCACTGCTAGCCGGACTGTTCTTGCTCGTCCCGGTATAACGTGAACCGTTGTCACTCACAGCCACAAACAACTCATACTGACCAGGAGTATCAAAGGTTATGGTACGAGTAGCCGAGCCAGAAAAATTGCTTTGAACCACCGCCCCCTGACCAGGAATGTGCCAAGTGACCGCGATGGTATTGTTTTCAGGATCCGTCGCCGTCACCGTACCACCAACACTCAAAGGCGCGGTCCCAGAAGTGGCGGTCAACGCCAGTGAAGCCACTGGAGGACGGTTCCAAGTCAGATTGGTTGCGACCGTAACGGCATGATCCGCCACCAACTGGTTATCCGCCACCACATAAGCATGATAACTCCCCGAAATGCTCTTCAAGATATCCAAATAACCAACCCCATAGGAACGGGTGCAGATGTTATTGACCGAACAAGTCAAAGTGGCAGCAATTTCCTGGATGGCATAACCGGACGGGTCCGTGACCACAATCTGAACATCCTGGGTAAACGGCCCTTTGAATTGCAACTTGAGATAGAGCGTATCGCTATCGGCGGTTGCATCGGTGATCGAAGTGACAGCCACCTTATCCCCAGACGACTGCAAATAGAGCAGAGAGCTAGAGAAAATCGTCTTGGTCGTGGTGGGCGGGACATAAACCGGAACCGTCACAGCGGTGGTGGGTAACCCATACATATCCTGTGCTGCGGCGATGTCATCGGGCATTAAATGACCAATATTATTATAAGGATTAGCATACATGATGGAAACCGGATTGTCCGAATGGCCCAAGCCAATCAGGTGTCCTACTTCGTGAACCAGCACCTTTTTCAATAATTTTTCGGACAAAGATTGGGTAAGCTGTCCGTTCTCAGTCCAATCATAAGTGTCTGAGATCACCACGCTACCATCGGTATACGGATCATAGCCTAGGGAGCGATCACTGCCAGTGGAATAGGAACGGGACGGCCCGGCCTTGGCAGCCGCACCACTGGCATTCCCCCAAGCAACAACCACCAACTGGTCTGCATCGTTATCCATCTTGGCTGTGGAATTGATCCCCTGATAGGAAAACTTAACCCCACTCACCCCTTCCCATTCGGCCATGGCTTCTTTAAGTAAAACAACCATCCGATCCTTATCAGAAAACAGGGTTTGGGCATTGGTCGGATTGTAAACCCAGGCAATGGCTCCATTCCAGCGTCCAAAAGGATCGCTAATTCCCAGATAGGGCTGGACATAGGTTTCAGTCGTGACATAACCCGCAACGGCACTCGGCACGGAAAAGCCACTCAAGGCCATCAAAAAAAACAACACACACCAAATATTTGCCAACATGTCTCGCTTCCTGTAGAATGGCAATGTTAAGAAATACAACAGCTAAAAAAATTGGTTAAACACGCCCCACGAGAACTGGAGTCCGCTCATGGCAGATCAGCCCCAAAGCAAACATAACAATCCAATCTTTGTTCGCTATGGATCCCTCATTGAGCAATGTTTTCAACCCAATTTACCGGTCGGCAGCAAAATCGCCATTTTCCCGTCGGTTGTGGTTGGGCTCAAATCTGGTGATGAAGGTTCTCGTCCGACCAAACAAATCGAGGCCTATGCCAACCCAGCAGACATCGAATACCTGCAAAATGCAGTGGACAAGCTACGAGCCTCCATTCAAAACGAAACCAAAGGATACACCAACGAAGAAGACGATGCCACCAGTAAAGTGACTGGTCCCATCACCAGAAAATTGGCAGCGTTTCGCACTGGCCTTGCAAACCGCAATGAAGCCATGCTGGAAGACAATCCCTTTTATGAGTTAACAGTTGCCGCTTACCGAATCAACATTCAAACACTTAAATCGGCTTTCACCCATGGGATCAAAAACACCCTAGACCGAGCCCCCCAACCCATCAAGGTTGCCCGATCCTACTACAAAATCTGGACCAGCGACAAAACCATTACCAGCACTTCGCAAAAAATCACCGAAAGCCTAGGAAAAGTTCTCTCCCTAGGCAAACTGCTGTTGGGCATCGCCCTCTTTTTGGGTTCCACCTCCACCACCGCCAAAGGGGTAATCGATCTGTTGCAATTACCCACTGTCGAATCCCTTTTAGGGGGGATGTTCTCCGGTCCTGAACACGAAACCGCACGACTGGCACTCTCCCTCACCATTGGTTTTCTGCTTTCATCGGTCATCCTGGATTTCAAAAACCGTTTATTCATCGGGGTGGCCGAAACCGGCCAAGTGATCAAGGGATTTATCCATGGCTTCAAACTCAATCCTCGCTGGGTAGTCGTCGCCTGCTTTTTGACCATGATCTCCATCTGGACCAATTACGATGGCATTGTGTTGATGATGTCCAAAGGAACCGATCTGGCCGTCCAGTTGGAAACCATCAAAGCCCAATCCCTCAATGCCCTTGGCGACCCGACACGCACCAACTTGGATAAACCAAACTCCCTTTGGGACTTGAAGGCTTTGATGGAAAAAAAATCCGCTGAGGCCATCAAAAAATTCAACAAAGTGCCCGATGACGAAATGTCTGGCACGGCCTCCAGTGGCATTGCCAAACAAGGTCCACGGTACTGGGGAAAACAGTTCATCATCCAGGGCAACTATATCCCAGGAAAACAAGACGTGGCCACAAGCTATTCAAGCTCTGCCATGTCCACCAAAATCGATTACATGCTCAAGAGTTCTGGGCTCGATCTGACCACCTCCCTGGAAGCCAAAATTCAGGCCATCTTAAAAAAATACACCGACAATCTCGCCAAGACTCAACTCACTGTCACCGAAAATCTGACTGCGCTTGAAGAGATGATGACTTTTAAAAGTTACACCCCTCAGGAATTTTTGACCATTTACAGCCTGGAATCCTATCACGTCAACAAAGGCGTCATGAAAGTGGTCGGTGCCTTGGAGGCCTCCAAAGAGGCGTTCGGTGCATCGGCTAGGGAGATCAATCAACTGGCCGCAGCCTATATCCAGCTTCTGCGGGAGGTGGATAAAATCGGTACCCCGGCCAACAACGCCTATGAAATCGACGTCCGCTTTGACATCCCACCACTCGATGCCATCGATCAACTGAAAAACGGCAAAATCCCAGAAGCACAACGCCGTAATCTGGCAGAGCTGAAAAACATCCTGATGGAGCGCAACGGCGTGGCCCTCGGTAGCGCGATTCTGATATTGATTCTATTTGTCTCCATCAGCATGGACCTCTCAGACCCGATCTTCTACAGCCGCATGATCGCCCGATGGGGGGTCCGGGATCGCCATTTTCTGGATGAAAATATGTATCGATTCCGCAAATGGGAGGAAGATCATTTACTGAGATTAAAGGCATTCCTGGTGCGACCAGATATCCGTCCCATTCTGCCCAGCCTTCCCAATCCATCACTCAATGTTCTTCATCACGACTTTCATCTCTTTCTCGAAAACCTGGATAGTCGGGTTAAAGACTCTTCAGATCACGGTCTGTTCGAGACATTACGCTTCTGGTTTGTGGGACTCTTCAAGGAAACGCGCATCGGCCAAGTCCATGGCTACAACGCCCGCCAAACCGCCATCATGAAATATCTTCAAAACCCAGAAACGTACAATCCCCGTCTTCTCGACACCATCTTTCCAGGGGTGTTGGATAAATTTCAACTCGGCAAGGACCATTTCGACACCCTGTTTGACCGGATCAAACAGGGACTCGACAAAAACAATCAATTTTTCAATGACGAAATAAACTTCTACAAACAAATTGCCGAAACACAATCCGAACAGGCATCCCAACAACAAAACAGCGCAGATGCGGCCAAAGATACACTTAAGAAAGCAACCGGCCTCATCGAAATGCTCCACTTCATCCGGTCGTGGCTCAATCGCCTATTTCTGGCCGCGCTCTCTGGGCCACATGTTCCTTTTCCGTTGTCTCGTATCAACTGGTTGAAAGAACAGGTCCGTTCCCAGGCGCAATCACGGGCACAGATCAATTTTCTCTCTGACTTCACCCCCAGTCTCAACCGACTGCTCATCAGAATGACCACCATCCAGAACACCACGATCAAACCGTTGTATGAAACCATGCACCGGATCCCAAACTGGTATGCCATTGAACAGGCCCTCGCCATTGACACACTGGACAAGGAGTTCAAACAGATTCAGCAAGGACTCTTCACCATTCTGGGGTTATCCAATTTCCAAGGATTCCAAGTTCCTGAAGAGATGATCCGCACCATCATCGAAAAAACCAACATTCAAGAGATCATCCAGGTCTATCTACACCGCAATAAGCCCGTCGAGATTCTTGATCAACGGATCGACCAATTGGAGACCCGTCTACTCAGGGCCTATCATTTGGTCAAAAATCTGGTGGAAGAGCAAAGCACACTGATTTTCTCTCTGACCAAAATCCGTCGGGATCATCTCACGCCAATCAGCGTTGCCTTGAGTCCCTTACAAAACCGCCCCATGATCGAACGATCATTAGACATCGATAAAATGCGGCACGAATTGCTCGCCATCGAACAGTGTCTGTTGGACTTGTGGAACACCTCCCCCGCAGAGCCCGGCCTGTTTGGCTCCCTGCCTGAAGAACGCAGAGTCATTGACATGGAATCCATCGTCGCCATGATCAAGGAGAACGAAAAGCATGGAGAATTCAAACTGCACACCCACGTCAAGCAACTTGAAACCCGAATGCAGGCGGCATCCAAAAAACTAAATGAATCTATTCACAAAATCATGATGATTGACCGAATGACCATCAAAATTCGTTCCATGGCGGACGAAATCCCTGGTCTGCTCACCCAGATCACCGAACGGGATGCCCAGACGCAAGATTTCCAACTCTTCGACCAGACCATCGATCAAAGAAAAATCAACTTTCTCGACGACAACCGGTTGTTTTTCAAGACCGTTCCTTTGCAAGTAGATGCCATCTTAGTGCGAGTGGATGCCTTGCTGAGCGACCCCAACATGACGGAGGCCCACAACATCACCCTGTTGCGCTCCCTGGAGAACCAGACCTTCAAGTTGCGATATTTCCTCAAAAACGCCATGGACTATCTGGATGGCAAACGCAGTGGCATTGGCCTCTCTGCCTCATTGGCACAACTCACCACGCCAGCGACCACGGTTCAACCATCGACCACCACTGACCTGCCCATCTCACAAGAGGTCTTGCCAGATCAACCCTTGGCGCAATGGACCCATGCCATCCGGCAGATGTGTGCCACCACCCGTCAGACTCTGCTCTCCATCTGCCTCAAAGAGTGGGATCAATTGAAACAGTCGATACCCCACCAGGAGATTTTGCAAACCATTCAACAGCAACAAAATAGTGTCAACCAGATTGCCCAAAACCGGGAAAACGCCTTGAGTACACTGGATGCTCTGATCTTAGAGGTCGGTACGGCCCCCCCGACCACCAAGCAATTGGATTCCTTGCGTGCCTTGCGGGATCAAGTTGAAGGCTTCACACAACTGATCGGACAGATTGACAAACAGATTGACGAAGCCATGCCTGTTGCGCAAGCCTCCTCGCGCCGCACCATAGAACGCACCGTCATTCACAGCCCCATTGAATTAACCATTGGCACCCGCCGGATCACGGGCCACTCTCAGGATTTAAGCCCACGCGGCATCTGTCTAGAGATCCCCGACGCTATGCCACGCGGACTCACCCCTGGCCAAGACGGCACCTTCAGGCTAATCTCTGACCCCACCAAGACGCAGTTCCCCTGCAAATGTATTCGCATCACGGGTTCTTGCATCATCTTGACGCTTTTGTCTGGTCACGAGGCCAATTTTGTCACCCGTATTCGAGAAGAGATTGTCCGCGACCGAGGGGAAAAGACCGGCATTCTCGACTCAAAACTGCCCAACCCAGATGGAAATGAGCGGTGAGAATCATCCCTCTTTCGGTGCAAGTCTCCGACCAATCAAACTGGCAAACGCCTTGGTAACGCGCCAGTCATTGCTCATGAGCATCTGAAACGTTTCGATGTCCAGGGTCAGGACGACCACATGGGTTTCCGCCACGATGTCCGCCCCCCTAGGCTTGTTGGAGACCAATGACATCTCCCCCAAAAGCGTACCAGAATCGCAAGAAAAATGGAGCATTTTCCCTTCCCCGACCGGCAGATCCACTCTGGCCTTGCCCTCATAAAGGACAAACAACGTTGTTCCCACTGAACCGAACTGAATGATATGCTGACCGCGCTCAAAAGTTTCGATACCGATCAATGGCGCGATCAGTGTGGCCAAATCCTGCTCTGGCAACTCACAGAACCCCTCCACCGTGCTTAAAAATGCAATGATCTGGGGCAACGAGAGATTCGACGACATGATAAATTCTCCCCTAAAATTACCAAAGCATGATGATGTTCAAAAAAAATCTCTTGGCACCACACTATATGCAAATTTGAAATGATATTCACTAAAAAATCAGGTAACATGCACTTGCGATAAAAAAAAGAGTCGCATCCCTTTGCACCAACCAAAACCGCTGGAGACCCTCATCATGACAATCAAACGCTCTTGGCGTCCTTGTTCAGGTATCCGTCAACCAATCGGACTCTTCCAGGTGGTACTGATCACCCTGCTCCTTGGAGCCAATGGGATACAAGCGGCGGAACCCTCACCCCTGTTAACGGCCCCGGCCCTTTCAACCCAAAACGCTCCCCAAGCCGCCAAGGAGGCCGAAGCAGGTAAAGAAGCCCTTCAGTCAAACAATGCGGAAAAGGCACTGGATTATTTCCGCAAAGCCGTCAATCTGGCCGTGATCGCCAAAAACAGTACGGATGCCGCCCTTTACAACAACGAAATCTCCACCATTCTCAATTCCATGCCCCCGTGGGTGGATGAGGCGTTAAGCAAGGCTGGCACCATTCCCGCCAACAAAGCCGGTTCAGCCAACCTGTGGTCAAAATCACGAGAAAAGGCCCTGGCCGCCGCCGAAAAAGGGGATCTGGAAACCGCCATTCGTCAAGGCAAACAGGCGGTGAATCTGGCACGGGATAATTTAGGCGCGCAACACTCCGCCACCTTCATGAGTGAACGGGAACTGGGAATCTATTACACCCTAAGCGGCAAACTGGCTGAGGCCGAACCACTCCTGCGACAAGCCGCCACCAGTGCCAAAACCGCGCTCGGCCCAGACCACCCGGAAACCCTCGCCGCTACCAAGGCTCTGGCGGAACTTCTCGAAAACCAAAGCAAACTTCCAGCAGCCATGGAGATCTATCAAGCCTCCAAAACCGCCTTCAACGCCAAGCTCGGCCCCAAACACCCCCTCGCCATAGCCAATGATCTTGCCCTAGCCCGCATTTTACAAAATCTAGGCCGTCATACAGAAGCCAACACGCTTCTTGTGGAGAGTTGTCCAATCATTTCTACCACCTACGGATATTACCACCCGGAAACCGCCAAGTGTTTGGAACAATTCGCCGCCTTGCAAATGGCGCAAGAGGCATTTCCCGTAGCCCTAGTCGAATATGAACAGGCCTTATCCATTCAGCAAGCCATTCTGCCCAAAAACGATTCCAGCATGCTGCCCATCCAGGTCGGCCTTGCCGAAGCCTGCCGCCGTCTTGGGAATCACAAAAAGGCTTACGAAATCCTGAAACCCATCCTGGACGCGGGGTCAACCAGCAATGATCCCGTAATCACCGAAGCCAAAACCGCCATGGTCCACCTGCTGTTAGACCAGGGGGATCACAAGGGGGCCGAAACCCTAGCCAAACAGGTTTTGAAACAACTGACCGCCACGCTAGGCAAAGAACATCCCGCCACCATCGCCTTGCTTGTGGATCTAGCAGGCATCCACGAAACCCAAGGGCGTCTGGCCGAAGCAGAATCTGCGTTAAAGGAGGCCTTGAAGCTTTTCACCGCCACCTTCGGGGAGACCCATACCACCACCATCACCACCCTGAACAATCTTGGCAATGTGCTTGAAAAGGCTGGCCTGTACGACGACGCCGAACCGATTTTGCGTCAATCACTCACCCTAGCTCAAAAGAACGTCGGCCCAGATCAACCCCTGACCCTGACCACCATGAACAACCTTGCCCTGCTCCACGAAAGCCAAGGCAACTTCGACAAAGCGGAACCTCTTTATGAAAACGCCATCTCCGCCTACGGCAAAAAGTTGGGCGAACGCCATACCGATACTGTGGCCGTCATCAACAATCTGGCCTATCTCTATTTATTGCAAGAGAATTACTCAAAAGCCGCACCATTGTTCAAAAAAGTCCTAGAGATCTGGACCGCCACCCTGGGAGAAAAACACCAACGAACCCTGAAGGCCATGAACAATCTAGCCCGCGTCACCCATCATCTTGGGCAACACAAGGAGGCCGAAAAACTCTTTACCAAGGCACTCGCATTGCGCCGACAGGTACTCGGGGAACGCCACATGGACGTCTTACGTTCCATGCATGATCTGGCCCGACTCTACCGCGACATGGGCCGCAGCAAAGAGTCCGAAGAGATGTTACGCAAAACCCGCGCACTAGACGAAGAGGTTCTCGGTCCCTTGCACCCTTATACCTTCGAGACGCTAAACACCTTGGCCAGCGTTCTGGAGAAGAGCAAAAAATCCGAGGCCTACCAGTTGCGCAAGGAGATCTTCTCCCGCCGCTCCAATTTTCTCGACCGAATGCTCTGGTCCACTGGAGACAATGCCCGCGAAGGTTATATCCGTTTACACACCCCCGAACTGCACGAATATCTGGCGATTCTCTCCCACATCAGCCCATCCAATGGAGGTCGTGATGCCCTGGAGGCTGGATTGCGTCGCAAGGGATTGTTATTAAAGATATCCTCTGAAATCAACCAAATCATTCGCCTTGGTGAGGATCCCAAAATCAAGGCCACCAGTGATCGACTGACCAACGCCCGCAAAGAACTGGCTGCATTGACCCTTTCTGGCCCCACTCTGGAAACCGCCGACAAACACTTGGATACGCTACATAAACTGGAACGCGAGGTGGATGAGCTGCAACTGAAATTGGGACAGGCCAGCAAGCGACTCAAACACTCAGCCACAAACGTTTCCATAGATACCCTGATTAAGCATCTCCCAGACAATGCGGCGTTAATAGAGTTTTTAATCTTCACGGAAGAGAAGCAACCCAAAATGTTGGCCGCCATCCTCACCAAGGAAAAAAACAAACCAACCTTTGATCGGGCGGTTTATCAAAACCTGGAGGAGATTCAAAAGGCAATCCTCGACTTTCGGACCATCATTCAAGACGAAAACGCCGATGATGAAGCGATCAAACAGATGGGCCGCACGGTATACAACCTGATCTGGGATCCCATCCAAAAGGCCATCGGTTCCCGTGAAAACGTCTATGTAGTCCCGGACGGCCAACTCAACATTCTCCCCTTTCCTGCCATGGTGGATAAAGAAAACGAGTACCTAGCCCGCACCACGGATCTACACATTCTCTCAT
Organism: Magnetococcales bacterium; assembly: GCA_015232825.1. Classification (GTDB taxonomy): domain Bacteria; phylum Pseudomonadota; class Magnetococcia; order Magnetococcales; family Magnetaquicoccaceae; genus Magnetaquiglobus. The sequence continues at coordinate 18,903 of JADFYY010000037.1, forward strand.
CCAGCCGGGATCTGGTGCCTTCGGACATCCCCCGCGCCCAGGGGAAATATCTGATCATGGCTGGACCCGACTATAACAGCGACAAAGTGGGGAGTACTCAGGCCATCCATGAAGTCCAAGGTCGGCGTTCTGCCGATCTCAAACAGGGGTTGAGGGCCTTTTCATCGGGCATGCGGGGTCTCCATTTCGACCCATTGCCCGGCGCGGAAAAAGAGGGAAAGCTGATTGCCGGGCAGGCCACGGGCAAAAAAAAGCTCAACACCATGCTGCTGAAAAACGATGCCCAAGAGGGGGCGTTGCAATCCCTGGACTCCCCACCAGAAATCCTGCACATTGCCACCCATGGTTTTTTTCTCAAACCGGATGACAACCTCAGAAAACGGTTATTGAAACTGGCTCGTAGCGCGGAGGTGAACATCCCTCCCCCTGGAGACAATCCCTTGTTACGGGCTGGACTGGCCTTTGCTGGCATCAACACCAATGCCCAGTACCTAGGCGAAATTGATACCAACAACGACGGCGTTCTCACCGCTATGGAGGTATTGGGACTGAATCTAACGGGTACGCAACTGGCGGTTTTATCGGCTTGCGAAACCGGTCTGGGAGAGGTCCACGAAGGCGAAGGGGTCTATGGCCTACGCCGTGCCTTCCAGGAGGCCGGTGCCAAGGCAGTCATATCCTCCTTGTGGGAGGTCAGCGACGCGGGTACACAAGCCCTCATGACCAACCTCTATGCGCGTCTGGGCGAAGGGTTGCCTGCTCACAAGGCTCTACGGGAGTCCCAACTGGACCTTCTGGAGTCCGATGAGTGGAAACACCCCTATATTTGGTCGGCGTTTATGATGGTGGGGCAGTAGGAATATCCATGAAAGACCAGCCTCTGACCCAACACGGATTGATTTCACCCGATACAATTCGGGAGATCGTCTGCACCATTGTCAAACATTTCAATCCAGCAAGAATTATTCTTTTTGGTTCCTACGCAACGGGCACCCCCAGACCAGACAGCGATCTGGATCTGCTGATCATGATGCCATCGTCCTTGCCAAGGTACAAACGGGCGTTGCCGATCCGCATGCTTTTTCGACCTTCACCATGTCCCA
>JADFYY010000038.1 GCA_015232825.1 Magnetococcales bacterium
GGTTCTCATGTTCTACTTTTATTTTTTACTTCTATACTAATATTATCTTTTTTGTCCTATGTTAATCCCCCAAGATCTTGAACATCGTGTGATGTCTGAGTTTTCTGAAAAGTTTTTTTTTCTCAAGGCGTTTCATGGCCTTACTCTGACCCTTGTTCTCTCAAGGGAAAGCGATCTGACCCCCAATACCCTGAACGCCCTGGTTGGTGTTTTGCAGGATCTGTTGGCTCATCGAGTCAAGGTCTTGATTCTTTTCCAGCAGATTGTTCCAGTTGCGGCCTTTCTGGAGGCCTTGGGTATCCGTCTCTCTGGAACGTTGCAACATTTGCCTTCCTCAGAAAATGAAGAATTTCCAGCACAGTTATGGAAACGACCAACCCCATTGATGGCCTTGGGGTTTGCGAGAGAGGATATCGATCCTTTTTTTTCCTGGGTTTCCCGCCTTGGAGTCACTTTGCGTTTGCCAAGAATCGTGCTGATTCGTCATACTGGTGGCGATGGCTGGTGTGATGCCGATGGGAACTCATTGAGTTTTGTCAATCATCAGCGTCTGAAAAGGCTGAATATCGATCACATGACCTGTTCAGACAAGGCCGGATGTGAACCGTTCTTAAGGACTATTCGGGAACTCTTGACCGGTGGTGTCAAGGCCGTCAGTCTGTGCCGTCTGGAAGAATTGGAAATGGAGTTGTTTTCGTATGAAGGCGAGGGACTCTTTTTTTCGCGTCGCCATTATTGTCAAGTGCGTCGCCTCACGATGGATGATTTCAGTCAAGCCGCTGCTGTGATTCGTCGGGGTGAAAAAGAGGGCTTTTTGTTGCCACGCTCGGATGATGATTTAACCGCGATTCTTGTCCATGGATACGGCGCGTTTATCGCTGAGCATCATTTGGCTGGGGTGTGCAGCCTTGTTACCGAGCCTTATCAACTGGATAATTCAGGTGAGATCACGGCTCTATATGCCCTGACACGCTTTCATGGCGAGGGTGTGGGAGGTCGTCTCATCACCCGATTGGTGCAAGAAGCTAAAAGACAACGACTCTCTCGCTTGTTTGCTTGCGTCAGAGATCAACGAGCGGTGGATTTTTTTCTGCATCATGGATTTCAAAGGATTGCCCACACGGCGGTTCCGGTGGAAAAATGGCATCATTACGATCCGGCTAGAAAGGCCAGGATTACCTGTCTGGGGCGCACTTTGAGGGAGTAAACCGTTGGAACATGTCGTGATTATTGGCGCAGGCGTGATGGGGTGTGCTTGCGCTCATCGTTTGGGCGAAGCCGGATTTGCCGTCACTTTGCTGGAAAAATCCCTGCCTGGGGCGGAATCTTCGGCGGCGGCGGCAGGAATTCTGGGTGCCCAGTCCGAGGTTTCCGGTCCTGGACCTTTTTTTGAGTTGTGTCTTGCCAGTCGTCAACGGTTTCGGGAATATGCGCAAGAGTTGACCGCATTGACGGGTGTCTCCATTGGTTATGAGGATTCTGGGGTGGTGGAGGTGGCTCTGGATCCTGCTGAAGGACGCCTTTCTGTGGCCAGAGCAGAATGGATGCAAGAACGCGGGTTGCGTGTGGAACTCCTGGACCGCGAGGAGGCCAGACGTCTGGAGCCCGCCTTGACCGACACCATGATCGGAGCCAGTTATTATCCAGATGATCATCAGGTGGACCCGGTTGCCTTAGCAGCGGCCCTGGCTTCGGCTGCTGACAAAGTTGGGGCAAAGTTTCGTTCTGCGGAACGGGTGCGGGAACTGGTTTTCTCTGGCAATCGGGTGACTGGGGTGATGACCGATGGCGGTTTGTTGAACGCAGATCGGGTGGTGGTGGCTGGTGGGGCTTGGAGCGCGGAAATCAAGGGTGTGCCGAAATTGCGTGCTACCGTTAAACCCATGGCTGGACAGATTGTGCAAATGGAGAGTCGTCCCCCTCTGTTTCGTCATGTGGTGTACGGTTACAAGGGATATGTGGTGCCACGACCAGATGGACGGGTGGTCATGGGATCGACGCTGGAGGATCGCGGCTTTGACAAAGCGGTGACCATTGCTGGTTTGCATCGCATCACAGGCATGGGCATGGAAATGGTTCCAGGTCTGCAAAATGCCCGGTTTACTGGCGCATGGTCTGGTTTGCGCCCCGCGACGGCGGATGGGTTGCCGTTGTTGGGAGCCTCTTCGGTGGAAGGGCTTTATTTTGCGGCAGGACACTACCGCAACGGGATTTTGTTGACTCCAATCACAGCGTTAGTAATTCGGGATCTTTTGTTGGATAAACTCCCTGAGATTTCCATCACCCCCTTTGCGCCATGATCGCTTCTACGATGCCACGGGCAAAAAAACGGGTTGCTGTGGCCCTATCGGGAGGGGTGGACTCGGCAACCGCAGCCGCCTTGCTCAAGTCACAAGGATATGAAGTCATTGGCTTGACGATGCAGTTGTGGGATCATCGTTCAACCACTCCTTCTGTGGGAGGACGGACCTGCTGTTCTACAGAGGATCTCTACGATGCCCGTCGTGTGGCCCAAACTTTGGATATTCCATTTTATGTCATCAATCTGGAAGCGGATTTCAAACAGGCTGTGGTGGAGGATTTTATTAGTGCCTATGCAGCAGGTCGCACGCCCAATCCTTGTATCCGTTGCAATCAAGTCCTGAAATTTCAATTACTGCTTTCCAGGGCTTTGGAGTTGGGAGCTGAATTCTTAGCCACCGGTCATTATGCTCGCATAGTGGAGCAGAATGGTGCGTATCAATTATGGCGTGGCGTGGATTTTAGCAAGGATCAAGCTTATTTTCTTTTTGCCATCCAGCGGGAAAATTTGGCCAGGATTCGTTTTCCATTGGGTTCGTTGACCAAAGAGCAAACGCGGAGCATGGCTGAGGCCTTCGGGTTGCATCTTGCTCGCAAAAGAGAGAGTCAAGATGTCTGTTTTGTGCCAGATGGGGATTACGCAGCCTTTTTTGCCCGTGAGGGCGAGCGGGGCTGCACCCCTGGACCCATTATCGATGAATCGGGCCGTCAGTTGGGAACTCACAAGGGCTTGGGGAGTTATACCATCGGTCAACGACATGGTCTGGGAGTATCGGCTGCCCATCCTTTGTATGTCACGGCCATCCAGCCTGTCTTGAATTGTCTGGTGGTTGGCCCGGCCACCGCTTTGCTGTGTACTGATTTTGAGGTGGAAAAACTAAACTGGTTGGACCAGAACCCCTTGATTGAACCCATGCCAATCTTGGCGCAAATCCGCTATGCCAGTCCTCCCTGGTCTGCCGTGGTCACGCCATTGGGAGAGAATCGTGCGCGGGTGGTGTTCGATACCCCGCAACGGGCCATTGCTCCTGGCCAAGCGTGTGTTTTTTATGTGGGTGAACGCATCTTGGGCGGTGGTTGGATTTTGTAGGAGACGACTTGGATTACTGATTTTGCCTTCAAGAATTTTAAAAGCAAAGGACGTGGTTGGCAAGAGGAGATAAATAACAGCTTTCCTGAAGAAATGCGTTACGAAGCGCGTGAAATTATGGGTTTATTTGCTTTAGCGCACGTTCGTACAATCAACGTAAAGGAGATTATGCAAATGTTAAATCTTGATATGACCCAGAGTGGTGGGATTATGAGATTATATAACGAAGGATGCCAGGATGGCGAACGGAAAGGCCGCCAGGAAGGTGAGGCTGCAATGCTTCTCAAGCAAATGCGTCGCAAGTTTGGCCAGACACCGGACTGGGTGGCAGTAAAGGTGACGTCGGCGAATTTAGACCTCGTTCTCCAAAAACGTGGCGAAAAGTTTGCACAAATTGTCATTTGATGTTTGACTGAAACCCTACTCTTTTTTGCGATTGCCATCCCTTTGCCGGGGGGCGATTCCGCCACCGTGGAGCAGGTCCGATGGAGCGGTATTGCCGCGCAGAGGCAGACGGAACAATAGAAAAATCGTGACCAATGCCACCACCACATACACCACGCCGAGAGTGATCAGGATCTCTTGCCAGGGGAGGGGGAGGGCCTCGAAATCATAGCCGGGCGGCAGCAGGTCTTGATATCGGGAGATGATCCCCTTGAAACCGTCATCCAATAAATAACGCAACGCTGGGATCATTCCAAATACGGCGATTCCGCCAGCAGTTAGAGTAGCCAGGAACATCTGCCACAAGAGCTTGCCGTAAAGACCGGTCCAAGTAAATCCGCGACTCAGAAGAATGCCGTAATGATGCCGACGGTGTCCAATAAGCGTGCCAGCTTGCGCCAACAGCAAGGCCCCCAGAAATAGCCCAAAGGTGATGGCATAGGCCGGGGTCATGGTGGATAATAAATCGCTCAATAGATTGAAACGGTTGAGAGCGTCTTGATACATGGAGTGAATGTTGAATGCAGGACGACCATCCATGGTGCGTACCGCCATCAAGGATTGAATCCCTTTGCTCAAGCGGGTGGGGTCAGGCATGTAGATGCGAACGGCAGCAAAGGAGGTGCCGGATTCCGTGACATCCCAAGGGGCGTAAATGAGCGATTGCCCAGACTTGGGACGGCCCGATGGACAGAGACTTTCTCGTAGGGGATTGTCCATGGGGAGACGGTGGCAGGGCATCCAGAGATGATGGTTGTTGTCGTGGTTGAGTACATCCCAATCGTCGTCACTGCCGCTGGTCCGTTTGAAGCCGGTTGATGGGTCCATGGAAAATTGGGGTTTCGGACAACGATTTTCCGGGATTTTTGGCAAGCCAAGCAGGCCGGTTTTGGCCATTTCTTCTTGCAGGCAAAGGGCATAGGCGGCGATCTCCCCTTTGGGATAGGTGGCGGCGGTCAAACGGCGAAACTCTTCAGGATTGCCGATCCCCTTGGACTTGACATCAAAGCGAATTTCAGGAAAATGAAAGGCCGCCAGCAAGGCATGATAGGTGGATAGGGGAAAGAGAAAGGCCACCTTTTCCATGGCCGGAATGTGATGCACCCAACGAACCCGGAAGGGAACCAGTTCTTCGGAATTACCGATCCCTACCTCCAACCAAATGGCGTCTAGGGCGTTGCGCAAGGAGCCTTCCGGTGGTTTCTCTGGCAAACGGCGCAGTTTTTTCTGGCGCAAGATGGGTTGTACGGCTTCGCGATAGGCCTCGTAATTGAACCCTTCGGCAAAGAGGGATTCACTCAAGACAACGGTGAGAGGTAGACCCATCCAGTCATTGGTGCGCGTGTCACCTCCTTGCGAATCTTCGGTCCAATTCTTGGGGGTCTCCATGTTCCATAACGGGTCATTCGGATAGACGCCCCAACCGATCCAGGGCGAACCGGGATCCCAAGTCGCGGAACCGGGAAGACGAATCTTGGGAGAAGAGTCCCCCAGTTGCCGGTAGGGATAGGCCGTGATGCCAAAGGACTCTCCTGGAATCCTCTTTTCCATCTCTTTGAGTCGCCCAAGGAGATTGGAACCAATCCCTTGATGATTTTCCCAATGGGCCGTCACCCAGACCGGAACCCCGTAGGGTCGTAGTGTGCCCAGCAGGGCATCGGTGAACCGCTCCAGCAGTCCAGCCCGTGTGCCTACCAGCAGTAGGGCCATGCAGACCACCAGAGCCAGCAGCAAGGTCAGCCACGCAAAGTCCCGGCCACCGTTGCTGCATCCAAAGCGACCGCAGACAAAAGAACGCCAGTAGGCCTTGGATCCCAAAGAGATCCATACCGGAGTCCATCGCCGACTGATGGGTTCATTGCGGGGTGCGACAGAAGAATCAGCCATGTTCGGAATTAGACTCTGGCGGTTTGCCGCCCCCTTTGAGCCGCAGATGGCAACGGTTGTTGGCGACCATCAGCCAGTGATTGACTCGTGGATCCAGGGCGTCGGATTGATGATGCGTTACCCAGATGACCATACGCTCCCCAGTGGTAAGCCAGCGGTCCACCAAGGACATGACCTCGCGTCGGGTTTCGGAATCCAGGTTGCCGGTCGGTTCGTCGGCGAACAAAACATAAGGGTCGTGGATCATGGCTTGGGCCAAGGCAACCCGTTGAAACTGTCCGCCAGAGAGTTGATTGGGATAGCGTTCCAGAAACTCTTCTGGGGTAGTCTCTTCAATGCGGCTGCCGTTTTTGTCACGCAGTAACACCCGGTCCATGGCGGCGTGAACCTTGCGGTCCATTTCCGCCTCTGAGTAGCCACCCTGCTGTTCCAAAGGATAGCGTAAATTCTCCCGAACGCGCAAATAGGGGGTCAGAGTGCTGCTCTGATAGGCGAAACCAAAGCATCGCCGCCGGATTTCCGTGAGGGAGAGGGTGGAGGTGGTGGTGTCCAGCCCTTTTGGACCCCAGGCCGCATGGTTGCCATCTGGGAATGTCCAGCGTACCCAACCTTCCCCAGGCCGCTTGAGGAAGGTCAGGAGATACAGCAGTGTGCTTTTGCCGCTGCCGCTGCGACCCAATACCGGCAGACGTCCAGAGATGGCATCGGCGTCCAGTTTCAAACCGCCCACCTGAAGATTGAACTCTCCCCAACCCACGGTTGCGGCGCGAATCTGAACTCCCCATGTCATGGCAGATATTCCTGTGGAATCCAGTAGCCACGCATGCCGCCAATTTCATGTCCAAACCGGTAGCTCTTGTCGGAGCCAAGCGGGGCTTGTTGAATGGCCTCGGTGATTTGTGGCAGGGCACGACCATTGGCCGTGGCATCCGGGCATTGACGGGGCTGATAAGGCACGGTCTTGAAGACTGGACGAACGTGGTCGCGCTCAACGATTTCCAGCATCTCTTTGGACTTGATGGCCCACAAGGCCAGACGTCTGAGTTCACACGCTGGCGCGGCCAGAATTTCATGATTGGCTTTGTCCATCATGGGTTTTTTGTTTGCATCCAATACCACCAGACGACCATCCTTGTTGCGAGTTGTGTTTTCAGCCGATAAAGAGGGTACGGGATAGCTCAACAGTGGGCTATGGCGACGCACGGGCAATCCGCCACGCCGTTGGGCATATTCCGCTGGTGTCTCTCCAGCGACATCGATGGGCGGACGACGGATTTCTTGTTGCAGGCCAAGAATCATGGCACTGATTAGGGCGCGTCTGAGTTGTGATTCTGGCAAGTCAAAATATCCTTCAAATCCTTTTAGGATGCGAATCCAAGAGGTGAGCGCGCCACTGCTGATCCAGAGTTCTTCGGCCACCTTGTCGTCGGCTTCCACATAACCAATACGGGTGGTGTCATATACGCGGTCTTCGCATTGATTGCCCAACTCCCCACAACTGCCACGCTGTAAAATGTGCCAATAAACGCCGGGGATGTCAATTCTTTCCCTTCTCAATCGTTCAATAACGGCATTCAAGGCGGCACCGCCGCGCATATCCAGGATGATTTCGTCGATCAAGGCACTGCTGCTTAAGGTTTCCACCTTGGCCACCAATCGGGAGATTAGGTTTTCTTCTTCCATGCGGAAGGCGTGATCCTTGATGGCCCCAGAGGTTACTTCCGCTGCGGGCAGGCTTTGCTCTAAGAGATATTTGGTTTGGTTTTCAAATTGGTCATAGGCGATACGATAGGATTGGGTATTCTTGACATGATCCCCAAGGAACGGCGTCTGAATGAAAAAGGGAATGATGTTGTTGCTCTTGCTCCCGGTCTCGATGCTGCCGCGTATGAGGCTGGCAAGAGTGTCTCGGTTGACAGGATGGGCATATTTGGATACCGAGCGGACCCGACCATGGCGGTCAACCTCGTTGCGGGTTAGTGTCGTGCCACTGTCACCGATCACAAACAACAGCTTGAGGTTGTCTGGGCAGGAGGTCAGATCCTCTTTGAGTGCCTGATTCAGGCCGCCATAGAGGTTTTCTTGGTAATCGTCCTCGTCATTTTGCGTGACTTTGACGGTGGCGATATCTTGTTCAAACTTGACGAATTCCCGCTGTTGTGTGGCGGTATCCATGTCGCAGGCCTCTGGCAGGGGATGGCCTTCGCCTACGCCATCACCAGGAGTGTTGGGAAACAGTTTGTCGGCATAGGAATCGCGGTAGACCCGGAAGCCAAAACGGAATTGGGTATCCTTGAACCCTTGCGTGTTTTTTAAGTTGTGGATGATCTCTTGAATCACCCCCCGTTTTTCGGGCGTGCCGCGCACGGCATCAATGACGGTCTCCATGCTGGCGGTGGCATCGAGCAGAAAGAAAATATCCACCTTTTTCTTGGCCGTCAGGCTTTTATATTCGGGCATGATGCGACTGGCCAGGGCTGGAGAGATGGCCACCTTGTCGTCACTCACCCGGCGACCCACCAGACCAGGACGGGCCAAGGCCACCTTGTAAAACAGACGTTGGCCTGATTCGCTGTCCAGGGTTTCTGGGTCAACGTGTTGGTTCTTGGCGTTCACCATATCCAGTACTGGAATGCGCAGAGAAGAACGGAACCACTCCCGTCCACCGACAACCGGTTGACAGGTCTGTTGATTGTGATTGACTGCGTCATCCAGGTTTTCATAGGTGCAGAGAGTTCCGGGAGTTTTTTGGTCTGGGGAGGTCAAAGTCTCCTTGGGACGCAGGCTGAAGGCGTTGTTCCATTGAAACCCATTGGCCTTGTCCACCCAGCCGAGCAAGATGTCATCTTCTTGCAGACGATATCGGTCAGCCAACAAGACGGCCTTGTCGGTTTCGTCGAAGACAAAATACATGTGAAACCGTGAGGCCCCTTCCCGGCAGTGACCCGCCCCACCGATGCACTCTTTGAGTTCTGGATCTTGATAGGGCTGCACTTTGGGTTCTTGTCCAGAGTCATCCCTGGCCACGGTAGAGGTTTTGATAAAGAATTTCAATTCCAGGCCCGCATCGCTTTTGATCGGGAGGTTGCGGCACAATAAATCGGCCTTTGAGACCCACCCGGTTGTCTCTGGGTTATCCTTGTAGCGGAAGGCGCGGATTTTGACACGGCCTTTCTTCTCTTCCAGGATTTCACCTTGCTGGTTGAAGGGTAGAGCCCCGGTTTTTTTGTCGCCAGTGGCTGCATCGAACAGAGGTGTTTTTTCACGTAGCACTCGCGCTACACCGGCCCATTGCAGTTTTTCGTTTTGATAGAAACCCGAAAAATCAAAGGAGGCGCAACTGCCCGGTTGACTCTCTTTGGCATCAGCAGGCAAAGACGTCGTTGCCACGAGAAAACAGACGGCCCATAGAATGGCTCTGGACATGGGTTGGATGTTCACGGCTAGGGATCCCCATTTAATAAAGTTCAAAGAATTTGTCATGTTTAGTGATTCTTTAGTTAGTCATGTTGTGTGTTGTAGCTTTGATCGCCACCCGGAATCCAGCGACTGACAATAACGCAGGCATGCACGTTGCGGACCGAACTTCGGGCAAAGGCACCAGATCATCTTCACCAACCAAGTAATAGCCTCCTGTGCAGGGAGAGGATGTCCATTCGCGTACCCCCCAGAGTAATTGTCTCAGGGATTCATTGGCCATCAGATGTTCTTTTTTGGTGGATTTTTGTGAATCATTGAGTAGCAGCACCGTAGCTCCCCATTGTTCCCGTGAGGGCAGAGTGTAGGCACAACCGGTTCGCTGACCAAGCCAATCGGCATAATCCCAAGCAGCATCCCAGGAGAGGCCCTTGATTGGAGAGGTTTCGGATTCGTCTTTGTTCCAATGCAGGCCGATATGGGATTTAAGACGTTCTTTGGTAACGCCAGCCTCCAGATGGTCCACAAATGTGACATATTGGCGAAAGGCCTTGTTGGTCACTTCGCTTTTTTCGATTAAAAAAGGGGCCTTAATGGCGATTTTGTTTAATCCATGGGGAGTTAAGAATGACTTGAGTTCTCCTGCGGCGGAGGGCAACAGGTATTCCCCGGTTGGCACCGGAAGTAAATCAGGGTAGAGTGTGCCATCTGGCCATTTGGTCAGGCAGGATTGCCAGGGCAGAGAGGTCGTCGTGGTGTCAAGGGTTGGGCTCTTTTCCGATGTGTGGATGAACCATGCCACTGCGCCCATGACGACCAGCATGGCACCTCCTATCAGGATCGGCTTTTTGAACTCGATCCATTGACGCCGCTTGACTCCTTCCGGTTTTGACTCTTCGACGGGCTTGCGAGTGGCCCCCGATGTGCGGCGGAAGTTATTGCGGTTATTGTTAAGACGTCGTTTGATGTTCAAGGTTGCCCCAGAGTATCGAGTCCGATCCAGACGCGATAAACGTTAAAAAATTGGCGTTTTAGTATCCCAAGTATAGTGGCATACCAATGGCATAGGCAGCAATTGTTTTTCTTTAAGCAATTTTCGCGCCAATTATTGAATGTGTGGTTCAATCAAGGAGGCTAAGTTGTGACCTTGGAAGCAAATTCAGCAGCATTGAAGAATCTTGTGGTGATTCTCGACCGTCCCGCCCATGGTGGCAATGTGGGAGCGGTGGCGCGTGCCATGGGCAATACGGGGTTTTCTCGTTTAAGACTGGTTGCGCCACGTCAGTTTCCCCATCCTGAAGCCGATGCTTTTGCTGTGGGTTGTCAGGATATTTTGCAGCAGGCTGAAATCTTTTCTGATGTTGCCTCAGCCGTGGCGGATGTCCATTATCTGGTGGCAACCACCAACCGCTCACGCGGGCAACGCCAAATCGTGTATACCCCTCGTGAATTGGCCGCACATCTGCCAGAACGATTCGCTCAGCCTGATTTACAGGTGGGGATTTTGTTTGGTACGGAACGGACTGGTTTGGTGACTGAGGATGTGGAACGGGCCTCGGTGATTTGCAACATTCCCACTTGTGGCGAGCAGGGGTCACTCAATCTTGCTCAGGCGGTTTTGATTATACTCTATGAGGTCATGCTTGGGTTGGGACAGAGTCAAACCATGGCTTATGATCCACTTCAAGAGGATCATTTGGCATCCGCTACGGATATGGACCGTTTGTTTCTTCACATGGAAGAGACCTTGACCACTATTGGCTTTATTAAGCCCAGACAAAAACGACACATGATGGGGAGTCTTAAGGCCATTTTCCAACGCGCTGGACTGGACCGGCGGGAAGTGGCCATTCTGCGCGGCATCTGGCATGAGGTGATTGCGTTTAGGGGGCGTGGGTAGTTTATTTTTGTCTCTACCTGGGCCAAAATTAATCAAGAGGCCTTGTTGTCCAATTGGCACAGTTTGAGTTCAATATATTTTTAGGGATCCAATAGATGAAATTCTCCGTTGATTTCCTCTGTGAATGGATGTAAAATTTGCCTGTACCAAGTTTCTTAATAACTGCAAATTGGGAGATGGAGCGATGAAGATGTTACGTGCGGCATTGGTTTTGGGAACTTTAATGGCGGCTTTAACGGTTGTCAGTGGTCCGGTTATGGCTGGTGCCGACGATGAAGCGTGGGTTGGAAAATGTATCCGAGACAACAAACGTGAAGGACAATCCGAGGCAACTGTGGCCATCTATTGCTCTTGCATGAACAACCTGATGTCTGATAATGAAACGCTTTCGATCACCGCATGGGAACAAAAGCATCCCGCCGAAATGGCTAAATGCGAAAAAGAAGCGGGTTGGAAATAAATTGTTTGGATGTCATGCATGAATTCGTGACTGTTTGATTGAGAAACGGGGAGTCATTTACCAGACTCTCCGTTTTTTTTGATTTGCTGATCTATTTTGGAGATATAAAATGAAATTCTCTTTTATGTCTGTTTGCAGTACGCTTTTTTTAATTGCTGGATGCGTTTCAGCCGAGACGTATAAACCTCAATATTATGAACAGCCAAGGAAACATAATAAAGACCATCATGAGGATTCTCATAATTATGATCGAATCTGGATTAAAGAGTGCATGCGCGACAATCGACGAGAAGGGCAATCGACGAGAACCTTGGCGATTTATTGTTCCTGTATGAATGACAAAATGTCTGACAACGAAACGCGCTCGATCAGTGAATGGGAACGATCCCATCCAAAAGCGATGAGGCAGTGTGAGAGAAAAGCAGGATGGCAGTAAATCCCACCTTTCCTCATCGTACAAGTTTATTTGGCCCCTGTTTTTCTTACCGCACGCAATAATTTTTCTCCTCGCCGTTCGTTGCAACGGTCGGCCAAACTCTCTGCGAACGATTCAAAATTCTTCCAGTTGAGTACCGTATCCCCGGTCACGCCGCTCAGATAGCCGTCTAGCCATAACAGGATGGCACCTATATCTTCACGATTGGATGTCGCAACTTCTTGCAAAAATTCTTCACATGTGTAGCTTCCGAAATCAATCGATGCTTTAGCTTTTTTTTGCTTCGGAAGAGTGTGATATTAATGCAATGCTTACAATTGATAAAATTACTAAAAATTTTTTCATTCGTTGTCTCCTGGATTTAATTGTCACCGTTTAAAGGGTCGGCAATAGCTGTGAGCGTCAGTGGAAAATCGCCTGAAGTGAGTCGGCTTTGAAAATTTTTCTAGCCCAGATATTGATGTCGTTTAGGTCGGCAGACACCACTTGCTTTTGGATCGGTTCTGGCACTAAACCGAATCGATCTTGAAGAAGATCGAGCAGCATTTCGGCTTTGCCTTTCTGTTCTCCGAACTGGATTTTAACGCGATCAGCATTCGTTATATAAGGCATTTTTTGACCCTCTTCACAATTGGATAGTTCTTCCCAAAACCGTTTCTCGTCTTTTGGTGGCAGACTGAGTATCCATTCAATAAACTTATTAAGATCAATGATTTCCTGATGACTAAACCCGTGCTTGAGCAAGCTGCGTGTAATATACCACCTGTGCTGGTATCGTTCTTCCATCCGATTTTTGGTCTGTTTGGCACGCAGATGAGCTAGGGTTACGATGGCAAATGGATTATCTGACGCCTCCAGTTCGGGTAAACGCTTCAGATAATCCAGCAATTTTACAGTATTGAACCGATAAATCACTTCGGATCCGAACATTTCTAGACGGTATTCCGAGACTCGCCAGCCCGGCTCTTCATCCGCCAGAATCGCCAAGCCGACTACTGGTTTTCGATAGCGTTCATAGGCCCGATGTCGGCAAATGTACATCCGTTCCGGGAACTCTGAATCTCGGTCTCCTTGGATTTCCACATGAATCAGAATCATTTGCCACATTTTTGGGTCTGCAAAGCGTCCTACTCGTCTTGATCAATGGGGAGATCGTGGAATCCGGTTTGCAGGATGATGCCTGCCAAAAGTTCGCTCATGCGTCGGGTGTGGGCTCTGCAGTGGGTTTTTTCCTGGCCTTGATCTTTCCAGCGTGTCAGGAGTTCTTTGCAAGAGGTCGTACCGATCTCACTCATGTAGCGTTTATAAAAGATTTGGGTCAGGGTATAGGCAATCTCCTTGGCCTCTTCGTCGCCGGGTTGGTCTCGTCCGGCAATCATGCCTATGGACATAATCCCTGACGTGAGAACACCACACACCTGTTGCAGTTCTGAAAAGCCACCATTGAAGGGTGTGGCTAGACGGGTAATGGTGTTTGAATCGAAGAGGTGAGGGGAGAATACTTCGGCAAACGCCTTGAGCATGGCCTCGGCGCAGGAGTATTGACCATCCATGTAATACTCCTGGGCTCGTTTTCCTACCTGGTGGATGATTTCCGCTTCTGTCAGAATGGGGTCTTGGGCGGTGGATTCATCGTGTGTTGTCGAGTTTGACATGGCATTTCAGAATTTCGTTTAGGATGGATAGGGATCAGTGCGGACGACGAATTTTGAGTTTGACGCCGCCATCTGTTGACTCTTCGGTCTCCACTTCTAGTCCACGCTCTTTTAAACGCGGATATAATAGGTGTGGAATGCGATTGTGTGTGACGAATAGAGTTTCTCCAGGGTAAAGGGTTGCCACGACCTCCAGAATGCGTACCATGGGCTCTGGAGCAGGCAGATTACAGACATCCAAAATACGGTGCGGTCGAGAATCAATCATTCAAAGCTCGTGAAATAAAGATGGTTGAATGGATGGAGCCACGATGATCTACCTATCCGATGATGTCAATATATAAAAATGGTTTCAGAGTAGAGTTGCCACTCTTTGCGAGGAGCTTGGTTTATGGATGGGGCGGTGTTGCCAATATTTTTGCGTTTGCAAGGTCGAGCCGCCCTTTTGGTGGGTGGAGATGGGGAGGCTGGACGTAAAGGGGGGGCTTTGTTGCGTGCGGGTGTGCGTTTGACCATTGTCTCGCCGACTCTGGAGGATGCTCAGTTGCGTGAGGCCGTGGCAGATGGAGAGGCGGTCTGGCGGATGGAACCGTTTTGTCCCGATCATTTGGAGGGTATGTGGCTGGCGGTGAGCGTGTTGAGTGATGTCGCGATCAACACACAGATCTTTGCCGCTGCGGTGGCGCGGAATGTGTTGCTGAATGTGGTGGATCAACCGCAATTTTGCACTTTTGTTTGGCCTGCGGTCGTCGAGCGTCTGCCCGTCACGGTGGCCATTGGCACAGGGGGAGCTTCTCCAGCCTTGGCTGGTTATCTGCGTCGTCAAGTCGAGGCGTGGTTGCCAGAGCGGATCGGCTTGTTGGCGGAGTGGCTGGCCTTGTGGCGCAGGCGCGTGCCGGGTGGATTATCCGTGCGGGCGCGGTTCTGGCGTGACGTGCTGGATCATGGGGTGGCTGAGCGGTTTTTAGCCGGAGACGAGGAGGGGGCCAATGCCTTGCTAGACAAGGCGTTGGCTGAATCTCAATGAGGACGGTTGATCAGGGGACCATGATCAAGCGAAAGCCAACATGTCTGTCGCGATTGTTCGGATCAATGCCAGTACGGTTGGCAGTGCGGGCGTAGTCTGGCCAGTTTGCCCAACTTCCCCCCCGCGCACTGCGAAAACGACCCTCCTCTGGCCCTTTGGGGTCGTTTTTGGGAGAGGTGGCATAATAGGTGGTGGAGTACCAATCCGAAACCCACTCCCAGACATTGCCGATCATGTCGAATAGGCCAAATTTGTTGGGAAGAAACATGCCAACGGGTGCGGTTTCTGCGTATCCGTCTGAGCAGGGAAAGACGTTCCATTTAGGCCAAACTTTTTTGGCAGTGGTATCCCCGATATTGGCATAACGACACCCTTCCGCAATTTCGTCACCCCACGGAAAGAGGGTGGTGGAACCGGCCCGTGCCGCATATTCCCATTCCGCTTCTGTGGGAAGACGGAAAGTGACGGCTCCCCGACCAGAGAGCCAAGTGGCAAAGCTGTTGGCGTCCTCCCAAGTGATGTTGACCACAGGTTGAAGATCCCCGCTTAGATTCAATCCATCATAGGAGGAGCTGTCATGTTTGGCTCTGAACCGTCGAAATTGTCCATTGGTCACTTCTGTGCGACCAAGCCAGAATTTTTGTAGACAGACCTCATGGATCGGTTTTTCGTCCGGGTCATTGGAATCACTGCCCATTTTGAAACACCCTTCTGGGATTTCAATGAATTCCATCCCGGTGACGGATTCAATTTTAATCTGTGGGGCGAAGGCATTGGATTCTTTGGCAACGGGCTTGGGTGTGGCCTCCGGTATTTTGGGTGATTCTGGGGGAGGCGCGATTTTTTCTTCTTCAACAGGGGGTGCGGCCTCAGACACGGCCACAGCCACAGGGAGTGGCAGGGGTGGCTTGAGGGGGATCTCTTTGGTCTCGGTCTTGTTTTGGACCGGCTTTTTGACGGGTGGCTTGACCTTTTTGATCGGAATTTTTTTCTCGGTTGGTCCTGATTGGTCATGGGCGTCTATGAGGGCTTGCACCTGTTGCGCCTTTTTAGCACGCATTTTTGCCAAGGCCGGTTGACCCGCCTGCTCCGCCTCGTTCGAGAGATTCTGGAATGCCTGGACGATTTTACGCATCCCTTCCCAGGCCAGTGGGTGGTTTGGGTCCATGGTCAGGATTTTTTGATATTTCTCCAAGGCTCCATTGCGCGTGGTGAAATGGCGCACGCGCAGGTTGGCTTCCGCATGTTTGGCCAGGGATTGAATCGTCTTTTGTGTGTTGGTATCCAGCGGAGTGGGCGGGTTCTCCTCCGTTGCGCCAAGAGGCTCGCAGGTTAAAACCAAGGCCAGCGCGACCAAGGTGCCATGAAAACGTCTGGCAGGAAAGGAAAGAGGCTGGGTGGATGTCGCCATGTCTATCTGGAGTGCCTGAATTGATTGAAGTGGGTTGAAATTTATTTATTTTATGCTCTGTTGTGATTAAAAGCAAGGCGTGTATTTAATACATTAAAAAAATGTATTTTTACTCTGTTGTTGGCGGCAAATAGGTGCTTGCCAACTCAATAAACAAATAATTTTTGCAGTTCCGTGATAATTACCCTTTGCAGTGATG
Organism: Magnetococcales bacterium; assembly: GCA_015232825.1. Taxonomy (GTDB): domain Bacteria; phylum Pseudomonadota; class Magnetococcia; order Magnetococcales; family Magnetaquicoccaceae; genus Magnetaquiglobus. Next base: position 16,228 of record JADFYY010000038.1, read on the forward strand.
CACTTTTTGGCGGTATATTTTCGTTCAATCCCGTTGGTCGGCTGCGACTTGAGATGAGAGAGCGTTTTATCGTGGCTCGGATGTTGTTCGGCATATGCGCGCTAACCGAATGGCCAAAGAGTCGCTTAAAATCTCTTATCGCTTTGTTTAATGCTTGCTAATGACCTAATCTACGCAACTATAGAAGAAAAGGATACACATGGATACACTCTTTGTATTGGCCGTGTCGGCTGTTGTGATAGTGCTTATATTTGACTATACCAATGGCTTTCATGACGCCGCAAACATCATTGGCACCATCATCGCTTCTCGTGCCATGACCCCGATTCAATCCGTCATCGTTGTCGGCACCTTCGAGTTTCTTGGACCGCTTCTTGGCGGAACCGCTGTGGCCAATACTATTGGTAAGTTCATTACCATTGGTGATTTGCCTGCCGGGCTCTCCATGACGATTGTTCTGTGTGGCATTTTCGGTGCCATTTTTTGGAACATGGCAACATGGTGGTATGGTATTCCCTCGTCCTCTTCCCATGCCTTGGTGGGTGGCCTGATCGGTGCGGTCGTGGTCTCCGCAGGTTCTCAAAATGTGATCTGGGGCTTTTCCGAACTGGCCCATGGTAAGTTTACCGGTTTTACCAAGATTCTCCTCTCCTTGGTCGTCTCGCCTTTGCTTGGCTTCTGGTGCGGTTTCTTTATCCATAAAGGGATGCGCTGGCTGCTCAGAAATGAAGAGCCCTCCGCCAATCGTTGGTTGAAGCGGTTTCAGTTCATCACTGCCGCTGGCTTGGCTTTCTCGCATGGTGCCAACGACGCGCAAAAAAGTATGGGTATCATCACCTTGGTGTTGGTGTTGGGCGGGTTTATCACGTCGTTCACCGTGCCTTTCTGGGTTATTTTGTCCTGTGCTGCAGCCATCACCCTAGGAATTCTCTCCGGTGGTTGGCGTATTGTGCGCACCGTCGGTTTTGGCATCTTTAAAGTGCGCCCCTTGCATGCTTTGGATACCCAATTGACCTCTGGAACCTTGATTCTGGCCGCATCGGTTTTTGGGGCCCCGGTCTCCACCACCCACGTCGTCAGCTCCGCCATCATGGGTATTGGTGCCTCGGAACGGCCCAAGGCTGTGCGCTGGGCCAAGGCGAAAGAGATTGTCAGTACTTGGTTGATCACCATTCCCGGCTCTGCGTTCGTGTCGATTCTGACCTATTACATCGTCAAGATGATTGTCGGTAACGCCATCTGATCTCGTGCTGTGAATGTTTGAAAACCCAATCCTGGTGATTTAAACTTGTTGGGCCGATTGGCCCCCTATTTGGAGGTTTTAAAATGAGCGGCAGTTCTGCAATCGCAAACAAACTTCTTGCTAATGTTTATCCCCGTGTACCCGATTTTTATAGCCTGATCGATGCGCAGTGCGCCATCGCTTCGGATGCCATGCAGGCCTTGGTGGACTATATGGCCGGTGATGCGAGTAAGGCTCAGACCATCGTTGAGTTGGAAAAAAAGGGTTCAGAACTTAAGAATCACAGCATGTATGTATTGAACAAGTCGTTCGCCACCCCAATGGATCGCGAGGATATCTATCGGATCATTCACTCGATTGATACCATTTTGCACTATGCCAACACCACCATCCAGGAGATGGGTCATCTTAAGTTGACGCCAGATCAATATGCCTTGGATATGGCGAGGATCTTAAGCGAAGGGACCGATGCTTTGAAACTCGGTTTTTCCAAACTGAGAGAAACGCCTGCCGTGGCTGAGGATGACGCATTGGCCGTGGGCAAATCGGAGCGCAATGTCGAAAAGGCATATCGTAAGGCACTTAGCGTGCTGTTTCAGGTCGATGCTCACGTCCAGCATATCATGCAGAGCAAAGAGGAGAGAGTTGAGGCCCGTGTTATGGATCGTGTCACGGAGATTTTTAAACGGCGCGAACTCTATCGGCACCTTTCCAATGCGGGCGATCAAATTGCCAAGGCCGGTTCCGTGCTTCATGACATCGTGGTGCAGGTCTCCTAAGGAGTTTAAAAATGAGTGAAACTTCGACGATTAGACGTTCTAAGGTCTATGTGGATGAGGGGCCGCCTCCCTCCTTGATGAAGAGAATTTTGGCCAATGTTTTTCCTGAAGTCCCGGATTTTTTCTCCCTGCTCGATGACCAGTGTGTACTCATGGTCGAGGCCATGGATGCTCTGGTGGCGTTTATGGAAAAAGGGGATGAGCAGTCGGCTCTCTTGGTGCGTGAGATTGAAAAGAAAGGCGATGTTGTCAAGGCGCGTAACTTGAGTATTCTTGGCAAGGCGTTTGCCACGCCTTTGGATCGCGAGGATATCTATCGTGCCATTACGAACATTGACATGATCATCAACTATGCCAAAACCACTGTGCGTGAAGTGGAGATGCTACAGATGACTCCAGATCCATATGCGCTGGAGATGGCAAATATCATGAGTCGTGGAGCTTTTGCTTTACAGCGTGGCTTTGCCAAATTGTCCTACGACCCCTTGGGAGCGGTTGAGGATGCACGGGCCGCCACGGCTTCAGAGCATGAGGTCGAAACCTCTTACCGCAAGGCGTTGGCTCGCATGTTTGATACGGAAACAAGAGTCAGCCGTATGAAAGAGAAACCAACGGAAAATTTGGAAACCCTGCTTATGGAGCAGACCATCTTGATGTTCAAACGGCGCGAGCTTTACCGTCACCTCTCTAATGTGGGCGACAATATTGCGAAAACCAGTACCGTGCTGTATGATATCATGGTACAAGTCTGATCTTTTCTGAAGGTTTTGTTTGCTTAAAACGGCCACGCACTCTTTTTTAGAGGGCGTGGCCGTTTTTTTGAGGAGTTTTGGGTATGATCGGGTTGCGACAAAAGCTCGCTTTGTGGTGTGTTGCCAAGCTGTTTCGGGTCCGCGCCCATGGTGTGGCCTATTTGCGACCGGGTCAGGGCGGGATGCTGGTCATGATCAACCATGATCACCCTTGGGATTGGTTTTTTCTGGCTCCATTTCTCTCCCCTGGGACACGCTTTGCCCTTCATCCTCGTGAAATGCCCTCGAAACGGTTGCGCGTCTGGTGTGACTGGATTGAATTCGTCTCCTTGGATCCGATGGATCCAGATGGCATCAAACCTTTAGTGCGTCATCTTAAAAACGATGGAGTGGTGGCCCTGTTTGCCTCTGGGGGAGGGATGGGACAGGGGGCTGTGGGCAAGGTCTCTGCGGGTATAGCCCGTTTGCCTGAGTTGGCAGGGGTGCCGGTGGCAGCGGTCTGGATGCGACATGCGGGTTATCGTGGGGTGGTGCGAGAGTTGACCGTGCAATCCCCGCAGAGGGTAATCTCTTCTGTGACTGACTTAATGGAACGGGCCGCTCTCTATTTGGAGGGCCAACCCGCTACCTTGTGGGATACCTTACGTCGGAGTGTACGGGA